>CAZQMY010000330.1:0-6990 GCA_964594405.1 uncultured Spirochaetaceae bacterium | reverse complement strand
AGGCCATCGCACGCTTCGTGCCAGGCCCATTCTACGGGTCACGATCCAAGTGGCGCGCACGAAACACGACCAGCCGGCTAGAGCAAAGGCGACAGTGCGCGCGCGGAGGCCTCGATGAAGCGCCTCGACCAGGTCAGACGCGCGCGATCTCGAGGGAGGACGCGGACGGCGCTGCGGAGATCATGCTCGAAGAGCGCGGCGAGGTCGGCGTTGACTCCGGCGTCGTAGAACATTGCAGTGATCTCGTAGTTGAGGTGGAAGCTGCGGATGTCCATGTTCGCCGAGCCCACGGCGCTGACGCTGCGGTCGACCAGCAGATATTTGCTGTGCAGCATCTTCGGATATTCGTAGATCCTGCATCCT
This sequence comes from uncultured Spirochaetaceae bacterium, assembly GCA_964594405.1. GTDB lineage: Bacteria > Myxococcota_A > UBA9160 > UBA9160 > UBA4427 > CAZQMY01. The sequence goes on along the minus strand of CAZQMY010000330.1, from coordinate 6,627 downwards.
GTCTCGAGCAGGCCATCGTAGTAGCTGCTCGAAGCCTGGCGCACGAGCCATTGATCGCTTCGCCCCGGGACGAGGAGCCGGACGTCGACGCCGCGCAGCGCTGCCGTCTCCAGCATGAGCTGGAGTGCGTCATCGGGCACCAGATAGGGCGTGGCAATCCAACAACGCTCCTGCGCGGCGGCGATGCTCGCAGCGAACTGAGCAGAGATCGCGGTGCTGATCGGGGCGTCGGGGCCGCTGGGGATGATCTGCACCAGTGGACCGGCCCCCTGAGCGGAGCGGCGTGGCTCGCCCTCCCGTTCGCATGGCTCGGAGCCAGTGGGGCCGCCGTGCGCATCCTCCCAGTCCGAGGCGAATACGGTCTCTAGCCCGATGACTGCGTTGCCCTCGATTCGGATGAAGAGATCCTCCCACAGCCCGCCGCTCTCGGCTTCGCCGAGATACTCGTCGCCGACGTTGAGTCCACCCACGAAGCCGACGTACTGGTCGATGCTGATGAGCTTGCGGTGGTTGCGGAAGTTGGCACGTGGAGAGCGCAGCCCGGGCGCGAAGATCGGCGCGAACCAGGCCACCTCTCCGCCCGCGCGCATCAGCTCCGCGAAATGCTGCTCTCGCAGGGAGAGGCTGCCCAGGGAATCGAGGAGGATCCGCACCTTGACGCCGGCCCGCGCCCGCTCGGTGAGCAGCGCCGTCAGGGCTCGACCCGTATCGTCGTCCCGCCAGATGTAGAACTCGAGGTGCACGAACTCACGGGCGCCCGCGATCGCATCGCAGATCGCACGGAAGCACGCCTCGCCGGCGCCGAGGAGACGAACGCGATCGGTCCGCCGGAGCGGCGCGTTCGCCGATCGCAGCGCCAGCCGGATCAGGCCCCGCTCGGCGCCCGTGAGTTCGGCGGGCAGCGTCTCGAGGTGCGCCACCTGCCAGCGCGCGTGCCGTGCGGCGTCGCGCCGCCGCCGACAGCGGCGCACGTGTCGACGATAGGGACGGCGCCCGAAGACGATGTAGGAGATGAGCCCGAGCACCGGCAGCAGGATCAGGGCGAGGACCCAGGCCAGCGTCGTTCGGGGATGACGCCGCTCGGCCACCACCAGGCCGATGCTGCCGAGAAGGTAGACGAGGAAGAGCAGCTCCAGGAGCCAGCGCGGCGTTGCTGCGACCCACTCCCCGAGGACCTCGGTCACGGGGCTTCACCGAAGGGCCGTGGGCCACGACGGGCGTGCTCGATCCGCTCAGTCTGAAGGACGCGGTCGCAACCGAAGTCCTCGTAGGGTGCCCACACTGTAGAGCCGGCGGCGCGGGCGGCTCTACGCCTCGCGGTGTCGATCATCGATCCTACGCGAGGCAGCACGCGTCGAATCGGCTGCACGACGCTCTCGATGGTCTCCTTCGTCGCAGCGCTCGCCGTCGCGAGCGGCTCGACGCGCCCGCGTGGGGCATCGATGGTCCCACCCACGCGCACGGCAGCCGTGACCGTCCCCGGACGGAAGTCCTTGAAGAGCGGCGTGAGGAGGAGGTCCAGCGTGCGATCTCCCAGATCCATCTCGCCGGAGACGAGGATCCGCTTGTCCTCGGTATCGAGCATCATGGTCTCGATCCTCGCGCGCCCCGAGTCGATCCGCGAATCCACGACGAAGCAGGGCATGGCGACGGTCGGAGTGGGCGGCGCTGCAGTCGGGTTCATCCGATCGATGATGTCGATCTGCAGGACTTCGGCGTAGGCGCGCGCCAACGCACCGTCCCTCACGGCGACGAAGAGGTCACCGTCCAGGCTGCGCGGCCAGTCCCGGGGCCTCGCCCCCTTGGCCACGAGGTCGACGCCGAACTCGAGCAGCCCTTCCCCGATGTACTCGGAGCTGAGCTCGCTCATGATGTGCTCCAACCGAGGCCCTGCCCCCACCGCCCTCAGCTTGAAGAGGGGTGAATCCGGTCGTGCATCGACCTCAGCGTGGGCACGGATCCGCTGGTCGCCGAACCGCAGGACGAGATCGCGAATCCGGAGCCTTCCACCGGCCAGCTCGAGTCGAGCCTCGCCGGCGACCGGCCTCATGTTTCCGACGCCGACGAGGCGGGACACGGCGAGAGAGAGCTGGGCGTCGACCCGGGCAAGGTCCTGGATGGGAAGCTCGAGTGGACTCGACTGCGCCTCGACGGTCTGGCCCGCGTCCGTCGGCAAGCTCTCGAGATCCTCGAGGTGGATCACCTGGGATTTCAAGGCGCCCGTGATCTTCGGACGGCCGTCAGCCAAGTGAATGGCGAGATGGCCGGAGGCCTTCGACTGGCCCATCACGATGAGGATCTCCTCGGCGAACGTCCGCGCGCCCTCCCTGCGGATTCGGGCCTCGAGCCGCACGGGCGCCGTCTTCGGCAGGGGGCGGTTGCTCACCTGCCCCAGGGCGGAGAGGCTCGGAGCGCGCACCTCAGCGCGAATCGTCGAGCCGAGTGGGTCCGCGAGCTCCACGCTCTCCGCGCTCGCCACGACGTGGACATCCTGGGCGCCCCGGGCATCCACCTGCAGGTCCAGAAGCCGTAGCGACGGCGTCGGCGTGTCCGACCGCTCGCCCGATCGCCCGGACGCACAATCGTCGCAGCGGTCGGTGAGGCGTGCTCTTGCGCGCCCTTCGGTCAGGAGCCAGGCCTCTTCCTCGGAGAAAGGGCGCGGCCCACCGCTGGCCAGGAGCTCGCCCACAGCGCCACTGCCCACCTCCAGCGCGAGGTCGATGCCCTGCAGCGGCGCGATCGACGCGAGCGACCCCGTGGCCACGCCCCATGTGCCATTCCGGCGCCCCACCCCGACCTCGAGCGATGGCGCGGCCCAGCGCGCATCGGCGAGCTGGATCGTGACGAGTCCGCGAACGACCTCCAGTGCATCCGCGACCTGCATCGCCGACGCGAGCATGCCTGCCGGAAGATCCGCCTGCTGCGCCGCGAGGAGCTCGGCGACCCACGCCATCGCGCCTCGCGCTGACCCTTCAACCAGCTCCGCGTCGATGCGTGCGCGCAGCCCCGCCGATTCCCTGCCGCCCTCCAGCTGAGCGCGAGCCCGGGCCGCGAGCCCCTCGCGCGTGTCGATGTCGAGCGCGTCGACCTCGAGCGCCCAGCTCTGTGGGCCGCCAGTGAAGCGCCCACGCGCAACGCCGCGCGCGAGTCCCGGCACGCTCCACCCGAAACGCTCCAGCAGCCCGCTGGTCTCGGGTGTCTCGATCGAGAGCGCCAGGGTGCCCTTCACCCCGCCCAGGGGATCCTCGATGCCCCCGACCACCTGCAGCGCCTCGCCCGGCCCGCCGTGAAACGTGACGGCCGCGTCCTCCAGCGCGAACGCGTCCCGCCGCCGAATCAACCTCGCCCGGCCCTCGATCCGATCCGCATCACGCAGCCACTCCGGAGCAGTCATGCCGAGCGCTCGGATGAGCGGCTTCGGGTGGCCGCCGCGCAGCGAGAGATCCAGTCCGAAGTCCTCCGCCTGGTCGATGCGGGCGATCTGGCCGATGGCCTGCAGCTGGCCCGATCGAAGGGACAGGGTGAGCTCCACCGGACAGGGGGCGCGGCCTTGCCGCTCGGGTGTACAGGATGCACCGAGCAGACCTCGCAGCTCCGCCGGTACGCCGAGAATCGCGCCCTCCAGCTCCAGGGCCACGCTCTCCGTGCCCCGTTCCGCACGGGCGACACCTCGTTCGAGGGTGACGAGCTCACGCGCGTCGGCATCTCCTGAGCGTATGGAGAGTCCGAGGTCGTCGATGCGAAGCGCGCGGATGTCGAGCGCGCGATCGCCGGCTTCCGTCTGCTCGCTCGGGCGCGTCGGAAGGCGCCAGTTGGCGCGACCGTCGTCGATCTCGACGAGCCGGATGCGCGCGCCCGCGACGGCGATCTCGTCGAAGGCGAGTACGCCATCGAGGACGAAGCGCAGCAGGTCCACCTTCAATCGCGCCTGCTCCACGCTGAGCAGGGGCGTCTCGAAGACCGCATCGGGATGGCGAACGACGAGGGCGCGCGCCTCGAGCATCGGGATCAGCGAGGGGGAGAGCTCGAGCGGCCCATTCATCTCGACGACGAACCCGACCTGGGCGCTCGCGATGGCCTCGAGCTGGCCCTTGAATCGATCGAAGTCGAGATTCGACAGGGCCAGCCAGGCCCCGGCCGTCGTCAGGACCAGGAGCGCGAGGAGCGCCCCGACGACCACCGCGAGCGCGCGGATGGAGCGCCTCACCGCGGCCCTTCCCGAGCCTCTGGGCTCGTGGCGTCGCGAGACGAGGCCTGATGACGCGTCCACCAGACCACCACGATCAGGGGCAGCCCGAACACGAGGGCAATGGAGCCCATCCGCTCGATGGCCCACTGGTCTGCGATGACGATGCCCCCGGCCGCCCTGGTCATCGCGGCCAGGAGCGGGCCGTCGTCGACTCGGCCGAGCAGGCCGAAGAGCGAGGGCCGGCTCGCCCGTTGCGCCGAAGGCGCGCGAGGCGTGGACCGAGCCCTGACCGGGACACCGGCAGAGTCCGCTCCGAGGAGCAGCACCTCGCTCACGACGAAGCGCTGGTCGAAGGCGGGGTCGAAGGCGAGAGAGGAGATCGGAAGCCAGGAAGTCACCCGCCTCCAGGGGGGGCCGGCTTCGAAGGCCCGCAGGCTCGACGCGAGATCGCCCCGCCTCGAGCCTTCCTCCGGCGCCTCCGCCTCTCGCCTCATGACTTCCCTGGATTTCTCCTGCGCCCCGGCGCCCCGGCGAGGTACTCTAGCGGCGCGCCCGTCCAGAGAGAAGTCGATGCGATGCCCTGCGCGCTGATCGCGCCCGGATGCCAGGCGGGCCGTAGAGGTCCAGGACGACATGGTCCAGCCGCCGTCATCGCAGTGCCCAGTCTCGGCCGCGCTCCGGCCCGCCGTGCGCCGAGTCCGCACCACATCACGAAGCGGGGCGCACGATCACGATGATGCGGGTCGCTACGGATGATCCCGTGGACCGAGGAGCTGCGACGCCTCGTCGCGTTGGCCGTGCCCGTGATGGGGGCGCAGGTGGGCGTCATGACGATGGGGCTCGTCGACACGATGATGGTCGGGCGGATCAGCGTCGAGGCCCTCGCCGCCGCATCCATCGCCAATGCGTGGGTCTATGGCTGGCTGCTCTTCGGACAGGGTCTGATCCAGGGGATCGACCCGCTCATCACCCAGGCCCACGGTGCCGGACGCTCGGATCACCTGGCGCTGACGGCCCAGCGCGGGGCGGCGATGGCCCTGCTGGTCGCCCTCCCCATCTCCCTGCTCTTCACGCAAGCCGATCTGGCGCTGCGTGCCCTCGGCCAGGACCCGGCGCTCGCGGGTGCCGCGGCGCGCTACGTGCAGGTCCAGATCCCGAGCGTGCCCTGCTTTCTGCTCTTCATCGCCATGCGCCAGTATCTGCAGGGCCGCGGACTCATGCGCCCCGCGCTCTGGATCACGGTGCTGGCCAATCTGGCCAACGCCGCCGCAAACTATCTGCTGATCTTCGGCGCGGGTCCGATTCCGGCCTTCGGGCTGGTGGGGGCCGGGATCGCTACGGGGCTCACCCGCGCCTTCATGATGTTCGGTCTGTTCACCTGGATTCTCTACTTCGGGCTGCACCGGGACGCGTGGGTCGCGTTCTCCTGGAAGGTCATCTCACCGGCCTCCATCGCGGGCATCTTCCGCTTCGGCTTCCCGGTGGCCATCCAGCAATCGCTCGAGATCTGGGCCTTCTCCGCAGCGGCCTTGATCGCGGGGCTGCTCGGCCCGACCGAGCTGGCCGCGCACACCATCGTGCTGAACATGGCGGCACTGGCCTTCATGATGCCACTGGGGATCAGTCAGGGGACCGTCACTCGTGTGGGCCACCTGCTCGGCGCGCGCCGGCCACTGGAGGCTCAGCGCTCGGCGTGGATCGCCATCTCGATGGGGGGAGGCGTGATGTGCATCTCGGCCTGCGCCTTCGTCCTCGGCCGCAGTGTCATCGCTACGCTCTACACCGCCGACCCCGGCGCCATCGCCGCGACGGCCACCATCTTCCCGATCGCCGCGGCCTTCCAGCTCTTCGACGGCGTGCAGGCCGTCGGATGCGGCGTGCTGCGCGGCGTTGGCCATACCCGACCCGCGGCCATCTTCAACTTGATCGGCTACTGGGTCGTGGGGCTGCCCGTTGGCTTCTGGCTGGCGGTTCGCGCCGGCCTTGGCCTGCCCGGGCTCTGGTGGTCACTCTGCCTCGGCCTCTTCCTCGTCGCAGCCGCGCTGGTGACGTGGATCGCGCGATTCGGCCCTGCTCGGGCGCGTTCGATCGTCGAGTAGCGGCTCGAAGTCGCCGCAGAATCGAAGGCGCCCGGGGGAGAGATCGGCTCTCCACCCGGGCGCCCTGCCGTTCCATTCTCTGCCATCGGCGAGCCTCGCCGTAGGCCTCGATGCGAAGGTCGCGCTGACCAGGGACGTCATTCATCTCTCATCCATCCCATCCATCTGATCCATCTTCGGGGGATCGAGAGAACGTTCGCCCCGCCGCGCGCCTGCCGGTGTCCACGCGCCGCACGGCACCGAGAGTACCGCGGGCTCGACCGGAGCCGGATCGCTCCCATGCTCTTGCGATCGTCGACCTTCGAGCAGCCGCCACCGCGGCTGCAGGTCCATGCTTCC
>CAZQMY010000329.1:0-7002 GCA_964594405.1 uncultured Spirochaetaceae bacterium | reverse complement strand
CGAAGTCGGTGATGTCGGAGAGCTGCTTGCTCGAGAGCAGCACGATCATCGCGTCCCGTACCTGCGGGCGGCGGGCGTCCAGCTCGACCTTCAGCTCTGGCTCGTCGGTCTCGAGCTCTACCTTCACCTTCAGGAAGCGGCTGTAGCCGTCACCGGTCACGTTGACCACGAAGGGCTCGAGACTGTAGAGCCGTTCCTTGAAGCTCTCACCCTTCGCCTCGCGCTCCTCCGCCGCCGCGGCAGCGGCCGCTTCCACGGTGGCCGGATCGGGCGCCGGGGGCTCCTGCTGGCCGAGCACGAACCAGGCGCCGCCGGCGCCGAGCGCGAGTGAGATCACCGCGGCCGCGATCACCAGCATCAGCGGGCTCCTGCCCCTGCCTTCGCCACCTTCGTCCTTCTTGTCGTCGTCAGCCAAGATCCCTCCCTTTCAGGCTTCATGCGCTCGCTCTCACAGGGCGCTGATCGATCACGTTGCACGCACGGCGCGCGAGGATCGGAGTCCTACCCACGAAGGCTCTGTCCCATCGGTCTTCGCGACGCGTCGGTCTCGATTCCGAACTCCTTCAAGCGGCGCCACAGCGTCGTGGTCGAGATCTGCAAGAGTTCGGCCGCACGCTTTCGATTCCAGCCGACCTTGTCGAGCGTGTTGAGGATGTGGGTGCGCTCCATCGCCTGGAGGCTGTGGATCGCCTCGCCCTCCACGGCGGGCCGCACCTCGCGCATTCGCACGGGCAGGTCTTCGATGGTGATCCGGGTCCCGCGGCAGAGGGCCACGCCCCGCTCGATCGAGTTCTCCAGCTGTCGAACGTTGCCCGGCCAGTCATAGGACGCGAGCCGATCCATCGCATCGTCGTCGATGCCGTCCAGCGCCTTACCCGAGCGCATGGCGAAGCGCCGCAGGAAGTGGCTCGCCAGCAGCGGGATGTCTTCGCGGCGCTCGCGCAGAGGCGGAACATGAACCGGGATCACCGCCAGCCTGTAGAAGAGGTCCTCGCGGAACTCGCCGCGTCCGCACATCTCCTCGAGATTGCGGTTCGTGGCCGCCACCAGCCGGACATCCACCAGCCGCGTGCTCTCCTCGCCGACCGGCCTGACCTCGCCGGTCTGCAGGAACCGCAGCAGCTTCACCTGCATGCTGAGCGGCATCTCCGCGACCTCATCGAGGAAGACGGTCCCCTGATGGGAGTACTCGAAGATGCCCTTCTTGTTCGCCGTGGCGCCCGTGAAGGCGCCTCGTCGATGACCGAAGAGCTCGCTCTCCAGCAGTGACTCCGGAAACGCGCCCGAGTTGACGGCACAGAAGACGCGCTGCCGCCGCCGGCTCATGCGATGGATCGCACGGCCGATGAGCTCCTTGCCGGTCCCCGTCTCACCGGTGATCAGCACGCTGCTCTCGGTCTCGGAGATCTTCGAGATCATGTCGAGCAGATCCCGGATCGCGGGCGATCGGCCCACGATTCCCGTCGTGGATCCGAGATCGTCATCCTCCACCATCGTTTGCTCGGTGCTCTCCGGGCTGCCCGAGATCGGCCCGATCCGGTCCATGGCCTTCTCCACCGCAGCCACCAGATCCGTCGATTTGAGGGGCTTGCGCAGGTAGTTCAGCGCGCCGAGCTGCATCGCCTCGACGGCGCTCTCTACACAGCCGACGGACGTCATGATCAGTACGCCGGTCGCCGGGCTCTCGCGCTTGATCGCGCGAAGCAGATCCAGACCACCGAGGTCCTTCAGACGGAACTCTGCCAGCACCAGATCGAAGGGCGCCTCGCGGAGTGATGCGATGGCCTCCGTGCCCCCGCCCACAGTCTCACACTCGTACCCCGCCGTCCGCAGTGCGATTGCCACGGAGCTGCTCGTCCTTCCGTCATTGTCTACGATCAGAATCTTCGACACGTCCGGTCCATTGCCTCCTCGGTGGGCTCGCTGGCGCGCGCGGCCCGGTTCAGAATGATCTCTCTACGGTTCAGACCCGCGCGTCGCGCGCCCGGACGCCGTACCCCAGCCGCTCCACCATCTTCCGCAAACGGCGAGACTGCTCGCCGAGTCTCGCCACCAGGGCCTTGTGCTCCTCATCCAGGGCGTCGATTCCGCGGAGGGCCTCGAGCGCGCTGCCGACCTGATCCAGCGGCTGCAGCATCTGCGTGGCCATCCGCGCCGCAGCCTCGAGGTCGTCGCGGCCGTCACGTGAGGCGACCCTGTACAGAGCCGCCGCGATGCCGAGGGCACAGTGATCGAGGACTTCTGTCAGCTCGCTCCTGGCGGGGGCTTCGGCATGGGTCAGGGCCACGCCGATCAGGCCGAGGTCCCGGCCCCTCTGTCGAAGGGGGCAGCCGATCACTGTACGCTTCCGGCCATCGCGCCCGTCCGCAGCCAGCTCGACCTCCAGCAAGCGGGCGCCCAGGGCCATGCGGGTTTCGACGACGAAGCGGTACTCGGCGGGGCCGATGGTATCCAGGCCGCGCTGGCTGGAGAGCGCCCCGGTGCCGCTCCTGATTTCGAATACGTGCCGGGTATCATCCGCGAACCAGACCTCCTCCACATCACCGATCTCATCGAGGGAGCGGCAGACCGATTCCAGCACCTGCTCACGGTCGCGGCTCACTGCGACTGCGGCGAGCAGCGTGTCGACCCGCCCTCCACTGCCTCCGGCGGCGTCGGAGCGACCGCTGCCCCGTCCCTGCGAGCCGCCGTCTCGATCTCCCCCGGCCCCGCGATCCTCGCCGGCGCGACCGGGCAAGCAACGGAGCAGCTCACCGAGGCTCCGCTGATCCCACGGCTTGCTGAGGAAGAACGTGACGCCCGCCCGGTTGATCGCTTCGCGCATCAATCCGAAGTTGCGCTGGCCGGTGATCAGCACGCGGACGATGGACGGCTGCTGCCCACGGATCCGTTCGAGGAGGTCGATGCCCGAGCAATCGGGCAGTCGCCAGTCCGCGATCACCATGTCGACCCAGAAGCCCTCGAGCGCGACGAGGGCCTCTTCGGCGCTGCTGGCGGTGAGGATCTGGATGCCCGGATGCTGGAGCGCCCGCATGAGCGCTTCCTGCACCGCCGGCGAATCCTCGACCACGAGAATCGTGCTCAGCGCCGGATCGGAGGTGCAGGGGCTGCGATCCGAGTGGGGGCCGTTCGGGATGAGATCCGCCAGCGGCGCGGTGGCGCCGAATCCGACCGAAATCGGAAGCGCCTGCTCACGGCCGTTGCAGACTGTGCCGCGCCCTACTTCGCTTCGAACGATCGAGCTCGCTTCCACCACCGATCCCCTCCTTGCGTTCTGCAACAAGCCAATGTGCAACTTGCCTTCACCCGATCGGCGAGGAGTACGCGGCCTTTAGCGCTATTTGTGTAGGATTGCGGTGGAATCGAAGCGCACTGCATCACGAGGTCTGGCCCATGGCCATTCTCTCAATCGAGCGCACCATCGTGCGCATTGCAGCTTCTCACGCCCGACGACCCAATTCGCAAGGCTCCGTGCGACGTGGCTCCGGATTCATCTTGAATCCTCCGACCGGCAGAGTCTTCCCGATCGTTTCCGCACGAAGTCCTCCCCTGGAGCCCCCGATCGAGAGTGGCGCCAGACCTGCGCCGGGGGTCTCTCAGGAGCCTCGCTGCAATGCGCGCTCCTCGCGGAGCCTCGCCTTGCGCTCCGAGCGGCTCTCACGCTTCAGCTCGGGATCCCGTAGGAAGACGAACTCGACGCGGCGGTTCACCCTCCGATTGTCCGGCGAGTCGTTGGGCACCAGCGGCCGTGTGTGGGCCATCGCGACGGCAGACAGACGCCGCGCGTCCAGGCCGCCGGCCTCGACCATGTAGTCGAGCACGGCGATCGAACGCGCGGCGGAGAGATGCCAGTTGCTCTCGTACTTCGGAGAGTTCACCGGAGCGTTGTCGGTATGACCCTCGATGGAGAGCTCGTGGGGAAACTCCTGAGCGAGCCGGATGATCTCGTCCAGGAACTGGAAGGATTCGGGAAGGAGGCTGTCCGAGGCCGGCTCGAAGAGCGCCTTGCCCTTGACTCGGACGATGACCCCTCGCTCGGCGGTCTCAGCCTCGACGATTCGCGCGAGGTTGTTCTCGGAGATGCTCTGCCGGATCCGCTCGACGAGGCTCTTGTCCTTCGGCGACGCCTGAACGCTCGTCTCCAGGTTCATGATGTCGAGAAAGGGCGTGCTCTTCTGCTCGGAGAGCACCACCAGCTCTTCCGCCTCCACTCGGTAGTGGCCCATGTCCTGCTCTTTCAGGCCGAGGGCGTGCTGGATGGATCCCATCGCCTCCAGGAAGAGCTGGCGATCCATGTTTGCGAACGAGAGCATCAGGACGAAGAAGGTGAGGAGGAGGCTCATCAGGTCGCCCATGGTGGCCATCCAGGCGGGCGCACCACGATCGCAGACGTGGTCCTCCGCGTCTTCGGGATCGAGGCCCACCTACTTGCCCTCTTCTGCCATCCGCTCGCGCACATCGGGCGGTAGGAAGGCCTCGAGCTTCGATTGGATCACCATGGTGTTGTCGCCCTTCAGGATGGACTCGACGCCGACGATCGCCAGCTTCTTGGCAGCGACCTCGTCCGCCGTACGGTTGCCGAGCTTCGTGGCGATGGGGCCGAAGACCATGAACGCGAACATCGCGCCGTAGAGCGTCGTCAGCAGCGCGACGGCCATGGCCGGCCCGATCGAGTCGGGGTCGTCGAGGTTCTGGAGCATCTGCACGAGGCCGATGATCGTCCCGATCAGGCCCATCGATGGGGCCGTCGACTCCATGAAGCGGAAGACGCCCTGCCCCGTCTCGTGCCGACTCTTCATGGACGCGAGCTCGTTCGAGAGTGTCGACTTGATGATGTCCGGACTCAGGCCGTCCACTCCGAGCCGCACGCCGCGCGCCATGAAGGGATCCTCGATGGTCTCGCCCTCGAGAGCGACGAGCCCCTCCTTGCGCGCCTTCGCGGCCAGGTGGATGATCACCGGGATCATCTCTTCGATCGGCCGCGTCTTGTCGAAGAAGGCCTGCATCATGACCTGGAACGCGCCCATGACTACGGGCAGTCTCTGCATCACGAGCGTGGCCGCAGAGGTGCCTCCGAGCACGATCAGGATGCTCTGCGGATCGATGAAGGGCAGGATCCCGCCGCCCAGCATCATGGCGGTCGCCACGAGTCCGAAACCGAGAACGAGACCGACGAGCGTTCCTAGATCCATTCCTCAACCCGATGAGGCAGCGTGGTCGAAGCGGCGCTGCAATCCTTGCGCACCTATCGGCCTCACCATCGGGTCACTCGATCCCCGAAACGACGGAGTGGAGCAAGGGCAATCTGCCGGGCAGCCGGGCTCAGTGTTCCTCCCGGCGATAGGGCTGTCCCAGATCGGCGGGGCCGCCCCGCTTGCCGGCGAAGAGCGCCAGCACCAGGAGCGTGAGCAGGTAGGGCATCATCAGCGTCAGCTGATAGGGAAGCGCCGTGCCCCGGGCCTGCAGGCGATGCTGGTGCGCGCTGGCCGCCCCGAAGAAGAGCGCAGCGAGGAGCACGCCGAGGGGGCGCCAGCGGCCGAAGATCACGATGGTGAGCGCGATGAAGCCGCGGCCGGCGGTCATCCCCTCGGTGAAGACGTTGGTCTGTGACAGGGAAAGCGCCGAGCCGGCGACACCGGCGAAGACCGACCCGATCAGCACCGCGACGAAGCGCGTTGCGGTGACGGGCACTCCCTGCGAGTCCGCGGCACGCGCACTCTCGCCCACCGCGACCAGTCGGAGCCCCTGACGCGTTCCCGAGAGCGTGAAGGCGAGCGCGCCGGCGGAGAGGAGAGCCAGCGGGACGTAGGGGTTGCTCCCGAAGAGGAGCGGCCCCACCCACGGAATCGCCGCCAGGCTGGGCGAGAGCGGTCCGAAGCCGGGCCCGGTCGGAATCGCCCCCTGATACAGAGCGCGCGCCGCGAGTCCGGTCGAGCCCAGCGCGAGTAGATTGATGGCCGTTCCCACCACGATCTGATCCGAGCGGCGCAGCACCGTGAAGTAGGCGAAGAGCGCGCCCACGGCGGCGGAAGCCGCCGCCGCGCCGAGGATTCCCAGCCAGGGCGAGCCGCAGTCGACCGCCACGGCGCAGCCCGCGAAGTCGCCGCCGCGCATCATGCCCTCGGTCCCGATGTTGATGATGCCGCCGCGCTCGCAGATGAGCTCGCCCATCGCGGCAAGGAGCAGCGGAATCGCCAGTCGGATGGCCGCCTCGATGAGTGCATCCATCAGTCGCTCTCCATGACCGCCGCAGCGGTCCCTGCGAGCGCGGCCTCCGCTCCTTCGTCGCCGCCCTCACCGCCCTCTTCGGCCCCGGCTCGCCTGTCGCCGAGGGCGAAGCCGATCGAGATGAGGATCACGACGCCGCGTACGAGATCAGTGGCGACGGCCGGCACACCCGCCTCCCGCTGCATCGCGCCCCCGCCCGCCTCGAGGAGCCCGAAGAAGAGAGCCGAGGGGACGACCGCCAGCGGGTGCAGCCTCGCCAGCAGTGCCACGGCGATGGCGGTGTAGCCGTAGCCGGGCGACAGGCTCGAGAAGAGACGTCCGGTGACGCCCGAGACCTCGAAGGCGCCCGCCAGACCGGCCAGTGCACCAGTGCCGATCATCGTGAGGAGCAGCGTGCGCTCGGGTCGCATCCCGGCGAATCGTGCGGCCAGGGGAGACAGGCCGACCGCGCGCATGCGGAAGCCGACGGCGGTGCGAAAGAGCAGCACGTGACTCGCGAAGGCGAGGGACAGGGCCAGGAGCAGCCCGAGATGCAGCCTGGCGACGGCGGGCAGCATCGCCGCCTCCGGCAGCGCATCACTCTGCGGGTAGGCACCTCTGGCCTCTTGCAGGGGGCCCGTCACCATCAACGAGACCAGCTGGATCGCGACGAAGTTCAAGAGGATCGTCGAGATCACTTCGCTGACGCCGCGGTATGCGCGAAGGGCCCCGGCGATCGCCGCCCAGCGCGCTCCGCCCAGCCCTCCGGACAGGACCCGCAGCGGCAGCAGCACG
>CAZQMY010000328.1:0-7003 GCA_964594405.1 uncultured Spirochaetaceae bacterium | reverse complement strand
GCCGACCAGGTGGCCTACTACATGGAGAACGCGCGCCGGGCTCGCGAAGGCCTTGCCTCGGCGGGCTTCGAGGTCCATGGCGGCGAGCATGCGCCGTACATCTGGATGCGCACCAAGGACGGTCTGTCGTCCTGGGACTTCTTCAACGAGCTCCTTGCCAGGGCGCACGTGGTGGGGACGCCGGGCTCGGGCTTCGGGCCGTCGGGCGAGGGGTACTTCCGGATCTCCGCGTTCAACTCCCACGCGAACGTGGACGAGGCGATCGAGCGGATCCAGAAGGCCTTCGGCGCATAGCGCGTCGGCGCACGCCGCATGGCGAGCGAAGCCGAGCGCTTGCGAGTCTCGGTCGCCATGGCGACCTGCCAGGGCTCGGCCCACATCGACGATCAGCTGGCCAGCCTGGCGGAGCAGCAGCGACCGCCCGACGAGCTCGTGGTGTGCGATGACGCGAGCGAGGACGACACCGTCGAGCGGGTGCGGAGCTTCGCTGGGCGGGCCCCCTTCGAGGTGCGGCTCGAGCGCAACTCGCGGCGGCTCGGCACGACGGCCAACTTCGGCCGAGCCGTCTCGCTCTGCACCGGCGAGGTGATCTTCTTTGCCGACCAGGACGATCACTGGCTGCCCGAGAAGATCCGGGTACAGGCTGGCGTACTCGAGCAGGACCCGCGCATCGGCGCCGTGCTCTCTGATGGACGAGTCGTGGACGATGCTCGAAATCCGCTGGGCTATGGCCTCTGGGACGCGGTGGGCTTCGACGCGAGGGAGCAGGCCGAGGTGCGCGCCGGACGGGCCACCGCCGTCTTCTTTCGCCACGTAGTGGCCGCAGGCACCACCCTCGCCTTCCGCGCCAGCTTCCGCCCCCTGCTCCTGCCCTTCCCGAATCTACGCAGCGCCCACGACGCCTGGGTGGCGTTCATGATCGCCGCCGTCTCGGACTTCGCGCTGATCGACCAGCCCCTGATCGAATACCGCCTGCACGGCGAGAATCAGTTCGGTCTGCGCCGCCTGGGCCTCTTCGACCAGCTCGCCAAGGCCCGACAGCAAGTGGCCGAGCAGGCCTTCCTCTACGCCGAGCTATTCTTCGAGGCGGCCAGGCGCAGGCTCCAGGCGCAGAGCGCACCGGAGTGGCGGGCCGACGACGCACTCGCCGCCGAGCTCGCCGCCAAGATCGAGCACTCCCGCTGGCGCCAGGCGCTCTCGCCTCACATGCCGGCTCGCATCCTGCCGGTGCTGCGCGAAGCGGCCGCGGGCAACTATGCCCGCTTCGGCTACGGATGGAAGAGCGTGGCGCAGGACCTGCTGCTGCGCTGAAGCACGTGCAGGGGGCGACACCGAGCGCCGCCCGGTGCGCGCGACCGCGGCCCAGCCTGCCCCGGGGTCTCTCCTGCTGAGCGGCGCCGTGCTCAGCATCGCGGTCGTCGCGCCGGCGGGCTTCGCTTCGCTGATCGGTGTCGTCGCGAGCGACACGGAGGCGATGGCGGCCAGCTAGCTCGGATCGTCGCCCCGCTCCGCCCGCCGCCGCCGCTCGCGCAGCCCGATCGCGAACATCAGGCCACCGAGGCCGAAGAGCACGGCCGCAGAGGGCTCGGGGATGGGGCTGGAGGGGCCCTCCCGCTCGTCCGGGATCGGCGGCAGCGGCTCCCACGGACCGCGATCACCGGGAGTGGCGCGCGAGGTCGTCGGGGGCGGCGGCTTTGCTGCAGAGTCCTGCACGTCGCCACGCTGCCCGCATGCGAAGCCGAAGAGCGGCAGGGCGAGCAGGATGATCGCCATCGGCCTGATGGCCGAGGGAAGGACGAGCAGCGTCGTCGGATTTCGCATGGTGGGGGCTCGTGGGCTTGGGGGGAACCGGCGAGGCGGTCACGCCTTCACTTGCTGTGATCGTCCGCTTTGCCTTCGGGCTTGAGCCCCGCCCCTTGCCCCGTCTGCGCGGCCACCGCATCCGCGCTGCCTGTCACCTGCATGCGTTGCCTGGCAGCGCCACGCGCGCACCGATAGGCTTGCGAGCGATGTCTGCCGAATCCGTTCCGACGACGACTTCCGAAGCGCTCACCCAGGGCGTGCGCGTGCGCGTGCGGGCACGCTACTCCGAGCCGCACTCCAATCCGGCCGCGAGCCAGTGGTTCTTCCTGTACACCATCGAGATCGGCAACGAGGGAGAGCAGGAGGTCCAGCTGATCAGCCGGCACTGGTACATCACCGACGGCACGGGCAAGGTGGAGGAGGTGCAGGGCCCAGGCGTCGTGGGTGAGCAGCCCGTGCTGGCTCCCGGGCAGTCCTTCGAGTACACCTCCGGCTGCCCGCTGGGCACGCCCTTCGGCTCCATGTACGGCACCTACGAGATGGTCTGCAAGGATGGAACGCGATTCGACGCAGAGGTGGGGCTCTTCGAGCTGCGGCTCCCGATGGCGATCCACTGATCGCCCAGGGGCGCCCACCCGGACGACGTCCGACGAGGGGCCCGGTCATGCCCCGAGCCGTCGTCTGATCCTCGCGTCGGCGAGCAGCCCGCGTCGATTGAGCAGCACGGCGGTTCGCCGATAGGGGCAGGGTGGATCTCCGCCCTCAC
The DNA here is from genome assembly GCA_964594405.1 of uncultured Spirochaetaceae bacterium. Taxonomy (GTDB): domain Bacteria; phylum Myxococcota_A; class UBA9160; order UBA9160; family UBA4427; genus CAZQMY01. The sequence continues at coordinate 4,434 of CAZQMY010000328.1, read as the reverse complement.
GACACATTCCCTGGATCGCCCTCCCGCGACGCTCGGCAGAGATCCCTCGCCGTCTCACTGGCCCTCCTCGGCATCCTGCTCCTTTCGACCGCCGCGACCGCGAACTCGGGCCGCGTGCTCTTCGGATCCGCGCGCATCGTCCCCGTCTACGAGGATGGCCAGCAGTTCGGGCTTCGCATCTCGAAGCTGCGGGCCGGCGGCTTCTTCGTGCGTGCGGGCTTCGAAGAGGGCGACGTCATCGTCGCCGTCGACGACATCCTCGTCGTGTCACCCGGCGCCTCGAAGCGCGCTCTGCATCGCCTGGCGACGCCCGACGCTGCGACGGTCGAAGTCTCTCGGCGCGGCGCCGAGCGGCGGCGCTTCGAGGTCACGGGCCCCACGCTGGCGGAGTCGACCGTCGCCCGCCGTCCGGCCGGGGCACGCGCCGCCAGCGCCGCGCTCGGTGTCCGCGAGGTCAAGGACTCGCGGGGGGCCGTCCGAGGCCTCAAGCTCACCGGCCGCATCCCGGGGCCCATCGAGGCCATCGGGCTCGGGCATCACGACCTGATCATCATGCTCGACGGTGCGCCCGCCCACGATGGTCGCGCGCTGCTCCTGTCCCTCGAGCGCTATATCGGCGGCGTAGGGCAGATCGAGCTGGTGATCCGGGGACGCTATGGTCGCGAGCGGGTGCTGACGGCTCGCTGACGATCCGGGACGGGTCTCCTGCCGGCTGCACAGTCGTCCGTTCCCGATGCCCATCGCTCGTTGGAGGCCTCATGACCGCCGCACCGGAGCCCCCGCACAGGCGATTCGCGCTCTTCACCGCCCTCGCGATGCTCTCGAGCGCCCCCGCGGAGGCCCACGAAGAGACGGTGATCCTGATGCTCTTCGACGGCTTCCAGGCGCACTACGTCGACCGTTTCGATACGCCGAGCTTCGATCGCATCACGCGCGAAGGGGCCCGCGCCGCGGGGATGGATCCCCCCTTTCCCTCCCTGTCCCTGGTCGGCGGCATCACGATCTCCACGGGCTGCTGGCCAGAGCGACACGGCATCGTGAGCAACGCCTTCCTCGATCCCGGGCTCGGCGTCTACGACCACGCCAGCGAGACCGACTGGCTGACGGGCTGCGAGCATCTCCACCAGGCGGCCGAGCGACAGGGTGTGCGCGCCGCCGCGCTCGCCTGGTACGGCGCGGAGGATCGGGCCGGACGTCCCCAGGCCAGCATCGTGCGGCCCTTCGAGAAGGGGCCGGAAGCCTATCCGCAGGATCTCCAGCAGGCCGAGGTCGTGGCCGAGCTGCTGCGTCTGCCTGCGCCGGCTCGGCCGCGCCTCGTCCTCGCCTACTTCCGCGGCCCGGACGGCGCGGGACACGAGACCGGCACGGAGAGCGAGGCGACCCGTGCGGCCGTCGAGCGGGCGGACCGGGCCGTAGGTCGGGTGCTCGAAGCCGTCGACGCCCACCCCGAGCGAGAGCGCATCCAGCTGCTGATCACCACCGATCACGGCATGGTCCGGGTGACCCATGCGGTCAACCTCACGCGCATCCTGGATCGCCACGCGATCCCTGCACGGGCGGTGTCGTCGGGTCCGAACGCGTACCTCTACTTCGAGGATCCGAAGCAGGTCGAAGCCGCCCACGCGGCCCTGGCCCGCTACGACCTCTTCGAGACCGTTCGCAAGGAGGCCCAGCCCGCCGACTGGCGGTTGGGCCTCGGCCCTCGCGTCGGCGAGCTGATCCTCTGGACGAGGCCGCCCCGCTTCATCGCCGACGCGCGGCAGTTCCCCTGGTATCTGCGCTTCCTCACCTGGATCGGGCCGGACGTCCTCGACGCCAGCAGCGTCATCGCTGCCCACCACGGCTATCCGCCGGGCACGCCCGGCATGGAGGGCATCTTCTTCGCCCGGGGAAGCGCGATTCGTCGCGGCGCCCGCCCCGGGCGGGTGCGCGCCGTCGACATCCATCCCACCGTGACCCGGCTGCTCGGCATCTCACCGGGGCGCGACGCGCAGGGGCGCGTGATCGATGGATTGCTCGTCGATGATGCGGAGGTGGCAGCACCTCGATCGCGCGGCAGCTCGCTGCGCTCGCCCGAGACCGGGCGGCCGCCGGAGCTCGACGCCTCGGTCCCGTGACGCGTGCCGGCATGGCGCACTTCCAGCGCCGGCAACGTGCAGAGCGCACCCGGTCGGCACAACGCGAAATCAAGGAGATGCGGACCAGTCGGGCGCGCTGAGCACTCGCCCCTCCACGACATCGACCTCGCTCACCACGAGCCGCGCCCTGCGCGCCGCGCTCTCCAGCTGGTAGCTGCCCTCGGTCTCGAAATCCGATGGCCCCCCGCGGCTGGGCTGGGCCAGCGTGAGCTCGAAGCGACCGAGCGCGTTGGCCCGGCTCATGACTTCATAGGAGCCGCGACGACCGAGCTGCGTGCGATAGGCGAGCCGCGCACGCACGGTCTCGCCGGGCGCTGCGTGTCCCACCACGCGTGCGCCCGGGACCACCTCGTAGATCCGGATCAGCCGATCCATCGAGCGCACCGTCACCGAGCCCGGCCCCTCGAACAGCATCCGGTGTCGACGGAAGCCCGGCGGGCGGGGCCGGGTCAGCTGCGCCCCGAGGCTGCCCGGAGGCCCCGTCTCGCCGCCCGGGCCGCGACGCACCACGACGTAGCGCGCCCGCAGATCAGCCAGCAGCCCGGCCCCCTCGTCTTCGCCGAGGGTGAGGTAGCGGCGCGCGCGCGCGAAGCTCTCGGTCCCGAGATCGTCCCCGAAATTGTCCACCAGCACGGGCCGCCGCGCCTCCCAGCGGACGAGGTGACCGACGTCCCAGCCCGTCCAGACGCCGTACTCCGGCTGCACCCGCGCATCCAGCCAGCCTCGCGTCTGCGCCGAGTTCGCGCGGAGCCAGCGCGCCGCACGCACCATCGCGCGACTCGCCGACGGCGCCGCACTCAGCTCGAGAGGCTCGCCGCGGTAGTAGCGGAGGAGGTTGGCTGCCGGCGCCCGAGACGCGGCGAGACTCGGCGCCAGGGCGACGAGGGAGAGGCCGACGACGCACGCCCAGCTGGCGAGCGCGGCGAGGGCGGTGCTGCCCCGGCGCTCGACGATCCAGCGGGCGATCAGCGCACGCGACCGGGCCAGCGCCCAGCCGATGACCAGCGCCTGCACCACCGCCAGCGAATCGAAGAAGCGCCGCTGCAGCAGGGTCATCACGATCAGCGCGCTGCACCAGAAGACGATGAAGGAGAGCGCCCCCCTCTGCGAGTGCGTGCGTGCCCGCATGGTCAGCCAGACGAGCGCCGGCACCACGAGATAGGCGAAGCGGGAGAGCCGGAGCTCGAGCACCTGCGTCGAGAGCCGCTCGCCCACCCGCAGGAGGGGCAACGACTCGGCGACCAGCCGCTGGAAGGCCTCGTCGCGCGCCCCCCACTGCCAGGCATCCCGAGCGCCAGCCGCGAGCCCGGGCGCCAGCAGCAGCGAGAGCACGAGCACACCGAGTCCGAGCCCGCCGAAGACCAGCGCGCGCCCGCGCGCAGGCGCGTGCCGGCCCGTGCGCCGCCACCACATCAGGGTCGCCCCCCCCTGGACCAGCAGCACGGTGAAGAGCCAGGGTTGGAAGTGCGAGATCACCACCGGGCTGAACGCGCCGAACTGCGGCCAGCGTGGTCCGCTGGAGGCGAACACCGAGACCACCGCGCCGCTCGCCCCGAGCAGGCACCAGGCCTCGAGCGCACGTCCGAAGCGAGCGGCGCTCGCCACGAGCACGAACGCGGCGAGCCCCGCCACGCACAGCCCCACGTAGAGCAGCGCCCCGGGCCAGAGCCAGAGCGCGCAGCCGCAGAGCACACCGAGCAGCGCCGCGCGGCGCCCGCTGCCAGGGCCGGCGCTGCGGAGCGTCTCGATCAGACTGGCGCAGAGTGCAAGCTGCCCCGTCGAGAGCAATGCAACGGCGGCGTGATGATCCAGGAAGCCCAGCTGCGAGTACCATTGATGCCCGCTGAGCAGAGCGAGCACGGTGGCTGCGAGCGTGGCGGCGGGCTCACCGAACAGACGCCTCGCGAACAGGTGCAGCACGAGCACGCAGAGCGCGCCGAGCAGCGGGGGCACGAAGACCGCCGCGGCGAGCGCCACGTCCAGACCGGCGAGCCAGTGGATCGGGAGCAGGAGGCTGGCGACCGCACTGTCGAAGAAGCTGGGCCAGATCGCCATGGCCCCGTCCGGGAAGCGCAGATAGCGATCGAAGGGCAGGCTCTCCGGCCAACGCTCCAGCGTGAAGGCGACACGGCGAAGGTGGTAGTACGCGTCGTTTCCGAAGGGAACGAGCCCCTCGTGAGTGAAGACGGTGGGATGGCCGAGGCAGCGGAGAGCGAAGGCCAGCAAGAAGGTGCCCGTCGGCGCCAGCGCGCCGGGCACTCCCCGGCGCAACGCCTCCCCCCACCTTCGCCCGCGC
>CAZQMY010000327.1:0-7008 GCA_964594405.1 uncultured Spirochaetaceae bacterium | reverse complement strand
ATCGAGGAGCAGGACATCGAGCTGGCCAAGAGCTATTTCTACACCGACTCGGTGACCGATCTGCCCCTGCTCGACCTGGTGGGACATCCGAGGATCGTGAACCCCGATCCCTTCCTCTACCGCACCGCAGTGCGACGGCACTGGTCCGTGCGATTCTTCGAGGACCCGGCGGAGCAGGACGGCCCGACGGCGTCCTGACCGCCGAGCGCAACGACGCGCGACGGGTTCCGCCGCAGGTCGATTCCTCCCGTGAGGCCTCAGACGACCTTGTCGATCATCTCCACGAAGGCGCTCTTCGGCCGCGCGCCCATCAGCTGCTCGACCACCTGACCGTTCTGGAAGGCCAGCACGGTGGGAATCGAGCGGATGCCGAAGCTGCCTGCCGTCTGCGGCGACTCGTCGACGTTGACCTTCACGATCTTCGCGCGCCCTTCGTAGTCGCCCGCGAGCTCCTTCAGGATCGGCGCGATCTGGCGGCAGGGGCCGCACCACTCGGCCCAGAAGTCGACGATGACGGGCTCGCTCGACTTGAGCACCTCCTGCTCGAAGGTGCCGTCGGTCACGTCGATGATCTCTGCCATGGGGATTTCTCCTGTGCGCGGGCCGATCGCCCGGGTTTGCGTGAGCGGGGTTCACCGTCCACATCGGATACGTGCGGCGCCCCGGTCGCTGTTCGACTCGGGGTGGGATGCCGCATGGCCCTTGCGGTTACATGAGGTCGGGTAACGTCAGAGGATAGCAGTGCCTCCCTCTTCTGAAATTACTCCCCCAAGGTAGAATCTCGCTGGCTGGATCGTCGAGGCGCGAGCGAAGGAGGGGGCCATGGGCAGGATCACGATCATCGAAGTTTTCTTCTCGGAGCTGGTGGTTGACCCCATCGTCTACGCGGCCTACTGTCGATTGGTGCTGGGCTCTGTCGTGGCGGGAGCAATCCGTGAGAAGGGTGGCCCTTCGATCCAGGCCGAGTGCGACGCCATCGGCCCCATCGCCGTGGGCGAGGCCGCGATCACGGGCGCGGGCGAGCTGCCGGCCCGCTACGTGATCCACGCCGCCGGGATGCCGCCGGGCGGGCAGGCGGACGAGGCCAGCGTCGGGGGCTCGGTGACGGCGAGCCTGAGGCTCGCAGAGGAGAAGGGCTGCCGGACCATCGCCTTCCCGGCCATCGGCGCGGGTGTCGGAGGATTCTCGATGCAGCGTTGCGCAGAGATCTCCCTGGAGTGTGCACGCCGGCACCTGGGCGGCGAGAGCGGGCTCGAAGAGATCCGCTTCGTGCTCTTCGGCGAGCCCGCCTATCGCGTCTTCGAGATGGTGAACGACGCCGCCAAGGTAGCCGCTCAGATGGAGCGGCTACGACATCGCTGAGTCGGTGGGGCTGGCACTCCGGCACGTGGCTTGACGCCGCGGCCTGGGGTGTCGATGCTCCCTGCGAATCCCGCCCGAGCCGGGGTGGAGTGCTTTGTGATTGAATTCCAACAGATTGCGGCGGCGCTCTACCTGGCCGCGGGCCTCGGGGCGATGCTGGGGATCGTTCTCGCCGACATGCGGATCAGCCGTGGGGCCGCCTGGGGGCTGGCTCTGGGGGCGGGCGTGCAGACCGTGGGCTTCGCGACGCTCCATCGGCTCGATCCGGTTCCGCCGCTCACCGGCCTGCCGGTGGCGGTCTCCGCCATGGCCTGGATGGCGGTAATCGCGCTGCTCGTGCTGATGTGGCGGGTCCGGCTCACCGGCATGGCGGCGGGGATCGGGCCCATCGCGTTCCTGGCGGTCTTCCTCGCTGCGCGAGGCATGGCCGACCCTGCCGCGCCCACCTCGGCCGGGACCGGCTCGATTCCCCATGCCCACGTCCTGCTCTCGAGCGGTGGGCTGGCGTTGCTCGGCATCGCGGGAATGGCGGGCCTCTTCTTCCTGGCGGAGCATCGCCGACTCAAGCAGAAGCTGCCGAGTACATCTTTCAAGATGCCCTCGCTCGAGGCTCTGGACCGGGTCAACGTCGCGACGCTCGCCATCGGCTTTCCGCTGCTGACGCTCGGCGTGCTGACCGGCGCGATCTGGGTGCGCGAGACCAGTGGCGGTCTGTATACGGGGAGCCACCACGAAATGTGGACGATGATCGCCTGGGCGATCTATCTCGGCCTGGTGGTTGCGCGCTTCATCGGGAATCAAGGTGGGCGCCAGGCGGCCGCCAGCGCGGTCGCGGGCTTCGCCTTCCTCATCTTCGCGGTGGTCGGCGTGGAGATGGTGGCTTGAAGATCGTCGTGATCGGCATGAATCACCGAACCGCACCCGTGGAGGTGCGCGAGCGCTACGCGGCCGACGACGTGCAGGGCACGCTGCGCAAGATCGTGGATGGAGGCGAGGTCGGCGAGGCGGTCCTGGTCAGCACCTGCAATCGCGTCGAGGTGGTGATCGCAGCGCGCTCGCTCGAGGCGGCGCGCCACCGGGTCCGCCAGGTCTTCCGCCGGGAGCTCGGCGGGGGGAGCGCGAACGATCACGGTCGGCTGGAGGATCATCTCTACGAGCACGTGGATCACGACGCCATCTGCCATGTCTTCCGCGTCACGGCCTCGATCGATTCGATGGTGGTGGGCGAGCCGCAGATCCTGGGCCAGATCAAGGACGCCTACCGAGCGGCGGTGGAGAGCGGCGCGTGCGGGCCGATCCTCTCGCGTCTCTTCCAGCGGGCCTTCGCCACGGCCAAGCGCGTGAAGAGCGAGACGCGCATCGCGCAGCGGCCGGTCTCGGTGGCGCGTGTGGCCGTCGATCTGGCGCGCCAGATCTTCGAGGAGCTCTCGGACAAGCGGGCGCTGATGGTCGGCGCGGGCGAGATGATCGAGATGGCGCTCTTCGCGCTGAAGCGCGAGGGGCTCGAGTCGCTGCGCGTCGCCAATCGCACCCGGGCACGCGCGGAGGACCTGGCCACGCGCTTCCACGCGACGGCGCACGGTCTCGACGAGCTGGAGGTGCTGCTGGTGGACAGCGACGTGGTGCTGACCTGCATCGGCGGCGACGGTCCCATGCTGGGCGCGCGCATGCTCAAGCGCCTGCTCAAGGTCCGCCGGAATCGCCCCATCTTCCTCATCGACATGGGCGTTCCGCGCAACGTCGAGCCCGCGGTGAATGGCCTCGACAACGTCTACCTCTACGACATCGACGATCTGCAGCGGGTGGCCTCCAGCAACGAAGCCGAGCGCAAGCGTGAGTCGCTGGCGGGCGAGCGCATCGTCGCCGAGGAGCAGGAGCGCTTCGCGGGCTGGATGACGGCGCTCCAGTCCGTGCCCACGATCCGACAGCTCCGCGCGCGGGCGGATGCGATCCGCGCGAGTGAGCTGCGCAAGAACCTCTCGCGGCTGGACCTCTCCGACGAGCAGATCGAAGGGGTCGAGGCGCTGACGCGTGGCATCGTCAACAAGCTGCTCCACCCACCGCTCTCGCGCCTCGGCGCGCTCACCGATCGCGAGGAGGGGATGGTCCTGCTCGAGCAGGCGCGGACGCTCTTCGCCCTCGACGACCCCAACGCGCCCGGCGCCGAGATCGATGATCAGGTCGACTGGATCGGCGAGTTCGAGAAAGATGAGGCCGACTGAGTCCATGGCCACCATTCGCATTGCCACTCGGGGGAGCGACCTGGCGCTTGCCCAGGCGCGCTACATCGAGGGTCGGATCCAGCGAGAGCTCGACCACGAGACCGAGTTGGTCGTGATCCGCACGACCGGCGATCGGATCCAGGATGTCTCGCTCTCGAAGATCGGCGGCAAGGGCCTGTTCATCAAGGAGATCGAGGAGGCGCTCCTCGACGGCCGTGCCGACGTGGCGATCCACAGCGCCAAGGATCTTCCGGCGAAGATCGCGCCGGGCTGTCGACTCGTGGCCTTCCCCGAGCGCGCCGACGCGCGCGATGCGCTGGTCGCGCGCGACGGATCGGCCAGCCTCGAGGCGCTGCCCGAAGGCGCGCGCATCGGCACCGGCAGCACGCGTCGCACCTCCCAGCTCCTCGCCTGGCGGCCGGATCTCGAGGTGGTGCCGCTTCGCGGCAATGTGCCCACGCGCATCGCGAAGATCGATCAGGAGGGCCTGCACGCCGTGATCCTCGCCTGCGCGGGTCTGGACCGGCTCTCGCTCTCGGAGCGGATCAGCGAGCGCATCAGCCCCGACCTGCTTCTGCCCGCGGTCTGCCAGGGCATGCTCGCGCTCGAGTGCCGCGAGTCCGATGCGTTGGCGCCCGTGCTCGAAAGGCTGGGCGTCGCGGACAATGCCATTCAGGTCGCCGCCGAGCGGGCCTTCCTCACGCACCTGGAGGGCGACTGCACCGTCCCGCTCGCGTGCTTCTGCGAGCTGGAGTCCGGGCGCACCATCCGTGTACGCGGGCTGGTGGCCAGCGCCGACGGAGCGCGCGTCGCCCGCGGCGAGGCGCGCGGCGCTGCGACGGATGCGGAGCGCGTCGGCGTGGAGGTCGCGGACCAGGTGCTGGCCGACGGCGGTCGCGAGATCCTCGAGGCGCTCCGCGCAGCGGACTCCGCCCTTTGAGCGGCCGCGATGCAGAGGGTCGCGTCATCCTCGTGGGCGCCGGTCCCGGAGATCCCGATCTCATCACCGTGCGCGGCGCGGCGGCCCTGCGCTCGGCCGACGTCGTGCTCTTCGACGAGCTGGCGAGCAGCGACCTGCTCGCGCTCGCCCGCGACGACGCCGAGCTGATCAACGTGGGCAAGCGGGGCCACGACGCGCCGACGCGCACCCAGGACGAGACCAACGCGCTGCTGATCGAGAGGGCGCGGGCGGGGGCGACGGTGGTGCGTCTCAAGGGTGGCGATCCCTTCGTCTTCGGGCGCGGTGGCGAGGAGGCCTCGGCGTGTCTCGCCGCGGGCGTTCGCTACGAGGTCGTGCCCGGCGTCAGCTCGGCCATCGCCGCGCTCGCCTACGCGGGCATCCCCGTCACCGATCGTCGCCACTCGGCGTCCTTCGCCGTGGTGACCGGTCACAAGGACCCGAGCAAGGCGGCCCAGGACACCCGTTGGCGTGCGCTCGGCAGCGCGGTCGACACGGTGATCATCCTGATGGGCATGCGAAACCTGCGCGAGCTGCTGGGCGAGCTGGTGGCGGGCGGGATGGCCGAGGAGATGCCGGCGGCGGCGGTGATGCACGGGACGCGGCCCGACCAGAAGGTGGTGATCTCGACGGTGGCGCAGCTGCCCGATGCCGTCGAAGAAGCCGGTCTCGCTGCGCCTTCCGTGGTGGCCGTGGGGCATGTCGTCGAGCTGCGCGCGCAGCGCCCGTGGTGGGAGACGCAGCCCCTCTTCGGGATGCGCGCGCTGGTGACGCGTGCGGCGGGGCAGGCCCGCGAGATGGCGGCCGCGCTTCGCGCGGCGGGCGCGGTGCCGGTGCGCATTCCGATGATCGAGCTCGTGCGTCCGGACGATCGAGCGACCCGCGGCGAGATCGAGGCGGCGGTCGCTGCGGTGGGCGAATACGACGCGGTCCTCTTCGCCAGCACGAATGCAGTGCGATTCTTCGCGGCCGCGCTTCGCGCGGCCGGGCGCCGGCCCGCGGACGTGGCCGGGCGCGTGCTCTGCATCGGCGCGCGGACGGCGCGGACGGCGCTGGACGCTGGTCTGCCCGTGCACATGGTCGCCGGCGGCGGAGGCGACGCCGATGCCATGCTGGCCGAGATCCTGGCGGGCGGCTCCGTGGCCGGTCAGAGGATCCTGATTCCGCGCTCGGACCTGGGGCGCAACGTCCTGCCCGAGGGCCTGCGCGAGGCCGGGGCCGAGGTGGACGCGGTGCAGTTCTATCGCAACGTGCGGGCCGAGGTCGACGCCCATGCGCTGCGGCGCGCCCTCTGCGAAGGCGATCTTCCGATCCTCACCTTCACCTCGCCCTCCATCGTGAACCACTTCGCCGAGCTGCTCGACGAGCGCGCTCGCGCGGCGGCGCGGCGCTGTATCATCGCCGCGATCGGGCGCACCACCGGTCGCGCTCTGGACGCGGTGGGCCTGCCCGCTACGGTGATTCCCGAGAAGCCGGACGTGCGGGCGCTCGTCGACGCGGTCAGCGAGAGCGTGCGCGCAGCGGGCGCCGAGGAGGAGCGAACATGAGCCATCCGCAGCAGCGGCCCAGGCGATTGCGCGGTAGTGAGGCGTTGAGAGCCCTGGTGCGCGAGCATCGCGTGCGGCGTGAAGACCTCATCCTGCCGCTCTTCGTCGTCGAGGGCAGCGGCGTGCGCGAGCCCATCCCCTCAATGCCCGGCGTGCATCGCTTCTCCGTCGATCAGGTCGTCGACGAGTGCAAGCGCGTCGCCGACCTGGGCGTACCCGCGGTCATCCTCTTCGGGATCCCCGAGCACAAGGATGCGCGGGGGAGCGGAGCCGACGACGAAGCGGGCGTCGTGCAGCGCGCGGTGGCCGCCATCAAGGCCGGGGCGCCAGAGCTCTGCGTGATGACCGACGTCTGCCTCTGCGAGTACACCGATCACGGCCACTGCGGCCTCGTCGACGGCGAGGCGGTGCTCAACGATCCGTCGGTGCTGCGCCTCGCCCAGACGGCGCTCTCGCACGCGCGGGCGGGCGCGGATCTCGTCGCGCCTTCGGACATGATGGATGGCAGGGTCGGCGCGATCCGGGACCTGCTCGACGCGCACGACTTCGGTGGCGTCCCCATCATGTCGTACGCGGCGAAGTACGCCAGCGCCTTCTACGGGCCCTTTCGCGACGCGGCCGAGAGCACGCCGCAGTTCGGCGATCGCCGAGCCTATCAGATGGACCCCCCCAATCGACGCGAAGCGCTCCGCGAGATGGAGCTCGACCTCGAAGAAGGGGCAGACATCCTCATGGTCAAGCCGGCGCTCGCGTATCTCGATATCGTGGCCGATGCGCGGGCGGCCTTCGACGTGCCGATTGCGGCCTATCACGTCTCCGGCGAGTACTCGATGATCATGGCTGCCGCCGAGAGGGGCTGGATCGACGGCGAACGGGCGATGCTGGAGGCGCTCGTCTCCATCAAGCGCGCCGGCGCCGA
>CAZQMY010000326.1:0-7057 GCA_964594405.1 uncultured Spirochaetaceae bacterium | reverse complement strand
GGGCGGCCTCCCCCTGCTCACGCACGTACTCCTTGTCGTCGGAGAGCGCGGCGGCGAAAACGGGCTCGACCCGCGTCCGGTCGAGCTCGCCGAAGCGCGACGCGAGATTCGCCAGGCCGATCACCGCGTTTCCGCGCACTGTGGTGTCCGGGTGGCCCGCGAGCATGACGAGGCAGGTCTCCGCCCACGCGCGGTCCTCCGCCGCCATCGCGATGTCGATGATCACGCCCAGCAGCTCCTCGGGATCATCCTCGACGATCGCGCGCTCGATCTCCTGCTTCATCGCGTCACTCATGCAAGCTCCAGACGTCGCCTTGGTCCGGCGGCCTCCAGCTCAGCTGCCAGGGCCCCGCGCGCGTGGGCTCCAGCAGGGCGTCCGAGAGCATGCTGAGGAACTCCGCCCTCGGAATCTCCCGTGCGCCGAGCTTCTCGGTATGTGGCGTATGGGCCTGACAGTCCAGGAAACGATAGCCCCAATGGCGGATCTCTCCGACGAGATGGACGAGCGCGATCTTCGAGGCATCGCTCCTGTGCGCGAACATGCTCTCGCCGAAGAAGGCCGCGCCGAGCGAGAGTCCGTAGATGCCTCCGACCAGCTCGCCCGACTCGTAGGCCTCGCAGCTGTGGGCCAGGCCCAACCTGTGCAGCTCGCAATAGGCCTCGAGCATCTCGTCGGTGATCCAGGTGCCGCGCTGACCCGGACGTGGCGTCTGCTGGCAGGCCGTGATGACGCCGCGGAAGTCGCAGTCCATGACCACCTGGTAGCGCGCCCGCCGCAGGTTCTTGCGAAGGGTGCGGTCGACGCGGAGCTCGTCCGTGAACAGCACCATGCGCGGATCCGGTGAGAACCAGAGGATCGGGGGCACCTCGTACCAGGGGAAGATGCCCTGAGCGTAGGCGCTGATCAGACGCCCGGGCTGCAGGTCGCCGCCATAGACCAGCAGACCATCCTCGCGAGCCCGAGCGGGCGGAGGAAAGGGATGGGCCAGGGCGATCTCGCGGAGCGGTCCGGGGAGGCGATCGATGAAGGCGCGATGATCTTCCTCCGTCGTCACAGAGCGGCGAAGTCCAGCGAATCCGTGGGCCAGGCCTCGGCGCTACGGATGGCCTCGACGACCTGATCCGCGCGATCGACCACCGACCACATCTCCAGGTGTCGATCGTCCATGAATCCCTCTCGCACACTGTGCTCGAGGAGCGCGACGGCCGCGTCGAAGAAGCCACGCTGGTTGACGATGACGATGGGCTTCGGAAACAGACCGAGGCGCTTCGCGGTCAGCGCATCGAAGAGCTCGTCGAAGGTGCCTGTGCCGCCCGGCAGCGCGACCACGGCGTCCGCCTTCTCCAGCATCATCCGCTTCCGCTCGCCCATGCTCTCCACGAGGTGGAGCTCGGGGATCTCGGGATGGGTCCACTCGAGCTCGTTCATGAAGTGCGGCTGGATCCCGACCACGTGCCCGCCCGCCGAGAGGGCCCCGTCGGCCAGGGCCTGCATCGAGCCGACGGCGCCGCCGCCGTAGAGCACGGTGATCCCGGCGCGCGCCAGGCATACTCCGAGCCGCCGAGCCTCGGCGTGGTAGGCGGGATCACAGCGCGTGCTCGAGGCGCAGTAGACGAGCACCTGCTCGTAGGCCTGCTCGGCGCTCATGCTCCCTCGATCCTCCACACGCTCTCACGGACGGACCGACGCCCAGGCGTGCGCGGCCCAACGGATTCTAACAGCGTGCGGGCCGCATTCGCCCGAGCTTCGCCTCGAGGCGGGAGGGCGGGATGCCGGAATGGCGAGGCCGGTTCGCGCCAGCGCAGAGAGCGGCTACACTGCGAGGCCGGGTTCAATCGAATTGGGATGATTTCAGGCGCTTGCAGGCCCATGGACCCCCCACCGCGGGGCAGTTCGCCCGATCTGCTAAGTGCCCTTGAGCTTGCCGTCCGTGCCGCGTGCATCGGGTCGGCGGCGACGCCCCCGCGCCACAGCCGTGCGCGAGGGGAGCGGTCGCCGCGCCTTCGCACTCGGGCCGACCGGCACGCGAGACGAGGCCATGAAGAAGACTCCGCCCGAACGAGGCGCGGCCACACGCTCGGTCCACGCCGGCGAGCTGCGCCAGCAGGAAGCCAACGCAATCACCACGCCGATCTACCAGACCAGCACGTTCTGGTTCAAGAACAGCCGCGAGGTGATGGACTATCAGGAAGGCAAGACCGACCGCGAGGAGTACGGTCGCTACGGCAACCCGACCTGGCGGGCCGTGGAGCGCAAGCTCTCCGAGCTCGAGGGCGGTGACGAGACCGTCCTCTTCGCGTCCGGGATGTGTGCCGCGACGACGACCTTCCTCGCCATGCTCCCCGAGAACAGCCATCTGATCGTGACCAGCGACTGCTATCGGCGGACGCGCCAGTTCATCAACGACTACCTCGGGCGCATGGGCGTCGAGGTCTCGGTGATCGAGCCGAGCAACCTCGAGGCCTTCGAGGCGGCGATCCGGCCGGAGACCGTGCTCTTCTTCACCGAGTCGCCCACCAACCCCTACCTGCGCTGTACCGACATCCGGGCCTTCGTCGAGGTCGCGCACGCGAAGGGCGTGAAGGTGATCATCGACTCCACCTTCGCCACACCCGTCAACCAGCGTGCGCTCGATCAGGGCGCCGATCTCGTCGTGCACAGCGCCACAAAATACCTCGGCGGACACAACGATCTGCTGGCAGGGACGGTCACGGGCAGTCAGGAGATCGTCGACCCGATCCGCAAGGCCCTCGGCGTGCTCGGGGGCATCATCGACAGCCACGCGGCGTGGCTGCTCCTCCGCGGCCTGAAGACGTTGGCGCTGCGCATGGACCGCCACAACAGCAACGGGATGGCGCTCGCTCGATTCCTGCAGGGTCACCCCAAGGTGCGCCGGGTGTGGTATCCCGGGCTCGAGGATCATCCCGATCACGAGATCGCCATGCGCTCGATGAGTGGCTTCGGTGGGGTCGTGACATTCGAGATCGACAGCGATCTCGAGGGCGCCATCCGCTTCATCGACGCGACGCGTGTGCCCTATCAGGCCCCGAGCCTGGGCGGCGTCGAGAGCCTGATCGAGCTGCCGGTGACCATGTCGTTCTGGGACTACGATCCCGACGAACGCAAGAGCTGGGGGATCACGGATTCCCTGGTGAGGCTCGCCTGTGGTGTGGAGTCCACGGACGATCTGGTTGCCGACATGGATCAGGCGCTGGAGAAGGTCTGAGCGACGAAGCGAGCCCGGCGGGGCACCGCATTCCATCACAGGAAATCTTGATTTCGATCGCGGCAAAAACGGCTATTCAGGGGACCGGATGGCGTTTTGGCGATCCACGTCGAAGGGATCCGCGGTAGTGTGGGGCCTGGAGGAGGTACGCCCCGATGCCGACCGTCCCGCCCCGTCGATCGTTCGTGCCCTTCGTCGCAGCGTTCGTCGGCATCGCCCTGCTGGCCGCCGCGCCGGCATCCGCGATTCGGGTCGCCTTCGAGGCCGATCCCGAAGGCGACACCTTCGTGACGCGCGACTACGGCAACTACCGGTTCACGACCGTCGCCTCCAACCCCGCACAGGTCGATCCCGGGGCCAGCATCTGCAGCACCGGTCTGTGTCCCAGCAACGGCACCCACACGCTGGTGGTCTTCGACAGCCTGCAGATCTCGTCGATCGACGGCACGCCCTTCCAGCTCAGGTCCATCGACATCGGGGCCCCCTTGCAGGTGGGTGGCAACCTCCGGCTCTTCGTCACGCCCGCCGACGGAAGCCCCTCCCGCTTCGCGGATGATCCGCCGCCCGTGCCCGAAGGCACCTTCCAGGAGATCATGCTCCCGTACGATGACTTCGGTCATCTGCTGTCGGTGACCATCCTCTTCGGCGGCGCCTTCCAGGGGGTGGACAACGTCACGCTGGTGGCCACGCCACCGCTCGGCACGCCGCCGCCTGCCGACATCCCGATCACAGGCATGCCCGACTCGCTCACATTGCTCGCAGAGCAGAGGTTCGTGGAGGCGGACTGGACCAGCTGCTACTACGACTCCGACCCCGAGTATCCGGGGCTCGTCTGCTCCCCGACGGTCTACGAGAGCGCGGCCCCCAGCGCACCCTTCGCACCCTTCGATGCCTATGTGAGCCCGGGCGGCGCCTCCGCGAGCCAGGAGTCGACCATCTCGACCGCCGGCTTCCAGGGCCGGGTCGGCGCCAGCGGATTCGTCGGAGACAGCGTCGGAAACGGCCAATCCGTCTTCGAGCTGACCTTCTCCGTGCCCGACTGGACCGACGCACAGCTCGGCTACGAGGAGCCGGTCTTCGGCCATGCGTGGTGGGCCTTCGAGCACGAGAACGGCGACCCGGTCGCGCAGGACTGCCGGATCAGCTGTCTGGGTGAGGACGGGCGCATGAACTACACGCTCGAGGCGGGGACCTACGTGATTCGAGTCAACTCGGATGGGGCCTACGACTTCGGGACCTCCGCGTACTTCAGCTTCGATGCTCGCCCGGCCTACGGGGCCCTGCTCCCCGCGCTCTCGCCGGGCGCGACCATGGCACTCGTGATCGCGACCGGCGGCGCGGGGCTTCGCGCAGCCAGACGGCCTGGTCGGCGCGCCCGCACTACCGGAGCCGAGTGACGATGGCGCGAGCGCGCTGCTAGCAGAGCGCGAGCTGCCCGGGCGGCGAGGCCTTCTCCATGTGCAGCAGCTTCGCCTTCAGCCAGAGGCCGCCCGCGTAGCCGTGCAGATGCCCGTCGCTCGAGAGCACGCGATGGCAGGGAATGACGAGCGGCAGCGGGTTGTCGCGATTGGCGGCTCCCACTGCGCGCACGGCCTTCGGTCTTCCGATGGCCTCGGCGATCTGCGCGTAGCTGCGCCACTCGCCGATCGGGATGCGCGAGATGGCGTCGTAGACCTCGCGCTGGAAGGGCGTGCCGAAGACGTCGAGCTCGAGCTCGAAGCGGTCGCGCTTGCCCGCGAGATAGTCGGTGATCTGGGTGATGGCCTTGCGGTTCGGCTCGAAGCCCTCGACCACGGGCACGTCGGCCAGGTGCCGTTGGCGCCAGCCCATCAGACCCCGGCCATCGGCGCGCGGGAGAGCCACATACGCGAGCCCTCGCGATGTGGACGCCACCTTGAGGCGGCCGATCTCGCTCTCGAAGCTGGCCGTGTAGATCGTCTCCATCACCCGCGGAGATCTTAGCCCGAAGCCTTGCTCCGAGGCGAGGGAAAGGCGGGCGCGTGAAGAAAAAACGAAGCCTCGGCATGCGCACGTGTGCAGCGCGCGGTCAGAGCTCTTCGTCGCTGATCTCGAGCCGCTTCATCATCTTCTGGAGGGATTGGCGCGGAATGCCGAGGCGCTCGGCGGCCCGCGTCTTGCTCCCCGTCTCGCGGACGGCCTCGATGAGCATGCGGCGCTTGAGGGCGTCCACCGCGCGGTTCAGATCCCACTCGGTGATCGGCGCGTCGGCCGAGACGGGCGCGTTGGACACCGGCACCGCGCCCCGGATGTGCTCCGAGAGCATCTCGAGCCCGACTGCACGCTCTCCCGCGGCCAGGGCTGCGACGCGCTCCAGCTCGTTCTCGAGCTCGCGAACGTTGCCCGGCCAGTCGTAGGCGAGCAGGCGATCCATGGCGGCGTTGGTGAAGCCCTCGAGCTCTCGTCCCATCCGCGCGTTGACGCGGTCCAGGAAGAAGTGGCTCAGCGCGGGAATGTCCTCGCGGCGAGCGCGCAGCGAGGGCAGCTCGATCTCGACGACGCGGAGGCGATAGTAGAGGTCCTCCCTGAATCGCCCCTCCGCCACCTCCTTCTGCAGATCGCGGTTGGTCGCGGCCACGACCCGGACATCCACGTTGATCGTGTCCGACGAGCCGAGCGGGCGGATCTCGCCATCCTGCAGCACGCGCAGCAGGCGCACCTGCATGCCGGGCTCGGTCTCGCCGATCTCGTCGAGGAAGATCGTGCCGCCATGAGCCAGCTCGAAGAGGCCCTTCTTGTCGCTGTGCGCACCGGTGAACGACCCGCGCTTGTGACCGAAGAGCTCGCTCTCGAGCAGCGTATCCGGCAGGGCGGCGCAGTTCTGCGCCACGAAGCGCTGGCCCTTGCGGGGTCCCGAGTAGTGGATGGCCCGGGCGAGCAGGTCCTTGCCCGTCCCCGTCTCGCCCGTCACGAGCACGGTGGCGTCCGTCTCCGCCACCTTCTCCGTGACGTCGAAGACGCGCTGCATCGCCGGACTGTCGCCGATGATCCCCTCGAAGGAGTAGCGACGCTCCACCTCCCGTCGCAGATAGATGTTCTCGGCCCGAAGGCGCTCGTTGGCCGCCGCCAGATCGGCGGCCAGCTGCTGGTTGCGCGCCGAGAGCGCGTAGGCCTCGAGGGCGCGCTTGACGTTCACGCGCAGCTCGTCGGGCTCCCACGGCTTCTGGATGTACCGGTAGATGCGCCCCTCGTTGATGGCGCCGACCAGCGCGGAGACATCCGCGTAGCCGGTGAGCATCATGCGGATGGCGCGCGGGTTCTTCTCAATCACCTTCTCGAGGAACTCGACCCCGCTCATCCCGGGCATCACGTGGTCGCTGATCACCAGCGCGATGTCCTCCTGGTCGAGGATGCGCAGGCCCTCTTCGCCGCCGCCGGCGGTGAAGACGCGGTACTCGGCGCCGAGGGCGAACTCGAGGGATTCGAGGATCGCCTCCTCGTCATCGACGAGCAGGATCCCGTAGGGACCTTCGTCGCTCTGCCGCGCGCCCTGGATCTCGCTCATGAGTCGGTCAGGGTAGCAGCCCTCGGCTGCGGCTGCGTCGCGGCCGGGCCTCAGGCACGTTCGGCCAGGCGCGCCTCCACGCGGTCGAGCCACTCGGCTTCGAGCCGGCGTCCCTCGAGCGCATTGATCTCCTGCACGCCGGTGGGGCTGGTGACGTTGATCTCGGTCAGCTTCCCGCCGATCACGTCGATCCCCACGAAGAAGAGCCCGTCCGCCCGCAGCTGCGGGGCCAGCGCCTCGATGATCCGGCGATCGTCGGCGGTGATCGGTGCGCGTGCGGCCCGCCCCCCCACGTGCAGATTCGCTC
>CAZQMY010000325.1:0-7057 GCA_964594405.1 uncultured Spirochaetaceae bacterium | reverse complement strand
GGCTCATGTAGTAGGGCGTGCCCGCGACCACGGTGGTGTGATTGCGCACCTCCTCGACGACCTTGGCCAGCCCGAAGTCCATCAGCTTGGCCTTCTTGTCGCGGGTCCACATGGCGTTGGCGGGCTTGATGTCGCGGTGCACCACCTTCTTCTCGTGCGCGTAGGCGAGCGCCTCGCACACCTGCACGAGCACGTGGAGGATGCCCGCTGACGAGATCGTCCCGCGCCGGCGGAGGATCTCCTTCAGCGTCGTGCCATCCACGTACTCCATCGCGATGTAGTAGCGACCATCCTGCTCGCCGGTGTCGTAGACGGTGACGATGTTGGGATGGTTCAGCTTGGCGGCCGCCTGGGCTTCGCGCAGGAAGTTCTGGAGCGCCTGCGGATTCTCCTTGAACGAATCGGGAAGCACCTTGTAGGCCACCACGCGATCGAGCACCGTGTCCTGTGCCTTGTACACGATCCCCATGCCGCCGCGACCGAGCTCGCCCACGATCTGATAGCGACCGGGCTGGCCTGTCGTGGCCAGGGTGCCGGTGCTCGATTGGCTCGTCGCGGGCGGGTCGCCGGTGGTCTGGGGTGGCTGTCCGGTTCCATCGCCCGCGCCGAGGGTCCCGCGCACGTCGATCAGCCGGCGTTCGACGTCTTCGTAGTGATAGTCGAGGGCCATGATCTTCTCGTAGATTTCACGGGCCTCGTTCGCCTTGCTGTCCTGCTGGAGGATCGTCGCCAGCGTGTAGTAGATGGGCAGGTTCGCGCGGCAGAGCTCGGCGCCGCCCAGCGATTGCTGCAGCTTCTTGATGGCCAGTGAGAGCTGTCCCTTGGCGTGGAAGATGTCTCCGAGCAGGGCCGAGGCGCGCGCGAAGTCCTCGTGGTCCGGCTGCACCTTCTGGAGCACCGTGATCGCCTCGTCATCGATCCCTTCCCGGTGGTAGACCTCGCCGGCGCTCATGAACTCCCCGGCCTTGTCGAGGAGCTCGGCCTCCTTCTCGGGCGCGCCTACGAGCGCCCAGCACTCCGCAGCCTCGGTATAGCGGCCGGCGCGCTCGTAGCAGTCGGCCGCGTCCTCGCGCGCACCCGCCATGCGAAACATCTCGGCAGCCGCCGCGAAGTCCGCCTGCTTGCGATAGCACTCGCCGGCCTCCTGATGGCTCTCGAGCTGTCGGTAGAGATCGCCCGCCTCGCTGTAGTCGCCGGCCTCCTCCAGCTGGCTCGCGGCCTCCGCGAGCTCGCCGCGGTCGCGATGGAACTCGCCCAGGATGCGCGCAGCCGCCTCGTTCTCACCGAGCCTCCGCAGACTCTCGGCGGCCTTCTCGAGGTCGCCCGCGTTCCGGAAGAGCTCGGCGGCCTCCGCGAACATCTCGAGGTGGATCGCCACCTGCGCGGCCTCGCTCCAGCATTCGGCGTCCTCGAGGATCTTCTTGGCCTGCTCGGTCTTGCCGGCGCGGTGGTAGAGCTTGCCCGCCTGCTTCGCGAGCTTCTGCAGCTCGGCCATCTTGGCGGCGTCTGTGCGGGCGGTGGTGACCTCACTGGAGAAGACCTGGGCGAGGCAGACCGCCGCCCGCTCCCAGGCCTTCACCTTCACCCAGGCGGTCGCCGCATGACGGTGGAACTCGACCTTCTCGTAGCACTCGGCGGCCCTCTGGAAGCTGCCCGCCCTGTCGTACATCTCCGCAGCGACGGAGAGCGAGCCGATCTCGTCGTAGCATTGCGCCGCGCGATCCCAGGCCTCCTGCTGGGCGAAGATGGCGCCTGCGCTCTCCAAGTTGCCGGCCTCGAGATGGAGCTCGGCGGACTCGATGAAGCGATTCTGGTCGTGACGGATCTCGGCGGCGCGCCCATGCAGCCCGCCCTCGATGAAGAACTCGGCGGCCTTGTCGAGCTCTTTCGCGCTCCAGAGCAGATCGCCGGCCTCCTCGAACTTGCCCTGCTTCTTCAGGCCCGCGGCCGTCTTGAGCAGCTTCTTCACGGCGCGCTTGTCGGCGGGGACCTCGGCATCCAGGGCGCTTCCGGAGTCGACGGCCTCACCCTCGGCCTCGTCCCTTCGGATGCGAACGCCCGAGGCGAGGGCGAGCAGGATGAAGCCGATCGGCGCCAGGGTCAGCCGCAGGGCCGGATGGACGAGCCACTCCTCGAGGGTGACGCTGGCGTCGAGGGGAATGTCCGCGCCGGCATCGATGATCGCTCGGTTGGCCTCCTGAAGCGTCGCGTAGACGGTCTGGAGGAAGTCCGTGCCGGGGAAGTAGTGCGACGCGAGGCCGAAGCCACCGAGCAGCAGAACCGGCAGACCGATCGACCCGGCCAGAATTCGCCCCAATACTCGCACTCGGTCCACTGCCTCGTCGTGCCCCTACACGGACCGCGGATGGCGGCCGGGCGACCGGACACGTGCCGACCTCTATCGGTCGGGCGCCGGCCGCCTTTGAGTGCTCTTGGGCCAGCTCGCTATGCTTCCTCTTCCCCTGCGAGCGCGACGGTTCCAGACCCATGAGACTCATTCCAGTGCCCCTCGCAGTCCGGCCGGGCGCCCACAGGCCGCCCCGCCGCCGAGATCGCATCACGCTCGGGCCCAGCGCCCGGGCGCTCCTCGGCCTGATTCTGCTGGCGGCCACCGCCCCGCAGGGCCAAGCTCTGGCCGCAGACGAGCTCTTCGCCACCCGCGAGCTGATGGTTCGCGGGCGCCCGATCCAGGTCTGGCCGGTCGAGGTCTCCCCGGGTTGCCGTCCCGGTGCCTACGATCTCCTGGTCATCTCCGTGGACGGTTCCCCGCCCGAAGAAGGCCGCCATCTGACGCTCTTCCCCTGCGACCCTTCCGGGAAGACCGCGCCGGGCGAGGCGCGGCGCTTTCAGGTGAGCACCCGGGTGGTGGGCGTGGATGTCTGGAACGTGGACGGCGCGCCCGGCGGTGAGCTCCTGCTGCTCGAGCGCCGGGGCGTCCGCATCGCACACCCCTTCGAGTCCGGCCCGCTCGAGGCCGGGCATCTGCTGGAGGTGCCCGGCGGACTCCCGCTGCCCCCCCGAGCCCGTCTGCTCTCGCGGATCCCGGTGGCGGCAGACTGGCATGGCGACGGCACGGCGACGGCCCTCCTGCCCAGCCTGGACGGTGGCTACCTGCTCGATCTGCGCAGCGGCAAGGTCGAGGAGATCGCGCTGCCGGTGATCGCCGGGTACCGCACCTGGGATCCGGACATGCCCGGGCGCGTGCGCAAGCTGATGATCAGCGAGATGCACTGGCCGGTCATGATGGTCGGCGACGACGACGGGGATGGACGGCGCGACCTCTTCGCCCTCTCACGTTGGCGCATCCTCGTCTTTCGAGGCGACGAGGACGGTCTGGCCACGACGCCGACGCGCACGCTCACCCTCGAGCCCTTCAGCGCCAAGCAGGAGCAGCGCTTCGAGGCCACGGACGTGACCTACTTCGCGACCGACATCGACGGTGACGGGCGCACGGACTTCATCCTCCACCGGGTCTCCGGTGGCCTGATGGAGGGCACCTCGGTCACGGACATCCACCTCAACAAGGGCGGCGGCGCGCAGGTTGTGGGCCGGCCGGACGCGCAGCTCGTCACCGAAAAGGGCTTTGCGGGCGTGGAGCCCATGGATCTCGACGGCGACGGCGTTCGCGAGCTGGTGAAGACCTCGGTCGAGTTCGGAATCATGCAGCTGGTGCGCCTGCTCCTGACGCGCAACGCGCAGGTGAAGGTCGAGGTCTTTCGCGCCGACCCGGAGGCCCCGGGCCGCTTCATCCGGGCGTGGAGCCAGGACATCTCCTTCCGCCTGAACTTCGGCGAGGGGCGCGTCGACGGGCTCCTCCCGAGCGTGGAGGCCGACTGGAACGGAGACGGGCGCCGCGATCTGATCTACCCCGATGGGGAGGGGCGGATGGCGATCAAGCTCGGCATCCCCGATGAGGAGGGCTTCGCCTTCGGCCCCCGAGCCGGTCGGCAGTCGATCCCCCTGGTGGCGGGCCGAACGCGCGTCGCCGATCTCAATGGCGACGGGCTCGACGACCTCATCGCCTACGACGAGCGCTCGAACGAGGGCCGCGTCTTCGCCCTCTACAACCGGGGCAAGCTCCCGGGCCGGCGCCTCTCGCGCCCCGCACACGTGAAGTCCGCAGCGACTGCTGCCATCGCCGACTGAGTGTCCGGGTGCGGCGCTCCGGCCGAGCGCAATGCGCGCTCGCTCCCCGGATCAACGCTTCAGATGATCAACCGCCCGCCGGGTGGCCACGCGGCCGCGCGGCGTGCGATCGAGGTAGCCCTGGTGAATCAGGAAGGGCTCGACGACGTCTTCGAGCGTGCCCTTGTCCTCTCCCACGGCGGCCGCGAGCGTCTCGAGGCCCACCGGCCCGCCATCGAACTTCTCCACCAGGGTCGTCAGCACCGCGCGATCGAGGCCATCGAAGCCCACCGCGTCCACCTCGAGCCGATCGAGGGCATAGCGCGCGGCCTCCATGGAGACCGGCTTGCCCTGCCCATCGCTCACCTCCGCGAAGTCGCGAACGCGCCGCAGCAGGCGATTCGCGATCCGCGGCGTCCCGCGCGAGCGCCCCGCCACCTCGCGCGCGGCGGCCCGCTCGAGTGCTACGCCCAGCAGGCGCCCCGAGCGCAACACGATCTGCTCGAGGTCGTCTACCGGGTAGTACTCGAGCCTTGCGCTCCAGCCGAAGCGATCGCGCAGGGGCGAGGTGAGCAGGCCGGCGCGCGTCGTGGCGCCGATCAATGTGAAGCGAGGCAGCTCGAGTCGGATGGAGCGCGCGCTGGGGCCCTCGCCGATCAGCAGATCGAGCTGGAAGTCCTCCATGGCGGGGTAGAGGATCTCCTCCACCGTCGCGGAGAGGCGGTGGATCTCGTCGATGAAGAGGACCTCGCCGGGCTCGACGTTCGAGAGAAGGGCCGCGAGGTCGCCCGGCCGCTCGATGGCCGGTCCGCTGGTCGCGTGAAAGGAGGCGTCGAGCTCGCTGGCGACGATGCGGGCGAGGGAGGTCTTGCCGAGGCCCGGAGGGCCGTAGAAGAGCGTGTGGTCCAGCGACTCGCCGCGGCTGCGCGCGGCCTGGATGAAGACTGCGAGGTTTTCGCGCAGTCGGTCCTGCCCCACCATCTCACCCAGCGTGCCCGGACGAAGCGTCTCCTCCACCCCCTTCTCGCCCTGGGCGAGGTCGAGGCTGACGGCGCCACGATCCGGTCGCTCGCTCACGGAGCCAGCCTCCGCAGGGCGATCCGGATCATGCTCTCGAGGCCGGCGCCCTCCCCGGCCTCCTGCGCCGCCGCGCGCGCCACCTTCTCGGCCCGACTCTGCGGATAGCCGAGATTCGTGAGCGCAGAGAGCAGCTCGGCTTCGTCGTCGGGTCCGCCCACCGCCCCTGCGGCGCCGGCGTCGCCGCGGGGCTCGCCCTCGGCATCGAGCAGCTCCGCCGCCGCGTCGCGCAGCTCGAAGCCCATGCGCTCGGCCATCCTCGCGCCGACGCCGGGCGCGCGCTGCAGCACCTTGGCATCGCCGTCGCGCAGCGCACGCAGCAGCCGCGCCGGCTCGAGGCCGGAGAGGATGGCCTGGGCGAGCTTCGGGCCGACGCGATTGGCCTTGCAGAGCAGATCGAAGCAGGCGCGCTCGGCCCGCGATTGGAAGCCGTAGAGCAGGAAGGCATCCTCCCGCACAACGGTGCGGACGTGCAGCGAGACGGTCTTGCCCGTCTCGGGCAGTGCCTCGAACGTGCCGAGGGAGATCATCAGCTCGTAGCCCACGCCGCCGACGTCGATCACCACCCGCGTCGGCGATTTCTCCCGCAGCAGGCCCTCGATCCAGGCGATCATCGGCCGCCGCCCCCTCCCTGAAGCAGGTGGTGTGCGCCCCGCATGCTGCGCCTTCGACTCGAGCCGGGACGCGTGAGCCCGGCCAGGCGGCCGTGATTGGCCTGGCAGATCGCGATCGCCAGGGCATCCGCGGCATCGGTGGGCGGCGGTGCAGCCAGACAGAGCATGCGCCGGACCATCGCCTGGACCTGCGACTTGTCCGCCGATCCCGCGCCGACAACGGCCTTCTTGACCTCGCGCGCGCTGATCTCGGCGACGGGCACACCCGAGGAGGCCACGGCGGCCAGCACCGCGCCGCGCGCCTGGCCCAGCACGAGGGCCGAACGTGGGTTGTGTGCGACGAAGGCGAGCTCGACGACCGCCAGCGCCGGCTCGAATCGCTCGAGCAGCTCGCAGAGCTCGGCGTGGATCGCGCCCAGCCGCTCGGCCAGGGGCGCGGCGCGGGGAGTCCGGATCACGCCGTGATCGACGTGCGAGAGCGATCGCCCTCGGGCCTCGATGACGCCAAAGCCCGTCGCGGAAGAGCCGGGATCGATCCCGAGGATTCGCATGCTCGCGATCCTACCGTGTCTTCGCCTTTCTTGCGCCCCGCACGGCGTCGGGAGGGTCCGAATCAGGCGAAGCTGGCGAGGTCGTCGTCCGAGATGTCGAAGTTGGCGTAGAAGTTCTGAACGTCGTCGAGGTCTTCGAGGGCGTCGGCGAGGCGCAGCATCTGCTCGGCGTCCTTGCCCGAGAGCGCCACGGTGGTGCTCGGCTCCATGGTGATGCCGGCGCTCGCCGGCTCGAAGCGGGCAGCCTCGAGGCGATCCTTCACGTCGCCGAAGTCACCGGGCGAGGTCACGACGTCGATCGAGTCGTCGCCCTCCACGACGTCCTCGGCGCCGGCCTCGAGCGCCACTTCCATCAACGCGTCGACGTCGGTCCCTTCCGCGTCGAAGCTCAGCATGCCCCGCTTCTCGAAGAGATACGCCACGCAGCCGCTGGAGCCGAGGTTGCCCCCGTTCTTGGTGAGGACGTGGCGTACGTCGCTCACGGTCCGGTTCTTGTTGTCGGTGAGCGTCTCGATCAGGATCGCCGTGCCGCCGGGGCCGTAGCCCTCGTAGATGATCTCCTCGTAGCTCTCGCCTTCGCCGCCCCCGACACCCTTCTGGATTGCCCGCTGGATGTTGTCCTTCGGCATGTTCGCGGCCTTGGCCTTGTCGATCACCAGTCGCAGCCGCGGATTGGACTCCGGCTCGCCG
>CAZQMY010000324.1:0-7077 GCA_964594405.1 uncultured Spirochaetaceae bacterium | reverse complement strand
CGACCCGAGTGCAATCGCCCGAGAGCACGACCGATCCGGATCAGACAGACGTACCCATGCGGAAGCGTCCACGCAATCGTCGCGAAAGCTTCCGCGAATCAAGCGCGCGCAACACGCCGCATGAACCACCACCCCACACCAACGCCACCCCACGGGGCCAATGAAGCATCCGCTTTCACGGCCCGGGCCGCAACCGGTGAACACCCCTCACTGCACGAATATTTGTTCAGAAATCAACTTTGCGGTAGCGTGCGAGAAGCGATGCACACATGGATGTGTCGATTTTCTGGACAGGAATCGAGGCGGAGTGCACCACGCGTGGATTCAGCGGAGAGCGGATTCGTGCAGCCCGTGTGCGTCAACGCGCGGTGGTCTGACCGAAGCCGTTGACCGCATTCGAACCCGACCAGTCGAAGGGAATCGCCCGGCGCCCGCCGGGCATCCCGAGGCGGATCACGGGCACGGAGTGGCTCAGCCACGCGGCCGCACGGGGCAGCCGATCTGCCGCCTCGGGGTCGTGGACAGGCGCGAGTGCACCCTGAAGAATCGCGTCCACCGCATCCGGGTGATCCATGCGCACCGCGCTGACGGAGGCTGCGGTGTCCACCACGTGGATCGCCGCGAGTCGGGCCGATACCCCCGCGCCGCGCGCGGCGCTGCCGTCCGGGAGCACATCCACGACGGCGCGTCCGAAATGCTCGCGGAACACGAGACGTCCCGAGATGGATCGCTCCTCGGGTGCGGACGTGCGGCGGCACCAGGTCCCATTCCGCTCGTGGGGCGCTCGATGAGGCGCCGCGTCCGCACCGAGGAAGGCGAGCGCTCGTCCGTCGCGCAGCACGACGGCCCCGTCGGCCGCGAGTCCCCCCTGACGCGCGATGCGGTGAAGGAGCAACAGCTCGAGCAGAGGGCCATCCAGAGGGAAGCGGGGCACCGCGGCCAGAGCCGGGGAGATCAAGACCTCCCCCATCGCGAAGTCGGTGTCGAATCGAGCCAACCGCTGCGCGCCGTCGCGCTGACCATGGAGGACAATGGCCCAGTCTTCACCGCTCCGACCCACGTGGAAGTGTCCGCCGCCATAGGCATAGGTCATCGGATCCCAGTCGATCGGCCCGATCTCGCCGACACGAACACCCACGTAGAGATCGGGCGCCGAGGGGACGCACGCGCGCTCCGCCATCTCTGGGCAGGGCCAGGCCCAATCGCACTCGGGCGGCACCTCGATCGCCAGCTGCACCCCGGCCACTTCCAGGCCCCGTAGCTTCGTCCTCGCCATCGACATCTCCCAGCGCAAGCTTGGCGGGTCTCGGCCCAATGGAGCTGCGCCCTCTTCCCAAGCTCATCGGCTACTCGTGTGCATTCTTTACGGCGCAGCGGCAAGGGTCCCGAGTCGGCTCTGGAGGGGATGCGGTAGAGAATCCCGCCAAAGTGGGGTAAGACGTGCTCGCGTCCCGCGACTCGGCGCACTCCGCCATCCCCCCGCCACGCTATCCACCGCCGCTCGAGGGGCCCATGCCCACCCCGATCATCACAGCGCGCATCCTCCGACGCCTGCTCTCGAGCGGCGTGAACTCGCGCGCCGAGCGCCTGCTCGAGAAGGTGCATCCCGCGGACCTGGGGCCGATCCTGGCCGACCTGGCTCCGGAGGAGGTGCGCACGGTCATCGACATGCTCTTCCGTCAGCATCGGGCCGCGCGGATGTTGATGGAGCTGCCGCCGGAGATCCGGCAGGAGGTCTTCGGCATCCTCAGCGACGAGCGCCTGGCCGGCGTGCTGGGCCGCCTCGAGATCGACGACATGCTCCTCGCCATGGACGCCATCGAGGAGGAGCGGCGACAGGCGGTCAGGAGCCTGCTTCCCGAGTCGCGGCAGAACGAGCTGCGCAACGCCGACCTCTATCCGGCCGATAGCGCCGGCCGCGTGATGACCACGAACTTCCTCGCGCTCGACGCCAAGATGACGGCGCAGGAGGCCATCGACGCCATCCGGGCCCGCGGCGACCGGTCGGACTCGATCCTCTACCTCTATCTCGTCGACGAGCATCAGCGGCTCCTCGGCGTGATCCCGATCCGCCGATTGGTGTCCGCACCACCGGATACGCCCTGCGTCGAGCTGATGACCCTCGAGACCATCAGCACGCCTCCGGAAGCCGACCAGGAGGAGGTGGCCCAGCTCGTGGCGCGCTACGACCTGCTGGCGATCCCGGTGACGGACGCGGACGGCTGCCTGCTGGGCGTGATCACCGTCGATGACGTCATCGACGTGATCACCGAAGAGGCCACCGAGGACATCTATCACCTCGCCGGTCTGTCGGAGGAGGACCGTGTCTTCACGTCGGCGCGACGGTCCATCAGCAAGCGCCTGCCGTGGATGATGCTCAACCTCGTGACGGCCTTCACCGCCGCCTCGATCGTCGGCCTCTTCGAGGCCACCCTCGAACGCCTCGTGAGCCTGGCCATCTTCTTTCCGGTGGTCGCAGGCGTCTCCGGCAATGGCGGCATCCAGACCCTCACGGTGATCACCCGCGGCATCGCCCTCGGCGAGATCGAGTTCAGTAGCGGCATCCGTGCGGTGGGCAAGGAGATGCTGGTGGGCATGGCCGTGGGCTGCGTGGCCGGCGTCATGGCCGGTGGTATTGCCTACTTCTGGCAGGGCAACCCGGCCCTGGGCCTGGTGCTGCTGCTGGCCATGATGATCACGATGACTGTAGCGAGCCTTCTCGGAGCGGGCGTTCCGTTGATCCTGAAGGGTCTTCGACAGGATCCGGCCCTGGGCGCCGGTGTCATCGTCACGTTCTGTACCGACGCGCTGGGCTTCTTCTCGTTCCTCGGGATCGCGACACTACTGCTCGATCGCTTGACCGGCTGATTCCCCGACTGGCGCCAACGGACGCCGCTGCCAACCGCCCGCCTCACGAACGAGCTCATAGGTGGGCCAGTAGACGAGATCGAGCTTGAGGGTGCGCAGCTCGACGCGTCCGCGCAGGTCCACCATGCGCAGGCGCACGGCACCCCGATGGGGCTTGTTGCGAACGATCTCGAGGAAGGCGTCGAGGTCGGGCGTGGGCTGGCCGTCCACCTCGAGGATGCGCAGAGTGGCCTGCACGCCGTAACGGTTGGCGGGCGATCCGTACCAGTAGCGCGACACGTAGACACCGC
Source organism: uncultured Spirochaetaceae bacterium (assembly GCA_964594405.1). Classification (GTDB taxonomy): domain Bacteria; phylum Myxococcota_A; class UBA9160; order UBA9160; family UBA4427; genus CAZQMY01. Next base: position 3,919 of record CAZQMY010000324.1, on the reverse strand, counting down.
TCCGAGGGAGGCCGAGCTGGCTCGAGAGCATGCGTGGCGGCCCCTGCAGCAGCGCGCCCGACCAGAGGATGGCGCGGGTCGTCCCCCGGCCGTCGAGAGGCTCGGTGGGCACGACCAGGTCGAGCACCTCTCCATCCCGGAGCACCTGGAGGCGCACCTCGTCCTTCATCGAGGCCCGCTCCACGTCGTGCACCCGCGTCACGGTCTGGCCGTCGATGCGCAGCAGGAGATCCCCCTGGCGGAGCAGCGACGCGGCGGGGCTGCCGCTGGTGAGACGATAGATCTGCAGCACGTGTCGCTCTCGCGGATCACTGCGCTCGAGCTCACGCGCCTGCTCGTCCGAGAGGCCGCGATGTCGGGCCTCCGCCAGCGTGAGGGGCACCAGCTCGATGCCGAGGGTCCGCCAGCCGACTTCGCGGCCGGCCGAGAGCGGCTCGGTGATCTCGCGAATCGTCCTGATCGGAATGCCGGCGAAGAACGAGTCCATCTCCTTGCCCGAGTCCGTGGAGAAGGCCGACCAGAGGGCCAGCACACGGCCCTTCTTGTCGGCCAGCACGCCGCCCACCGACGAGGGCGTGTTGGCGACCGTGACGACTTCGAGATTGCGCTCGAGGAAGCGCGGCGGATAGGTGGGCGGCAATGAGAGGGGCTCGCGGCGGGCGATCTCCGTGCGCCGCGCGAGGACGCGCTCGCCGACCGTCATGGTGACCAGCCAGACTTCGTCTCCCGGATGGAGCTCCCGCTCGTGGAGCTGCGCGCTGCGGATCGGCGTATCGCCGAGGAGCTCCGGGTCATAGCGGATCACCGCGATGTTGTGCTCGGGGTGCAGGTAGACGACCTCGCCCGGCACCTGCACCGAGCTGCTGAAGGTCAGCGAGAGATCGCCGAGGGCGATGGGGACCGTCTCGCGATCCACGACGACCAGCCCGCGCTCGGCGTCCACGACGAGGCCGCTGCCCTGGAATCGGTCGCCGTGCACCCCGTCCAACCGATACGGAATGTCGTACTCCACCATCACCATGGAGGGCAGGAGCTTCTTCAGGGGCTTTCCATTGCGGCTGGTGAAGCTCGTGCTCGCGGGCTTCGGCGCGACCCGAGGCGGCGGCTCCGGCGAGGCCTCGCAGGGCCAGCTGCCGCTACGCTCTTCCCAGCGGCAATGGCGCATGCCGAACCACTGGCGGTCGACGCGCATCACCGCCACGGTCGGGTTCCTGGAGCTCCCCAATACCCAGTATCGGACCGGCACCTGCTCCCCATCCGCCAGGCCGGTCATTACGCGCTCGAACTCTTCGAGCGTGGGGGTCGGCTGGTCGGCCACAGAGGTGATCACCGCGCCGGCCGGGATTCCCGCGCGCGAGATCATGTAGCCGGAGCTCGCCACGAAGACGCCGCCCACGGGAACCGCGTGGTTCCGGGCCTGCTGATAGGAGAGCGTGTTGAGCACCGCGCCGCCGACCTCCAGATAGGCCGACGGCGTGATGGAATGGAGGTCGCCCACCGGCACCTCGACACGCACCTGCCGGCCTCCGCGCTCGACGTCGAGCATGACATGCGCACCGACGAGTTCGTCCAGCCGCGCCTCGATCGGAATGAAGGCGTTCACGGGCTCGCCGTCGACGCGCACGATGATGTCTCCGATCTCGAGCAGTCCATCGGCGGGCCCATCGGGCACGATTTCGGCCACGACGATCATCCCCGTCCCCTCGGTGAAGGTCTGGCGCATCATCGTCTCGGTCTCTTCGCGCAGGCCGAGGCGCCGCAGCTCGTCATAGGGTAGGTGCCGCAGCACCGTCTGCATCGTGCCCCGGGTGACGGGCTCACCGCGCTGGATCAGCTCCAGAGCCCGCCGGACGCGATCCAGGGGCAGATAGAAGCTGGAGGCGGCGAAGCGCTTGCCGCCCGCGTTGATGGCGACGACCTTGCCCGAGCGGTCGATCACGGGCGAGCCCGAGGACCCGCCCGAGGTCCCGGAGGCCGCCTGGATGTAGAAGGTGTTGAAGTCGTTGAAGGTATTGGAGCCATAGTGCGGCGCCGGACGATCCAGCCGCGCGATGGTGCCGGCGAGGATGGAGAGCTTCTCTCCCGCATCATTGCCGATCACCCGGATCTCCGTCCCCACCTTCGCCCGCTCGGGCGCGAGCTCGAGCTGGCCGTGATCGATGAACTGGACGGCGCCGGGATCGAAGCGGTAGAAGCCGAAGTCGTGTACCGGGTCGCGATAGACGGCCTGGATGTCGACCTCCTCGTTGTTGAGGAAGACGGCCTCCGCGGTCACCGGCCCGGGCATCACCACGTGGCGATTGGTGAGGATCAGCCCGCGCTCCGCGTCCACGACGAAGCCGGTCGCCGTCTGATAGCCGGGCTGCGTGGCGTCGAACGAGCGCACGCTCGAGACGCGCATGACCAGGACGGCCGGGGCGACGCGATCCAGGGTGGCCTCCCAGCCGTTCCGCTCCCCGTGCCGGTCGGCGCCGGCCGATGCCGACCAGAGCAGCAGGACCACCGACATCAGGAGAGTGAAGCGTTCGCTGGCGCGCCTAACCCTGACGATTCGCCTCACCTCCAGCTCCCCCCTTGCCCAGAATCCGCGCGAGCTGCCGCGCCACGTACTTCCCCAGGATGTCCACTTCGAGGTTCACGCGGTCGCCCGACTGCCGCTGGCCGAGCGTCGTTTCCGCCAGGGTCGTGGGGATCAGCGCGACATCGAACCAGTCCTCGCCGGCGTGCACCACCGTGAGAGACACCCCGTCGATGGTGACGGATCCCTTGTCCACCAGCTGACCGGCGAGGTCGGCGTCGCACTCGACGACGAGCACCACGTCGTCACCGCTCCTGCGGAGCTCGCGGACGCAGCCCACTCCGTCCACGTGCCCCTGCACGATGTGTCCGTCGAAGCGCCCGTTGGCCGCCATGGCCCGCTCGAGGTTCACCCGGCTGCCGCGCTCGAGCTCGCCGATGTTCGTCCGGTCGAGCGTCTCGCGAACCGCCTCGAAGCTCAGCCGATCACCCTCCGCCGCGCAGATCGTCAGGCAGCAGCCGTTGACCGCGATGCTCTCACCCAACGCCACCCCCTCGGCCACGTGGCCGGCGTCGATCTCGATGCGCGCGAGCTCTCCGCTGCGTGACACCGAGACGACCTCGGCCGCCTTCTCGACGATTCCAGTGAACATCAGCGGCCGAACCTCCGCTCGATCTCCTGATGCATGCGATCCCGGACCGCCTCGTAGCGCGCCTCGAGCTCGATGGGCGGATTGGGATTGTCCGGGATCAGGTCCTTCAACTCCATCCGGTGATAGTCGAGCTTGAAGTCCGTGAACTTGAGGCCGTGGGCGGTGGAGATCACGACCACACGATCCGAGCTCTCGATGAGTCCGCGCTCCACCAGCTTGCTCATCGCCACCAGGGCCACGCCGGTATGCGGGCAATTGAAGAGACCGGTCCGGTCCGCGGCGGCGCATGCCTCCATGATCTCCCGCTCACTGGCCTGCTCCACCACGCCGTCGTAGCGCCGCAGGGCATCCACGGCCTTGGCGTAGGACACCGGGTTGCCGATCTGGATCGCCGACGCCACGGTGGTGCGCGCGGCAATGGGCTCGAAGACTTCGAAGCCGCGCTGATACGAGAGATAGAGCGGATTCGCCGCCTCGGCCTGGCCCACGCAGATCCGCGGTCGCTTGTCGATCAGCCCGAGGTCGAACATCATGTCCAGACCCTTGGCCAGCGCGGAGACGTTCCCCAGGTTGCCGCCCGGGATGATCATCCACTCCGGCACCTCCCAGTCGAACTGCTGCACGATCTCCATGCCGACCGTCTTCTGCCCCTCGATGCGAAGGCTGTTCATCGAGTTGGCGAGGTAGACGCCGTCCTGCTGCGAGACCTGCTTGACGATCTCCATGCAGCCGTCGAAGTCCGTGTCGAG
>CAZQMY010000323.1:0-7086 GCA_964594405.1 uncultured Spirochaetaceae bacterium | reverse complement strand
CCCCCCCGAAAGGGCCGCGGTGTGGTCAACTGCCGGCCGCGACACCGTCCCCGACGCTTCTGATGCGAGCCGATCTGGCCGATTGCGTCTGTGTTGCCGGCTGACGGACCGAAGCTGCGCATCGGAGGGGGAGCTGAACGTGAGCGAGGACAACAGCCAGAACGAGGCGCTCCGTGCGCTGGCGAAGAAGGCCGGCATCTCCATCGGCACCTTCCTGGCGGGCGGAGTGATCGCCTTCGCCTACTCGTACGCGCCGTTGCACGACGCCAAGGACTGGAAGATCGAGTACCTGGAAGACCGGGCGCGAATCGAGGGCGAGGAGCTCCGCAAGGCCAGGGTCCAGCTGGCCGCGGCCCAGGCCGAAGCCCAGAGCCGGCCCGACGGCGATACCTTCAAGATGCTCCAGGAAGAGCTGGCCGGCACCGACCAGACCATCGCCAGCCTGGAGAAGCAGCTGGATCGGGCCAAGCGACGCATCAAGGAGCTCGAGCGATCGCGCAACAACTGGAAGAAGAAGGTGGCTGCCGCCGAGACGCGCAACCAGGCGCTCGCGAAGGAGATCGAAGGCCTCGCCGCCGCCCCCGCGTCCGAGCCGGGAGGGACCGCGACCGTGCCCGACGACACCCTGCCCGCGCCCGGGCCCGCTGCGCCGGCGCCCGTCGGTGCACCGGAGCAGGCCGAGCCCGCCCCGGTCACCCCGCCCCTGGACGCGGCTTCCTGAGGTCTGCAGACTCCGGGCCATGTCACGCCCCACCACGACGAGCCCGTCCCCATGTCGGTGACGGGTGAGTTCCACCGTCACCTCGAGATGCTCTGCCGTGCGCTGCGCGACCAGGGGCGTGGCGAAACCGATCGACTCGCCGAGCGCCTCGAATGCATCGTCGATGACGTGCGCCTCGATCTGTCGGCGCAGGCGAGGCGGACCCGGGAAGAGCTCGCGGCGACGAGCGAGCTGCTGGCGAGCGGCGAGACCGCGCTCGCCGAACGGGCAGAGATGCTGGGCGAGATCGCTCGCATCATCCTGGGCGAATAGCCGATGCGTCCGCTGCTACCGTGGCCTCCCCATCCAGAGGAGAGTCCGCATGCCCGCCCCCTTCGACCTCGCCGTCACCGACCAGCTGCTCACCACGACGCGTGCCGTCCGGCGCCGGCTCGACCTCGAGCGGCCGGTCGAGCGCGAGGTGCTCCTCGACTGCATCCGCATCTCCCAGCAGGCCCCCACGGCCTCCAACACCCAGACCTGGCGCTGGATGGTCGTGATGGACGCGGAGCAGCGGCGGGCCGTGAGTGAGGTCTACTGTCGTGGCAAGCAGTTCATCGAGCAGGCGCGCTCCGGCGTGCCCGCCGAGGACCATCAGACGCATCGTGTCTACGACTCGGCCGCATGGCTCTTCGACCACATCGCCGAGGTGCCGGCGCTGGTCATCCCCTGCGTCGAGGGGCGGCTCCCCGATGGCTCCGTCAACGGCATGGCGGCGGCGATCTACGGCTCGATCTTCCCGGCCGTCTGGAACTTCCAGCTCGCCCTGCGCAGCCGGGGTCTCGGCTCCACGCTGACCACCGTCCATCTCTTCTTCGAGGCCGAGGTCGCCAGGATCCTCGACATCCCCGACGAGATCATGCAGGTGGGTCTGCTTCCGGTGGCGTATACGAAGGGAACCGAGTTCAAGGTCGCGACCCGATCGGGCCCCGAAGAGATCACCTTCTTCGACCGCTGGGCGTGATCCCGTGATTTGCGGCTCGCGGCGCGATCAAGTGCCCTCGGAGAGCCTCTCGACGATCGCCTGCGCGCTCCGCGCTCCGTCGATGGCCGCGCTCATGATGCCGCCCGCGTAGCCAGCGCCCTCGCCGACCGGATAGAGGTTCTCACAGTCGGGGACGGAGCGGCCTCCGGTGTGGCGCGGAATCCGGATCGGACCGCTGCTGCGCGTCTCGATTCCGACCAGCAGCCCCTGCTCGCCCGCGTAGCCTGGGATCTGCCCCTCGAATCGCCGAAGCGCCCGATGGAGCGGCTCACGGACGGACTCGGGCAGCAATCGGTCGATCCGACCTCCACACAATCCGAAGCCGTAGCTGCTTCGCAGCTCGCCCCTGGACTCGCGCTCGGCGAGGAAGTCCGGCGCGCGTTGTGCCGGGGCAGTGTAGTCGCTTCCTCCGGCCTCGAAGAGCGCCCGCTCGAGGCGCTCCTGCAGCTCGACACCGGCGAAGACGCCCTCCCCGAACTCGCGGGGCCCGAGCGTGGTCACCATCGCCGCGTTGGCCCAGGGCGAGGAGTGCCGCGAGTTGCTCATGCCATTGGTGCAGAGCATTCCCGCTCGATCGACGCTGGCCACGATCTGACCGCCCGGACACATGCAGAAGGTATGGGCCCCGGGCCCGGCCTTGCTGCCCTTGTTGACCAGACCGTAGTAGGCCGCGCCGAGCCGGTGGGCGAGGTCGGCGTCGCCGTAGCGACCGGCGTCGATCAGCCGCTGCGGATGCTCGATGCGCACGCCGAGCTGGAAGGGCTTGGACGTCATGGCGAGCCCCTCGGCATGGAGCGCGCGCAGCGTATCCCGGGCGCTGTGTCCGGGGGCGAGCACCACCGCATCGCAGGCGAGCTCGCCCGCCGAGGTCCTCAGCGCGCGCACCCGATCCCCGGCGCGCACGAGGCCCTCGAGGCGGGTCCGCCAGTGGAAGCACACGCCCGCGCTCGCCATGCGCTGCCGCAAGCGGGGCAGGATGCGGTGGAGCCGATCGGTGCCGATGTGGGCGCGCGCGTCGAAGGCGATCTCCTTCGGCGCACCGCAGGCGATCAGCTCCTGGAGGATCGGCATCTCGAGCGGATGGTCCGTCCGCGTGTAGATCTTCCCATCGCTATAGGTGCCGGCGCCGCCCTCGCCGTAGAGCAGATTGCACTCCGGATCGAGCTCGCGCGTCCTCAGGAACCGGGCGTGGGTCCGACTGCGTTCGCGCAGCTCGGCGCCGCGATCGATCAGATCCACCTCGATGCCGTTGCGCGCAAGCACGAGCGCCGCGAAGAGCCCGCCGGGCCCGGCGCCCACGACGGCGACGCGGCCACTCGGCGCTGGGCCAGCACCGCGATCGACCTCGAATCGGCCATCGGGCGGCTGGATGCGGATCCGCCCGGCCCGCAGCGCGCGCTGGAAGGTCGGCCCGGCGTCTCGATGGTGATTGGGGTGGAGCAGCAGGTCGACGTGAACCACGAAGCGCAGCTGGCGCTCGCCCCGCCTCCGTCGCGCATCGAGGGCCCGGTGGGCGATCCGGAATCCCCGCAGTGCTTCCTCGGCGACGCCGGCCCGCTCCAGCGCTCTGCCGCGCAGGGCCTCATCGGTCTCACCGATCCCCTGCTCGAGCCCCAACACACGCACAGTCGTCACGCCCCACTGTGTCAAGCCACCCGCCCCCCGAGAGCCAGTCGACGAGCCTTCGGTCCCGCTTTCGGGATCGGTGACCCGAATCACGGCACCACGGGCCTCGGGTCTTCGCCTCAAGCAAGGCGGGCTCACAGCCGAATGTTAGACGGTGCAGGTCCGGGGCGCGCGATCGCCCGCCCTTCGCACGACGCCAGGAGAACCCGCTTGCAAGAGCCGCCCGCCATCCTGATCCTCGGTGATCACGACCCCCGCCTGCAGGCACTCTCGGAGAGCATCCGGAAGTTCGGGTTCCGGGGCATCCGTGCCAAGACGCCCACCGATGCCATCGATCTGGCGGAGAATCGGGGCTTCCGCTTCAAGGTGGCGCTGGTGGATCAGAGCGTCGCCGCACCGGGCCTCGATCGTGCGCTCTCGAGCCTGCGCATCCATCTGCGTGCGCCGGAGATGGCGGTGATCGCCACGGGCGATGAGCCCGACGCCGAGCGCGCCCAGCTGCTGCGCCAGAGCGGGGTGCGGCTGGCGCTCTGGCGGCCCGTATCGGAGAACGCCCTCCGCTTCCAGATCAACGCCGCCCTCGCCCGCGCCGAACGCCGAAGCGAGGCCGCTGCATTGCGCGGGGACCAGCGCGTCCCCACCAACTGGACCACGCGCTACTACGTCGCGGGCCGCGCCAGGAAGAGCGGCGTCTACTCGCTCTCGGGCGGCGGCGCATTCCTCGCGACACCCACGCCGCTGATGCGCGGCGCGCAGCTCTCCCTCGACCTGCCCCTGCCCGGGCGCCCCACGCAGGTCCTCGGCGAAGTCATCTACAACAACGTCGCGGGCAACCTGCAGCGCGACCACCTCCCCCGCGGCATGGGCGTGCGCTTCGTCGAGACCAACGCCGGCGACCATCAGGCCATCTGCGATACCGTCTCGGAATCCGCGGTCCGCTACTACGTCTGAACTCGCCGATCCCGGCTGTGGGCGCCGCGATGATGGAGGCCTCCATGGATCCGGCGCAGCTCGGCCCCGACTATCGCCAACGCTCCCTCGATCGCATGGCGCACGAAACCTTCGACGTGGTCATCGTCGGCGGCGGCGTCACCGGCGCAGGCGCGGCCCTCGACGCCGCCACCCGAGGACTCAGCGTGGCGCTGATCGAGCAACGCGATTGGGCGGCGGGCACCTCGAGCCGGAGCTCGAAGCTGATCCACGGCGGTCTGCGCTATCTCGAGCAGGGCGACATCGGCCTGGTCCGCGAGGCGAAGCGTGAGCAGGCGCTCCTGCTGGGCCGGCTCTGCCCGCATCTGGTGACGCCGGTGGCCTTCCTCTATCCGCTCCGCAAGCCGCTCATCGAGCGCCTCTACGTGGGTGCGGGCGTCCTGCTCTACGACCTCTTCGCCCAGCTCACCGGCCGCAAGGTGCTGCCGCGGCACCGCCACCTCTCGCGTCGCGGCGCGCTCCGCCTCTTTCCAGGGCTCGCCCCAGAGCGGCTGTGCGGAGCGATCGAGTACTGGGACGGGCTCGTCGACGACGCCCGCCACACGCTCGCCCTCGCGCGCACCGCGGCGCAGCACGGCGCCGCCATGGCGACCAGCGCGCGGGCCATCGACTTCGTGCGCACCGGCAAGCGCGTCACCGGCGTTCGCCTGCGCTGTCTCGAGAGCGGGCGCGAAATCGACGTCCGCGGCGAGCAGGTGGTCAACGCCACGGGCGTCTGGACCGACGAGGTGCAGAAGCTGGCCGGGCGGGGGCGCATCCACGTCCGCGCGAGCAAGGGCATCCACCTGGTCGTCCCGCGCGATCGCATCGCGGGCGACAGTGGTCTGATCCTGCGGACGACGACCAGCGTGCTCTTCGTCATCCCTTGGAAGGATCACTGGATCATCGGCACCACCGATACGGACTGGAACCTCGACCTCGCGCATCCGGCCGCGAGCCGCCGCGACGTGGACTACCTGCTGGATACCCTCAACGCCGCACTGGCGACGAAGCTCTCACGCGACGACATCGAGGGTGTGTATGCCGGGCTGCGGCCGCTGCTGCGCGGCGAGAGCGACGCGACGAGTCAGCTGACTCGCGAGCACGCGGTCTCGCAATCCGTCTCCGGGCTGATCACCGTGGCGGGCGGCAAGTACACCACGTACCGCGTGATGGCGCGAGACGTGATCGATCTCGTGGCGCGCAGGCTCTCGCGGCGCGTCCCCGAGTGCTGCACGCACGAGATCCCTCTGGTGGGCGCGCCGGGTCATCGCGCACTCCACAACCGGCGCGAGGCGCTCGCTCGGCAGAGCGGGCTGCACGTGATGCGCATCGAGCATCTGCTCGGTCGGTACGGCTCGCGGATCGACGAGCTGCTCGAGCTGGTGGCCGAGCGCCCAGAGCTCGGTGAGCCGCTCGAGGGCGCGGGCAGCTACCTGGCCGTCGAGGCCTTCTATGCGGCGAGCCACGAGGGCGCGCTTCATCTGGACGACGTCCTCACCCGGCGCACGCGCATCTCGATCGAGACCTTCGACCGGGGCGTGAGCGCAGCCAGACCCGTGGCCCTCCTGATGGCCGAGGTCCTCGGCTGGGACGAGGCCACCATCGAGCGCGAGATCTCGCACTACGCCGCGCGCGTCGCCGCCGAGCGAGAGAGCCAGCAGCAGCCCGACGACCACACCGCCGACGCCGCCCGGCTCGGCGCGCCGGACGTGCGGCGCGTCGGGCGGCGCAATGACGGCGAGGTGGTTGCGCTCGAAGATCGGCGCTGAACCGCCCTGCCAGCGGATACTCGATGCGCACCTGTGCATGAATTCGCACAGCCAGCGAGCGCGCTGGGTTGAGAACGACCCGAGATGAGCAGTCCGCGCCCGAATTCGATCGGGAATGGCCAGTCAATCGTTGACGGACATGGCCTGTTCGGGCGAAAAGAGCCGCATGTGGGCAGGATTCGACGCTCCACAGCGCCCGCGACGGCGCGTCTCGTGGAGACTCGGATCGGTCGACCGAAGATCGGCCACGCCAACCGATGCTCGCCCGCGACGCGAAGCCCGGCGGCGACGATCGGGGTGTCCGGTCCGCGCGGCCCCCGTTCGCCCATGGCGCCCGCTCGGGCGCAGCCAACCCGGAGGTCCCCATCGATGAACGAGCGCTCCAGCCGCTCTCCCTTCCCGGCGTCGAATCCCGCGCCGCGCGCCGGCGCGCTCGCGCTCACCGCGCTGATCCTCTCGCCCGGCGTCGCCACGGCCGAGGGCGGCATCAGCGGCGCAGACACGGCGTGGATGCTGACGAGCTCGGCGCTGGTGCTGATGATGACGCTGCCCGGCCTCGCGCTCTTCTATGGCGGCCTGGTGCGCGTCAAGAACCTGCTCTCGGTGCTGATGCAGTGCCTGATCTCCGCGGGCGTGATGGGCGTGCGCTGGGTGCTGGTCGGGTACAGCCTCGCATTCGGCCCCGGGAACGCGTTCATCGGAGACTTCAGCATGGTGATGCTGAACGGCATCACGCCCGATTCGCACGGGGTCACGCTGAGCGACTCGGACCTCAGCATTCCGACCTACGTCTTCGTCATGTTCCAGGGCATGTTCGCGATCATCACGCCAGCGCTCATGCTCGGCGCCTTTGCCGAGCGCATGCGCTTCTCGGCCTATCTGGCGTTCATCGTGATCTGGCTCTTCCTGATCTACATCCCGCTCGCCCACATGGTCTGGGGCGGCGGCTGGATCGGCGCCGACCTCGGCGCCCT
>CAZQMY010000322.1:0-7106 GCA_964594405.1 uncultured Spirochaetaceae bacterium | reverse complement strand
ACGACGAAGACGATCAGGACCATAGCCGCCATCCACTCGTAGTTGTAGACGGAGATCCCGGAGTCGAAGGCCGCCGACGAGAGGCCGACCATCGTGCTGGAAGAGACGTTGGAGGCGAAGAGCGAGAAGCCGATCAGCCACCACGTCAGCGAGCGTCCGGCGAGGAAGTAGTCCTCCGGGGTCCCCGTCCGCCTGGCGACGTAGATTCCCATCACGACGATGAACACCAGATAGATCCCGACCATCAGCAGGTCGAGCGGAACGAGCTGGAACTCCGGCACGGCAACCTCTCCTGGGGAGTCGTGACGAGGCTCGCGCTCGCTATCCGGCTAGCGGTAGCCTCGGTCGGTGAGCCAATAGAAGCCGAATGGCGGAACGACGATCTCTCCTCGCTCGACCGAAACCGGCTCCCCGGAGCTCAGGTCGAGGAGATCACCGAAATCGAAGCGGCTTCGATTACTGAGGTCGGTGAGCGGGAGCGCCTGGGGACGATCGTCGAAGTTGCCGACGACCAGCACGCTCCGATCGCTCTGATAGTGCCCGGTACGCATCAGAGCGAAGAGATGCGGGTTGCTCGTCTCCATCAGATCGCGGTTGTTGTAGTCCGCGAACGCGGGGATGGTCTTCCGGGCCGCGATCATCCGCCGAAGGCCATCGAAGACCCGCTGCTCCACCGTGCCCCGCTTGTGCCGAAGCTCGGCCTGCTCCCAATCGATCCGGGGCCGGTGCATCCAGCGATTGTCGTTGGCCTTGCTGGCATCGTTGATGTAGCCCTCGTCGTTGGTCGTTCCGAGCTCGTCGCCGTAGAAGAGCAGCGGAATGCCGCCAAATGACAGGATCATGCCATGGAGGAGGAGGATCCGGTCGATGCAGCTCTGAATCAGATCGAGGTCCCCACTCTCGACGGCGCTCTCGAGTCCGACGAGCGAGGCGAGCGAGCCGGAGATCCGCGCGTCGCCCGTCTTCTCGTTGACACCGAAGGGTTTCCCGCGCGACGGCGAAGTCGAGTAGGCTCCGGTGAAGTAGTCGACCAGGAAGCGCCGGTGCGAGCGAGGCTCGTAGCCGGCCTGCACGATGTCGGCGTCGTCGAAGCCGAGCCCGATGTCGTCGTGGCAGCGCACGTAGTTGAGCCATGTCGCACGTTCGAGCTTCTCCGGCAGGCTGCGGATCCCGGCACTCAGGAGTCTCGCGTTCTTCGTCGCGACCGCATCCCATAGCAGCGCCATGAAGGTGGCGTTGTAGGCGATCTCGCACTCCTTGGCGATGACCGCGTCTTCTCCGAAGTACTTCGCGATCTCGACTGGCGCGACGATCGCCTCGGCGATGAAGAGCACGCCAGGTGCGGTGACCTGGCAGCAATCCTTGAGGAGCTGGAGTATGAGGTGGGCTTCGTGCTCGTTCTGGCAGGTGGTCCCGATCTTCTTCCAGAGGAACGCGACCGCATCCAGCCGGATGATGTCTGCGCCCTGATTCGCCCAGAACAGGATGATGTCGAGGATCTCCACCAGCACGGCCGGATTCGAGTAGTTCAGATCCCATTGGTAGGAGTTGAAGACGGTCATCACCCACTTCTGCATCTCGTCGTCGAAGGTGAAGTTGCCCGGCGACGTCTCGGGGAAGACCTCCGGCATCGTCTCCTCGTACATATCCGGGACTTCGCGATCCTCGAAGATGTAGAAGTAGTCCTCGTATCGTTTCTCACCGGCGCGCGCCCGACTCGCCCACTCGTGCTCGTCGGAGGTGTGGTTGAGGACGACATCGAGGGTGAGCAGGATGCCGCGCTTGCGCAGGGTCACCGCGAGGTCATGGAGGTCCTCCAGCGTACCGATGCGTTCATCCACCGCATTGAAGTCGCTGACCGCGTATCCTCCGTCACTCGCGCCTTCGGGGCACTGCAGGATCGGCATGATATGGACGAGATTCACGCCGAGCTCCTGGAAATAGCCGGCCTTCGCCGTCAGGCCTTGCAGGTCGCCCGCAAACCCATGGCTGTAGAGGGCCATGCCGACCCACTCCTGGCTCAGGAACCAGTCGTGGCGATGCTCGCGCTCGATGTCGATCGCCTTGAGCTCGGGATCCCGCTCCGCGTATCGCCGAGCGAGGACCTCGACGAGCCGGGTCAACTGCTCCTCGCAATCCTCCCGTCCGCCGTAGAGATGGTGGAAGAGCGAGTGGATGGCGTAGAAGTTCGCGCCCAGGCGGGTATAGAAGTTGCGGAGGCTCTCCGGCTCGGTCTCGTGAGAGATCTCGTCGAGGATCTCGTTCAGGAGCGAGTGCGCGATCTGCTCGTACATTGCTCGTCAACCTTGCTGTCAGGAGCGCCATGAATCGACGAAGTGGCGGTAGAACGCGGCGTCCGCGACCGTGGCTCCCGGACAGCCGACGATGGCGGAGGCAAAGTCCTGGGCGCGTTCGAGCGTCTCGGTCCGAGGCCAGCTCCGCAGCATTCCGAGGAGCACGACCGAGGAGAATGCGTCACCGGCCCCGACGCTGTTCACGACTTCGACGTTGCGCCGAGGCCGCACCTCGAAGTGTCGCCCCCCCGCCTCGAGCACCTCAGCGCCGCGATTGCCGCGGGTGAGGATCATGCCCTCGAGGCCAAAGGTCTCGAGGAAGTCGGACGCACGCGTCTCGATGTCTCCTTTGCCGGGATGGAGTGTGGTCAATTCATCGGCGTTCAGCTTGACCCACTGCGTACCGTGGAGCATCTCGAGCACGCGAGCGCGCTCCCACCACGGGGGGCGAAGGTTCACGTCTACGAAGATTCGCCCGGCTGCGTCCCTACGCAGCTGAGCGGCCGTCTCCTGCGAGGGAGAGGAGCGCAATGCCAGTGAGCCGTGGTAGAGGATCTCGAAAGATGCGTTTCGTACTGGATCGGGCTCGATGGCGTCATAGGCCGCCGGGGCGAGGATGTCATAGACGGGCTCCCCCCCTTCGAATTCGACGCTCACCCTGCCGGTCGGGTGAGGTGCACTCCGCTGGAGCCCGTCCGTTTCCATCCCCCATGCCTGCATCGCTGCGAGCACCGATTCTCCGTCGTCGTCGTCCGCGATCCGACTGATGAAGAAGGGCGCCGCGCCGAAGGCGTGGAGGTGCCATGCGACGTTGAAGGGCGCCCCGCCCAGTACTCGCTCACCGCTCGGGAAGTGATCGAAGAGGACCTCGCCGAATACTCCGATGCGATGACTCATCCGCATGCCCCCACCCCTTCGAAGCCCATCCAGGCCACGGTCTCTGGATGATAGTGGGCGATGCCCTCGAGGATCCCCGCTGAGTAGTTGCCGTTCATCCCCATGAAGCCGCCTCGCGCGACGTAGAGCGCGGACTCGTTCCCTCCCTGTCGGGCTCTCGCCAGTGCCTCGTCGCGAACGTCGGCTCGCGCATTGGCGACGATGACCGCGGGGATCGGGCTGGCGAGCACCTCGATGTCGTTGCCGCTGTCGCCAGAGAAGACCGTGTGGTCATCGCCCAATCCGCAGCGCTCGACCAGCGCCGTGATGGCGTGGTACTTCGACACGCGTGCCGGCAGGACGTCGAGGAGCTCTACGCCCCGCAGCTCGTCGAGGCTGAAGATCAGATTCGCCTGCACCCCCTCGCCTCGAAGCCGATCACCGATCACCGAGGTGAGATCGGCCCGATTCCCGGCCGACCGTACGTAGTAGCTGAGCTTGTGCGTATTCTGCTTCTCGTCCTCCTGGGCATCGAGGAGCGCGAGATCGGCGAGCAAGGCGAGGAGATCCGCGTGGCGGCGGCCGTTCCAGTCCTGCGCGATCTCCTCTTCCCAGGATCGATCCCGTTGCCATTCGAGATGTGGACCGACCCGGTATATCGTCGAGCCGACGTCCCCGATGACGAAGTCGGGGACGGGCAGCCCGTACTCTTCGATCGCCTCTTCGACGAGCGCACGGTGGCGTCCGGTGACATAGGCGAGCGAGACCTCGGGGCGGCCGACGAGCGTCGCGAAGTGGCCACGCGCACCCGCGGACTCGGCATGGCTCCCGTTCGGAATCAGCGTGCGATCGAGATCGGTACAGATGAGCAGGCTCCGAATCATCACTGCTTCAGCCTGATCTCGCTTTCCAGGAAGCCATAGTGCTCGATGGCCTCCAGGATGCCCAGAGCATGCGGCTCGTCGGCGCGGTACACGCGCTCGAGGTCGACGAGCTGCGACAGCTCCTCGTCGTATCGATTGGCAACCAGGACCGCGAGCGTGTTCCCGCGCATCATGTCGTCGTCGGCACCGGACCCACCCGCGACGAGGACCTGTTCGAGCGGAAGCTCGAGACGTTGGGCGACGTAGCGAAGGGCCATTCCCTTCGAGGCACGAGCGGGAATCACGTCGAGGTACTGGCCGAAGGAGAGGATGACGTTGACGTTGAGCTCTTTTGTCCGCAGGAGGTCGACGATCTCCTCGACGCGGGGAGCGTGCTCTCCGTCCCAGTAGGACGAGATCTTGAATCGGCTCTGATGATCGCGGGGCTGAGGCTTCAATCCGGGAAGATCGCTGAGCAGCCGGCGCACACGCTGGGGCTTCCAATCGTGGTCGATGTGCTCGACCCAGTAGTCGTCCTCGTGGAGATCGCGGCCATAGTGGATCCGTGTTCCGAGACTGCTGATCAGGACGTCGGGCATGGGAATCCCCTGGCGCCGGATCAGGGCGAGTGCCGAATCGATCCTCCGACCCGTGGCGATGCCGAAGGTCAGGCGCTTGCGATTCGCCTGGATGCAGTCGGCGAAGAGGCGCAGCCCCTTCGCATCACCCAGGAGACTCTGGTCGAGGTCCGAGAAGAGGGCGCGGTCCCGATAGCGGACGCTCCGCGGAGCCGGCAGTTCGCTGGGGACGATCCTCTGATACCCTTCGAGGCCACGCAGCTCGACCATGTAGCGATCAGCGTGCGCGTCCCACGAGTAGTGACGGCGCGCACCGGCGATGCCGTTCTTCGCTGCATCCGCCCAGACATCGGAATCGCCCAGGAGCTCGAGCAGCGCCTCGGCGATCCGTTCGCGATCGAGGGGGTCGACCAGCAGGCCGTTCCGGCAGTTCGCCAGGATATCCGCAGGCCCGCCGACCTCCGTGGCCACCACGGGAAGCCCGCTCGCGGCCGCCTCGAGGATCGTGAGCCCGAAGGGCTCCGTGAGCGCAACATTCACGAAGACGCCCCGCGACGCTGCAGCGAGGCGGTAGATCTCGGGGACCTCCTCGGCGCGATGACACTTTGGAACGGCGACGCAGCCATATAGATCGTAGCGATCGATGAGCAGGAGGATCTCGGTCAGGACCGCTTGCGCCCCACTCTCCATCTCGGCGATGTCGTCGCGTGTGCCAGCCACGATCACCAGGTTCGCGGCCTTCTGGAGGTCGCTCGATTCGCCGTAGGCCTCGATGAGGGTCGCGATGTTCTTGCGTTCGTCCGGGCGCGAGAGTGCGAGGATCTGGGGCTTGCTCGGGTCACGGAGAAAGCGCTCGACTTCGGCTTCGAAGGCGATCCTCTCCCCCTCCTGGTACGGCCTGAAGAGCTGCAGATCGGTGCCTGGCGGGATCACGGACATCCGCTCGGGATCGTAGTAGTTGTAGAGACCGTACTGCTGTTCGATCTCGTTGTGCGTACTGGTAATGACCAGATCCGCGTTGGCGAGCACGTCCTCTTCTGCGTCGATCCGCCGGGCCATGTTGTATGTCGACTCGATCTGCGCACTCGACATGCCCTTCGCCAGGAGCTGCTTGCGCTTGTCCCGCCCGAGCGAGTGGCCGGTGTGGAAGAGCGGAATCCCGAGCAGATTCGCGATACGGAGACCGACATAGCCGGCATCGGCGTAGTGGCTGTGGACCAGGTCCGGATAGCGGGCCTGCTCACCGAGCCAGCGGGCGAGGTTGTCGGTGAAGCTGTCGAGGTGATCCCAGAGCTGCTCCTTCTGGATATACTCTTCGGGACCGCACTCGATACGGACGATCTGCGCCTTGTCCGAGAGCTCTTCGATCGGGCGCGAGTAGTCGAGGGAAACGCCGGGACCGATCACCCGCCGCGTGACGAGGTCGACACGAGCGACCTCCGTCCGCTGCCCCAGGGCGCGGGCAAGGTCGACGACGTACTTCGTCTGCCCCCCGGTATCCGCGTCGCGACCGAGCTCGAGGTCGCGACCTCGGATCAGGCCATGAACGCTGATCAGCAGGATGTACTTCCCGGGGCCTTCGTCCTGATGCATCGGCTAGATTGATCTCGGTACGATGGTGACCACGCCCCGCACGCGCTCGGCCTTCCCTGAGACCACGGATCGAACGCCGACCGATCGCAAGCAGGCCGCCGGCAGAGCGGGAACGCGCATCGTGCGTCCCGGGGCGCGCACTGATCCGGCTTCCGGCGGACACCTTAGTCGATCCGACCTGTCGCGACCAACCGACCTGACGGAATGAGGCTGCCGGAAATGAAGAGCGGCGCCAGGCCTCTGGCCTGACGCCGCTACGAGAAGATCCCACCGCCGCGCTACTCTCCCACGAAACAAATCCGCAGTACCATCGCCGAAGTGAGGCTTAACTTCCGTGTTCGGAATGGGAACGGGTGTGGCCCTCACTCTAGGGACGGTGGGAAAAGGGATGACTCCCTTTCAAAACATCTGTCAATGCACCTGTCAATGCACCTGTCAATGCATCTGAGGACGTCTGAAACGATAGACGTCGGTTCAAAGTCGGTCGCGTCGACGACTTCGATAGAAGAATACCTTTCTGAGTCTGAGTATCCGGCTCCGCTTCATTCAGCGTTCGGTGCTTGCGCACTGCGCGCTGAACGCTCCGCGTATGCTGGCATGAGGCAGTGGTCAAGCCTCACGGGCGATTAGTACCGGTTAGCTCCACACATTGCTGCGCTTCCACACCCGGCCTATCAAACTCCTGGTCTTGAAGTGCCCTTTAGGTCTTGCGACAGGGAGATCTCGTCTTGGAGCAGGCTTCCCACTTAGATGCTTTCAGCGGTTATCCCATCCGAACTTAGCTACCCGGCAGTGCCGCTGGCGCGACAACCGAAACACCATTGGTTCGTCCATCCCGGTCCTCTCGTACTAGGGACAGAGCTCCTCAAATCTCCTCCGCCCGCGGCGGATAGGGACCGAAC
>CAZQMY010000321.1:0-7108 GCA_964594405.1 uncultured Spirochaetaceae bacterium | reverse complement strand
TCCTCTATCGCGCGGCGGAGATCGCGCCCCGGCTCCTGATCATCGACGACCTGCACTGGGCGGACGGTGCGTCCCTCGAGCTCACGGCCTACATCTCCCGACAGCTCCGCGCCCGTGGCCTGGCGCTGATCGCCACCTGTCGAGAGCTGGAGCTGCAGCAGGCCCGGAGCGCCGAGCAGATCCTGGGCGACCTGAGCCGCACCTCACGGCACCTGCCGCTCTCGGGTCTGGCCGAAGATGCGGTGCAGATGATGATCGAGGCCCGAACGGGCAGCGCCGTCAGCCTCGAGTTCAGTCGCGCCGTCTGCGACCGGACCGACGGCAACCCCTTCTTCGTCGACGAGATGACCCGGCTGATGCTCCAGCAGGGCAACCTCGGTCAGCTCGACGTCCTGCGCGCACGCATGCCCACCCAGGTCCGCACGGCGATTCGGCAGCACCTGCGCAACCTGCCGACGCAGCAGCACGGGCTGCTCGGTGTCGCGGCCATCTGTGGGCGCGTCTTCGAGGTGACGCTGCTCGCGCGCGTGACCGGCCAGGCCCAGGAGGAGGTCGGCCGGCAGCTGGAGGATCGCACCGCCGTCAGCGTCGTGGAGCGCATCGACGAGACGGGCACGCGCTTCCGCTTTCGTCACGCCCTGCTGCAGGACTCCCTGGTGGACGATCTCGAGCCCGGTGTGCGCGCCGACATCCATCGCCGCATCGTGAGCGCGCTCCTCACGCGGCCCGAGCCCTACGACGAGGAGCAGGTCGCGCGCCTCGCCCGCCATGCGATGGCCGCAGATTCGCTGCCCGCCGAGGCCTGCCGCTTCGCCACGCTGGCCGGGCGCAACGCCCGCGCGCGCTACGCGTACGGCCGCGCGGCCGAGTACTTCGCCCGCGCCATCGAGGCACACGATCTCGCGGGTGGCGATACGCCCAGCCGCTTGGAGCTGCTGCTGCTGCGCGGCGAGGCCCTGCTCGACCTCGGCGATCTCGAGTCGTCCGCGGAGCTCTTCGAGCTCGCCTTCGGCATGGCCCGCGATCTGTCCGACTCGAGCGCACTGGCCAGGGCCGCGCTCGGCTTCGCCGGCGGCGGCGAGAACGGCCTGACGGCGCGGCCGGACCGCGCCGCGCTCCTCGAGGAGGCGCTCGAGCGACTCGATCCCGACACCCAGGTCGAGCTGCGGATCCGCGTGCTCTGCCAGCTCGCCGGCGCCATCTACTTCTCGGGCCAGCTGGCCCGCCCCATGTCGTTGGCGCGCGCCGCGCTCGCGTTGATCGACGAGGACACGGACCATCGCACGGCCGCCATCGCCCTCGACTTGGCGCACTGGATCTGCTGGCAGCCCGAGAATGCGGATGAGCGGCTCTCCATGTGCACCCGCTTCCTCGCGCTCGCCGAGACCAACGACGCTCGGAGCCTCTCCATTGCGGCGCACATCGCGCGGCTGGAGACGCTGGTGGAGCTCGGCGAGATCGAGGACGCCGAGGCCGTGCTCGAGCACGCCGCGCAGATCTCCGAAGAGATCGACCACCAGCGCAAGGGGCATCGGGCGATCCTGCACGCGCGCTGCCTGCTCAACGCGTTTCGCGGCGAGTACGAGGTCGCGGAGGATCACGCGCGTGCCGCCATGGAGGTGGGCCGGCTCATCGACCCCGCCGTGACCCTGGAGTGGTACTCCGTACAGCTCTTCCTGATCCGAGAGGCGCAGGGTCGCCAGAACGAGATCCTCGACACGCTGCGCGACTTCGCGGCGGCCCGGCCACAGCCGGCCGTCCGCGCCGGGCACGCGCGCATGCTCGCGCGCGAGGGGATGCTGGAGGAGGCGCGCGGCATCTACATGAGGCTGCTCGCGGACGGCGGGGTCTCGAGTCTGCGCAAGGACGTGAACTGGCCCTTCATCATGGTCTGCCTGGCCGAGGTGGCCGCCGCGGTCGGCGATCGCGTCGCGGCGGAGCAGATCCACGCGGCGCTGCGCCCCTTCGCCGGACGCGAGGTGATCCTGGGCCTCAAGCTCGGCTGGGCCGGCAATGCGAGCCTCTTCCTCGCGCGGCTCGCCGCGACGCTCGGCCGCCACGACGACGCCGATCGACACCACGCCGAGGCCGCGAAGGCCGCCGAGCGCATGGATTCTCCCCCCGCGCGCATGGAGTCGGAGCTGCTCCGCCTCGAGCTGATGCTCGAGCGCGGCGGGCCCGGCGCCGCCGAGCAGGCCAGCGAGGCGATGCCGTCGCTCGAGCGCATGGCCGAGGCGCTGGGCGCGAGCCGGCGGCTGAGCGGCCTGCGGACGCGCCTGTCGCGCCTGCTGCCCGAAGGGGCGAAGCAGGAGGCCGCCGTACCGGCGCCGAGCGCCGAGGGGGCCGCGCTGCGTCCGGGCGGGCAGGATCGGACGCAGCCCCGGCAGGCCCGTATCGAGCTGCGAGGCGAGTTCTGGGTGATCCAGCACGGCAACGCCCAGACGCAGCTGCGCAGCGTGAAGGGTCTGCATCAGCTCGCGACGCTGATCCGCGAGCCCGGTCGTGAGTTCCACGCCCTCGATCTGCTCCAATCGGGCTTCGCGCCCGACCACGAGGCCAGCTCGGACGGAGGCTGGCTGGACGCCAGGGCACGCGCCGAGTACGCCGCGAGGATGGAGACGCTCGAGGCGAGCCTCGCCGAGGCCGAGGCCCTGGGCGACGGGCTCCGCGCCGACCTCTGTCGGAACGAGCTCGAGGCCCTGGCGCAGGAGCTGAGTCGCCACGTGGGCCTGGGCGGGCGCGACCGCCCCGGCACCACCTCTGCGGAGAAGGCCCGCGTGAACGTCACCAGGACCATTCGCCAGGCCATCGCGAAGATCGACGCCGAGATCCCCGAGCTCGCCCGCCATCTGAAGGCGACGGTTCGGACGGGGATGTACTCGAGCTACGAGCCCGAGCGCGACGGCGCGATGATACGATTCGTGCCATGAACGTCGGCAGAGCCGGTCTCGAGAGCGAGCCCCATCGCCGCGCGCTGAACGCGCCCATCCGATGAAGCGCTCCAGCCGCGAAGGAAGGACGGGGATGTCCGCCCCCACTGAGATCGGCGGACCGGCCGGACCGGCATCGTGACCGCATCGAAGGGGCACCTGCCCCGACCAGAGAGGATCGAGAAGAGATGAGAGCTGTCGTATGCAAGGCGTTCGGCCCGGCCGAGCGGTTGACCGTGGAGGAGCTTCCCGATCCGGTCGCGGACGAGGGGAAGCTCGTCGTCGACATCAAGGCGGCTTCGGTGACCTTTCCCGACACCCTGATCATCGAGGACAAGTATCAGTTCCACGCCAAGCCCCCCTTCATTCCGGGCGGCGACGTCGCGGGCGTCGTGCGAGAGTTGGGTCCGGGCGTCGAGGGCTTCGGCGTGGGCGATCGTGTGGTGGGGAGCGGGGGCCTCGTCGGGGGCTTCGCCGAGCGCGTGGCGGTCCGCGCGAGCGAGGCGCGGAAGATCGGCGAGGGGATCGGATTCGCCGAGTCGACGGGGCTCACGTACGCGTACGGCACCGCCTACTACGGACTCAAGTGGCGCGGCGAGCTGAAGCCGGGCGAGACACTGCTGGTCCTCGGCGCCGCCGGCAACGTCGGTCTCGCGACCGTCGAGCTCGGCAAGCTGCTGGGCGCGCGCGTGATCGCCGCAGCGGCGGGCGAGCAGAAGCTCGCCCTGTGCAGGCAGCGCGGCGCCGACGAGGTGATCGACTACGCGAAGGAGAACCTCAAGGAGCGCGCGAAGGCCCTCACCGGGGGCCGCGGCGTCGACGTGGTCTTCGACGCCGTCGGCGGCGACTACGCCGAGGCCGCGCTCCGCGCCATCGCCTGGAAGGGGCGCTTCCTCGTCGTCGGTTTCACGGCGGGCATCCCCGCGGTTCCCTTCAATCTCGCCCTGCTCAAGAGCTGCCAGATCATCGGCGTCTTCCTCGGCGCCATGGTGGGCAAGGAGCCCGAGGTCCGCGACGCGATGGTCACCGATCTCTTCGGCTTCCTGGAGTCCGGGAAGCTCCAGCCCCACGTCTCACGCCGCTACAGCCTCGAAGAGGCAGGCCAGGCCCTCGCGGACATGCGCGATCGCAAGGTCATCGGCAAGGTGGTGGTGGAGCCCTGAATTCGCCGAGGCGAGCCGGATCGAAGCGCCGGGCGAAGGCCGCATGCGAGCGCGTCGGCCCACCCGACCGCCGACGCTATGCTGGCGAGCCGGCGCCCGCGACCCCAACCCACGCTCCACCAGGAGATCCCCATGATCGGATACGTCACGCTCGGCACCAACGACCTCGAACGCGCTCGCTCCTTCTTCGACACACTGCTCGGGGAGCTGGGCGCGAAGCGCTTGATGAGTGACGAACGCCTCACCATCTGGGCCACCGACCCGGGCGGCCCGATGCTGGCCGTCTGCATTCCCTATGACGAGGCCGAAGCCACCGTCGGCAACGGGACCATGGTGGCGCTCAACGCCGGCTCCAAGGAGATGGCCCAGAAGCTCTACGAGAAGGCACTCGAGCTCGGCGGCACGAGCGAGGGCGAGCTCGGACCGCGCGGCGGCATCCTCTGGGGCGGCTACTTCCGCGACCTCGACGGCAACAAGTTCTTCGCCTTCACCATGGGCGGATGATCCCGAGACGGCGGGGCGCGTCGGGGGGACGCGCTCCGCTCCGCCTCGCGCGGCAGGGCCGCTAGAAGACGCGGAAGCGGCGAGCGACGTGCGCACGCCGCGCGCGCAGCGAAGCGGAGCGTTGCTCACGCGTGACGCGGGCCGTCTCCGGATGGAGGTGATCGCCCAGCTCGTCGAAGCGGACCAGGCGAGCCTCCACGCTGGGCCAGTCCTCGCGCACGGGCTTCTCCGTATAGGCCCATCTCGGCGCCATGAATCCCTCCGCGTGCCCCTGTGTATCGAGCCAGTTCTGCACGCCCGGATCGCAATCCGCCACGACGATGCGCACCACGCCGTCGGGGTCGATGCCGAGCTGCGCCGAGTTCAGGCTCCCCATGGCACTCCCGTATTCGAGTGACTCGCCCCAGAGATTCGCGAGCTGCACGCCCATGTACTGCGGGGGACGCGGCACGCGCATCTCCACCACCAAAGCATCACCCTCGGCGAGCTCGAATACGCCGCCGGCATAGAGATTGGTGCTCATGCCGCCGCCCGTCGCGCCCGAGGCCGCGTTGACTTCGTTGAAGGCGTTGCGCGGAAACTCCACCCCCTCGATGCCTCCGGGCCGATGACCATAGGTGCCCATCGGAATCGTCCAGAACGCATTCCAGAAGTGCATCTGACCTCGGACCATCCGACCGGCGGCGCGCAGCTCGGAGGCCGCCTGCTCGGGGCCATAGGACACGAGCGGATGCCGGTCTTCGTCGAGCCGCTCGATGGAGAGGTGATAGGCCTCCTCTCGCTCCCAGTCGCCGAAGAGCTGGCGGCCACTGAGGAAGTCTGCGAATCGATCCGGCCCCGCCTGCGGGTCGAGGGGATTGGGCTGCGAGGCTCGTCTGTAGCTGCTGACGAAGTTGCCGGCATGACCTGCGGGCCGCTCGGGCGCGAGAATCAGCTCGAAGCTGCCGTCGGGCTCGAGCTGGAGGTGGGTGCTGTCGAGGCGACCCGTCTGGGTCTTCACGCCCGGCGTCAGCTCCCTCAGATCGCCGGTGTCACCGGCCAGCACACCGCAGCTCGCCTCGAAGATGAGGTAGTGGGGCGGCGCGCTTCCCTTCGGCGCATGACCGCGCACCCGATAGCTGGAGCGCCCGTCGATGACCGCGTAGAAGTAGATCGCATCGGCGTTGTCGATGGTCGCCCGGTTGATGATCGAGAGCGCGTTGCGGAAGGCCGGTCGCGCCGGGTCGGCGTGCATCGCCCGCTCGACGGCGCCGTGTACGAAGCCCATCAGGTAGCGATACCCCTCGGCGAGGTTCCGCGGGCTCTGCGGCGGGGGCATCAGCGCTGGATCGTCGATGGCGTCTCGCGCCCGCTCGAGGTCGGCGATCATCTCGTCCCACGCCGTTCGGAGCAGCTCGGCGCCTGCATCGTCCTTGCCCATCGGCTTCCTCCTCCGTCGCGCCTCGGCGAGGGTCGGGCCGATGATAGACTCGTCGGGCCCTACGATCCCGGCACACGGCCGATCGGACTCCAGGACCCGATGCTCTTCAACTCCCACGTCTTCCTGCTGATCTTCCTGCCGCTCGTCCTGGGCGTCCATCTCCTGATCGTGCGGGGGCGTCCCGGCTGGCTTGCGACCACCTGGCTGGTCTGCGCCTCGCTCTTCTTCTACGGCTGGTGGAATCCGAGCTACCTGCTGCTGATCGCCCTCTCCATCGTCGTGAACTTCGCGGTCGGGACTGCCATCACCCGCAGCCGCTCGGAGAGCAGACGATCCGTGCTC
Organism: uncultured Spirochaetaceae bacterium; assembly: GCA_964594405.1. Lineage (GTDB taxonomy): Bacteria > Myxococcota_A > UBA9160 > UBA9160 > UBA4427 > CAZQMY01. The sequence goes on along the minus strand of CAZQMY010000321.1, from coordinate 749 downwards.
TGCGCAGCGGGCATCGTCTTCGATCTCGGCCTGCTGGGCTATTTCAAGTACGCGGGCCTCTTCGCGCGCACGACGGCCTGGCTCACGGGGATCGACGTGGACTTCGGAGAGGTCGCGCTGCCGCTCGCCATCTCGTTCTTCACGTTCCAGCAGATCGCCTACCTGATGGACGCGAGGCGGGGCGAGGTTTGCGAGACGCACTTCCTCCGCTACTGCCTCTTCGTCACCTTCTTCCCGCAGCTGATCGCGGGCCCGATCGTGCACCACAAGGAGATGATGCCCCAGTTCGAGGCGGGCCCGGGGCAACGCTCGCGCACCCACGACATCGCCGTAGGGATCACCATCCTCGCGCTTGGACTCTTCAAGAAGGTCGTGCTGGCCGACGGCATCGCCGAGTACTCGACGCCGATCTTCAGCGAGGCGGCGCTCGGCCGGACACCGGCGCTGCTGCCGGCCTGGGGTGCGGGGCTCGGCTACTCGATGCAGATCTACTTCGACTTCTCGGGCTACTCCGACATGGCCATCGGCCTGGGTCGGATGTTCGGGATCATATTGCCCCTGAACTTCGATTCGCCCTACAAGTCACACAATATCATCGAGTTCTGGCGCCGCTGGCACATGACGCTCTCGCGCTTCCTGCGCGACTACCTCTACATCCCGCTCGGGGGCTCGCGGGCCGGGCCCGTGCGCGCCTACCTCAACCTCTTTCTCACGATGTTCCTCGTAGGCATCTGGCATGGCTACTGGCG
>CAZQMY010000320.1:0-7110 GCA_964594405.1 uncultured Spirochaetaceae bacterium | reverse complement strand
CTGCTTGTCTGCGCTGAAGATCCCCCGCCCAGCACGGAGACGGCGCAGGATCGAGAGGCCCGTGTCCAGGAGCGGTACCGCGAGCACCAGGAGCGGGACCACGAAGGTCAAGAGCGCGGCCTTCCGGTAGCCTTGAATCGAGAGGAGTGCCAGCGCGTAGCCGATGAAGAGCGCTCCCGTGTCTCCGAGGAAGATCCGGGCCGGCGGAAAATTGAACGGCAGGTAGCCCAGCAAGGCGCCGAGGAGAATGGTCGCCAATGCCACGCCCGTAGGCTGATCTGCCTGCCAGCAGAGGATCAGCAGCGCCGCCGAGATGATGGCGCCGAGCCCTGACGAGAGCCCATCGAGCCCGTCGATCAGATTCATGGCGTTCGTCACCGCCACGATCCAGAGCAGCGAGACCGGCCAGATGACCAGCTCCGGCAGCCCGAACGTGATGCCCGTGAACGGGTTCGTGAAGAAGTCGATGCGAAACCCGCAGTAGATGGCGATCAGCGCCGCGCCGACCTGCACCGGCAGCTTCTGACGGGCGGAGAGCTCCCAGCGATCGTCGATCACGCCGACCGCCATCAGCATGGCGCTCCCGATCAGGAAGCCCACCACGCGCGTGACGTCCACGCTCGCCGGCCAGCCGCCCGCCCAGAGGAGCAGGAGCCCCGCGATGCATCCCGACGCGACGGCAAAGCCACCGACCAGCGGAATTCCCTCGCGCAGGTTCACCTTGCGGTCGTTGGGCCGGTCGACGATGTCGAACCGGAAGGCGACGCGACTCACCAGGGGCGTCGCCAGCGCCGCGATCAGCGCAGCGCCGGCGAACGAGATGATCAGCTGAGTCGGTTGCACGATTCACGTCGCGTCGCCCGACGGAGCGACGCGCCTCCCTCTGCGGCTACGCCTCGCACGCCGCCCGCGCTCGACGCAGGCGGCTGCACGCGCTCAATAATAGCCGTACTGACGGCGACTCGACTCGACTCCGTTGAGGAGAAAACCGAGGATCCTGCGACGGTCGAGGACCTCGAGCGCGAGATTGACGTCGTCCTGCGGCGTGACGTCCGCACGGACGACCATGACGATCCCGTCACAGAGCTCTGAAATTGCCTTGGCATCGGGCAGCCCCAGGCAGGCCGGCGTGTCGAGGATCACCTGGTCGTAGCGGCGCGCCATCTCCTCCACGAGGTTGCGCATCTCGGGAGAGGCCAGCAGCTCCGAGGGATTGCTCGGCAGGTTGCGCACGGCGAGGACTTCGAGGGAGAGGCCGTCCACCTTCATCACGGATTCGTCGAAGCTCGCCTGTCCCGAGAGGACCTCGCCGAGGCCGGCGCGCGGCGTCAAGCCGAGGCTCTTGTGGATCTTGGGACGTCGCAGATCGCAGTCCATCAGCAGGACCTTGCGGCCGACGCTCATCGAGGTCACCACCGCGAGGTTGATGGCGGACGTGCTCTTGCCCTCCTCCGAGTTGGCGCTGGTCATGGCCACGGTCTTGATGGGACGCTGGGTGGCGAGGGAGTCGATCCGTCCGCGCAGCGACCGATACTGCTCCGCGATGTAGGACTCGGGCTGGAGCATCGAGATTCGCCGCTTGTTCACCTGGTTGGCCGAGTCGTCGAAGACGCGCTGCCCGCTGCGCCGGTTCAGGATGCGCTGCAGGAGGCCCGGCCGCGCCGGGCGCGGAGCGGTCTGGGGAGTCGGATCCCACTCGACCGTCACCGACACGGGCTCGGAGGTCCCTCCCGTCGTGCGCCGTTGACGCTCTTCTTCCGCGCGCTGGAGCGCTTCGTAAACCTTTGCCATGACCTACTCCTTGAGCCTGTTCGAAGGAGGGCGACCGCGTCGCGCATCCCTTCAGCCGAACAGGCCGAACAATCCCTTGCGTCTCGAACGCCCGGCTTCGTCCTCACGCCCGGCAGACGCCCTCGAGGCGTCAGACGATGAATCCGATCCGTGCAGCTCGAGATCGGCGGCCACCTCGCGAATGGCGGAGGCGTCCAGCGTCTTGAGCTGCCGAGAGTATCCCAGCAGCAGCGCGCTATCACACACGCTGTTGATGAGGCGCGGCGTCCCCCCCGTGACCTCGTAGAGCGCCTTCATCGCGCCTCGCTTGAAGAGCTTCCGCCCCCCGTAGCCGGCCTTCGCCAGCCTTTCGTCCACGTAGTCGCACACCTCCGACTCGTCGAAGGGTCGGAGGTGGTGGCGGAGCGCGATGCGCTGTCGAAGCTGGCGCAGCTCGGGACGTTCGAGCATCTCCTTCAGCTCGGGCTGGCCCACGAGCATGATCTGGATGAGCTTCGAACGAGGCGTCTCGAGATTGGAGAGCAGGCGGATCTCCTCGAGCATCTCTGCGGAGAGATTCTGTGCCTCGTCGATGATCAGCAGGGTCTTCTCGCCACGTTCGAGCCCCTCGATCAGATACTGATTGAGCGACAGGAGATACTCGGCCTTGCTCTCGCGCTTGCCCTCGATCCCCAGCTCCTCGAAGAGCATGTGGAAGAAATCGAGCGGCTCGAGTCGAGGGTTGAAGATGAAGGCGGATCGGGTCTGCGAGTCGAGCTGGCCGAGCAGCGCGTGCAGGAGCGTCGTCTTGCCCGCACCGACCTCTCCGGTGAGCATCACGAAGCCCTTGCCCGACGCGACGCCGTAGACGAGGGTCGCAAGCCCCTCGCGATGAGCCTCTCCCAGGTAGAGGAAGCTCGGATCGGGCGTCATCTCGAAGGGTGCCCTGACGAGACCGTAATACTCGAGATACATCGACGTTTCGCCTGAGCGCGCCTAGGCGCCCGGCGCCTCCTCCTCGATCCAGGGGATCAGGGAAGCCTGCTCGGCCTCGGCCTGTCCCTCCGTCGCTTCATCGGGCGCCCCCGGCGACCCGTTGACGTAGTAATAGGTGATCGCACCGCCCACGAGACAGAAGAGCACCACGGCCGCCGCCGCGATTCCCTGCTTGATCAGCGATCGATTTCGCGCGATGCGGTCCGACTCGAGCATGATCGGCGGAATCGCCGCCAGGACCGGGATGTTCATCGCCGCCTGCAGCTGAGCGGGCGTGTGGATGGAGGCGTCCGCCATTTCGATGCCGAACGCGGCAACGCCGCCGAAGAGCGCGCCCATGACCAGCCCGAGTGCCAGCAGCATGATGCGATTGGGGGAGGCGGGCGCCGGCGAGGGGAAGGCGGGCTCGAGCACACGAAGCTGCTCGCCGAGCTGGCGCCGCTCCATGTCGGCCTGCACGGTGGCCTCCTGCAAGCGTGCGCTGAAGTCGGTATAGCGCTTGGTCAGGTTCTGCTGCTCGCGATCGAGCGCATCGAGCTGCTCGGCCACCGCGGGCGTCGCGGCGATCAGCGCTTCGATGGCGACGAGCTCCTGCTCGAGCCGTGCCACCTCCTTGCGCGCGCCCTCGGCTCGCAGGCTCCTGCGCCGATGCTCGGCCTCGGCCTGCTGCTGCGCGAAGTTGAGCGGGGCGTCCTCCTCGACGGCGTTCTCCTGCGCGGCAACGGCCTGCTGGAGCACCGCCTTCTTCTGGAGCGCCTTGATCACGTCGGGATGGCGGTCCGTGAATCCGAGGGCGCGGTACTCGGCCAGCTCGAGCTCCAGGACCTTGAGCTGGAAGGCTGGACTGGCCTCCTCGTAGCCGTCTGACATGGCCGCAGCCGCGAGCACCTGGCCCTTCCAGAAGGCCGCATCGCCCTCGGCCTCGGCCAGCTCGCGCTGCGCGGTCCCCAGCGCGGTGATGATCCGCTGGCGGATCAGCTGATTGGACTGCAGGTCCTCGGGCAGCTTGCCGGGGTTGTCCGCCTTCACCCGCGCGGTCTGGGCCTCCACCTCCCGGACCTGCTCGGCGATGGAGTCCATCGAGTTGGTCATGAAGGTGAGGCTCTTCTGAGACACCTTCACGCGCGCATCGATGTGCTCGTCGATGAAGTCCTTGGCGATTCGATTGGCGACCTGCGCGGCGGTGATGCCGTCGGTGTACCGAAAGCTGATGACGAAGGTGTTGAACTCTTCGGGGTTGCGGCCGCTCAAGCTCGTCCCGCGCTCGAGCTCCGAGTAGTGGGGATCCACGCTCACGTGACCGCGCATGAGCTCGATGATCTCCTCGCGCGTGAGCTCGTCCCATTGGTCCTCGTAGAGCTTGAACTCGTCCACGATCCGGGTCAGGCGGGCCCGACTCAGGATCTCGGCTGTCATGATTCCGAGCCGCTTCGACAGATCGCTCTGGCGCACGCCGGATCGCACCAGTTCGTCACTGACGGATTGAGGTTCCACCAGGATCATCGCAGTGGATGCGTAGGAATTGGGCATGGCCATCGCCACCCAGTACGTTCCCAGCAGGGTCACCCCTGCCACCACTACGGCGAGCTTCCCCCTCCGCCGGATCATGCCGACGACATCCATCACCGGCGCGCCTTGTTGCACGTTCATTGTCGACTCTCTGTTCGTACTGTTCGAGCTGTTCGAGCTGTTCGGGATCCGATCGACATCGACCGCCGGGGACGGCCCCCGGAGTGCTTAGCCGAGCCCCAGACCGATTCGACCGCCGGGACCTCCCCGGCCTTCCTGCTAGAAGCGGAACTCCCTGAATTCGTAACGGAACACGACGAAGCCGCGGCCGAGGCTGACCTCCGACCGCGTCTGCAGAGTGCCCGCCGCGTCGAAGTTCTTGCGATCCGCGTTCACGAACTCCACGCGGGCCCCCAGGCTCATCCGCTTGTTGATGCGATATGCCGCCTGCAGCTGCAAGTTGAATTGACGCGTCTCTGAGGACCCGGCGGGGGCCTGCGTCCAGGTCAGGCTGGCTACCTCTGCCGCACCTGCCGGGACGCCGAGCAGCGGATCACCCGCCGAATCCTGGACGTTGGCCACCGGCACGGAGCCGCTCAACGGCGCATTGCGCAGCCAGACGCCGAAGGTCCCGGAGAGCGCCCACTCGTCGTCGGGCTTCCAGCTGACCGTCAGCCGCAGGTTGTCGAGGATCGACGCCGAGCCCTCGAAGGCACCGGCGAACTCGCTCCGGTCGTACGAGGCCGTCGCGCTGAGGTTCCGACTGAAGTCCCGATTGAGCCGGATGCTCGCATAGTAGGTCCAGTTCTCCAAAGCAGTCGCCGCCGGCGAGTTGGTGAAGAAGATCGGACCCGTGAGCGGGTTCTGGAATCCGTCCGGAACCTGTGTATTGCCGGGGCCGATCGTGGCCAGACAGGCGCCGGCCGTCACCGCGCCGCAGTTCTCGGCGAAGCGCAGCTCGGGGTTGTTCGGATCGATCTGGCCGTCGACCAGCACGTTCCCCGTGAGGTACTGCGCGGTCAGGGCGGCCTGAGAGCTGTCCACGTCATCGGTCTTCGAATCCGAGTAGCTCGGCCCCACCTGCGCGGAGAAGGAGGTCTTCTCGTCGATCTGGTGGGCGAGGAGCATGAAGAGCCTCACCACCGTGGTCGTCGACGGGGGGCGAAGCTGCACGTTGCCATCCGTGCGCTCGCCCTGCGAGACCTGATACGCCCCATAGCCACCGAGCCCCAAGGAGGTGCGCGAGTTCAGGACGTAGGACGAGTCGAACGTGACGTTGCCCGACTGATTCGACACTTCGGTGGCGACGGCCGCTCCGCTCAGCTCTCGAAACTGATCGAAGCCGAAGTACTGGAAGCCCGCATTCACCCGGGCGTTCCAGCGCGGACTCAATGAGTGGTTGAGTGTGACGCTGACGTCGGCGGTCTGACGTCGGGCCGTCAGCAGTCCCTCGTCGCCGATCACGAACGACCCCGGATCTTCGATGGAGCCACCGAGGTTCGTGCTGTCCGAGCCTCGTGCGTTGAGGCTGACGCTGGTGGCGGGATCGAAGCGATACTCGAACCGTCCGAGCCCGAAATGGTCGACGCGCGTATCCACGCCAGAGGTCATGTAGAACCAGATCGACGGGTCGTAGCGGAGGTCGTAGACGAAGCGGCGGGTCTCGTCCTTCACGCGCACCATCGGCTCGAGGCGTACGACACCATCGGCGGTCGGATCGGCCGACCGGTAGAGGATGTTGCTGTCGCCGCCCAGCATCGTGTCGATGCCGAGGCCGAGCTCCCGCGCGGAGACCGGTGTCGCCGCCGTCATCACGAGGGTCGCCCCCGCGATGAAACGGTGTAGTCGTCGCATATTTGTCCTCGGGGTCTAGTCGGGTACGACAACCGTGTCACCGGGCTCCAGGAAGATGTTCGACTCCGGCGCCTTGCCGGCGAGGTAGCTTCCATAATTGAATCGATAGGAGACGATGCCTCCCGGGGTCGGGCGGAGGATGCGAATGTCGCTGGTCCGCGCCCAGGGATTGAAGCCGCCCATGGCCGCGATGGCCTCGAGCACGCGAGTCTTCTTCTGCAGCGAGTACGGCCCCGCGCGGTTGAGCGCGCCCACGATCGTCACGGTGTGACTGTTCGCCTGGACCACCATCACGGTGACGTCGGGCGCCGTGATGTACTCGGAGAGTGCCTCGCTGATCACCTCCTTCAGCTCCACCGGCGTCAGGCCCTCGGCCTGCACGTCGTCGATGAGCGGAACGGAGATCTTGCCGTCGCTGCGAACCGGGACCTGCACGCTGAGCTCGGGATTCTTCCAGACCCGGATGTCCAGCACGTCGGGAATACCGATCACGTAGGGCTCGCGCAGCCCGGGCTCGGGCTCCGGAGGCGGGGTGGCGCCGGGCTTCGCACAGCCGACGCCGGCAAGGATGGTCAACCCCACACACGCAATCACCAATCGCCGCATTTCAACCTTCATCTTGATCACCCCCCATGGGCCAACGAGCGGATCAGCGCCCTTCACTCAGCCCGTTCTCCTTCATCTTGTAGAGCAACGCCTTGTAACTGATCTGCAGTCGCTCGGCAGTTTCCTTTCGATTCCAGCGGGTCTGGTGCAGGACCCGCTCGATGACCTTCTTCTCGGCAATCTGCGCCGCTCTCTTTGATATCGCCTTCAAATCGAGACCCTCGGCAGTGGAGAACTCCGCCCCCAGCGCATCGAGATCGAAGGGATCATCCTCGACATCGCCTCGTGTGGGAGCCTCGCGCCCCTCGATCTCCTGGAGCACGGCCTGCTCGTTGCCGAGCCCGACCATGCGCTTGCCCATGTTCTCGAGCTCGC
>CAZQMY010000319.1:0-7114 GCA_964594405.1 uncultured Spirochaetaceae bacterium | reverse complement strand
AGTATCCGCCCCGTATACCCGTCATGAAGCCCAACTTCCTTGTCATCGGCGCGGCCAAGTGTGCCACCACCAGCTTTTGTCACAAGCTTCGGCAACACCCCGATATCTTCCTGACCACGCCCAAGGAGCCGCACTTCTTCAATCCGGCCTTCGACTTCTACAGGGCCGGCGCACCCCGGAGCCAAGAGGCCAACCTCGAGCTCTACCGCGAGGCGACGCCCGCGCACCGTGCGCGCGGCGAAGCGTCGGTCTGGTATCTGCACTCGAAGGTTTCGGCCGAGCGCATCCACGCTCGACATCCGGAGGCGAAGCTGATCGCCATGGTGCGTGATCCCCTCGAGCTCGTGCAATCGCTCCACGCACAGCTCGTCTACATGCACGACGAGACGGTCGAGGACTTCGAGCGGGCCTGGAGGTTGCAGGCCGATCGACGAGAGGGACGTCTTCTGCCGACGAGCGTGCGGCAGCCGGAGTTCCTTCAATACGCCGAGGTGGCCACGGTCAGCACGCAGCTCGAGCGCTTCCTCCGATCCTTCGCGCGCGACCAGCTCCTGGTCATCGTCTTCGACGACTTCCGCCGTGACGCCCGAGCGTGCTACCGCCGCGTGCTTCGACACCTCGGCGTCGAGGACGACGATCGCAGCGACTTCACGCCGATCAACGAGAGCAAGATCCACCGTTGGCGCTGGCTGGCGCGTCAGACGCAGCGGCCGCCGGCCTTCGCGCTCGCGGGGGCGGCCCGCGTGAAGGCGATGCTGGGAATCGAGCGGCTGCGGATCCTTCCCCGGATCCGTCAGGTGAATCGCGAAGAGCGGAAGCGCGATCCCATCCGGCCCGAGCTGGTCGACGCGATCCGGCGCGAGTTCGAGCCCGAGGTCCGGGCACTCTCCGAGCTGATCGGGCGCGATCTGACGCCCTGGAGTCGCGGCGAGCCCATCCCGCCGGCCGAGTGAGCGCGGCCGGCGGGGTCGCCCGGTGCGGGATGCGGCGCGTGCGCGGACGCGCAGAAGGGCGAAGGTCTCGATGAAGCAGGACGTGCGTGATGCGCAGCGGGCGCGACACACCGCCTGCAGGCCCTTGTCGGCCCCCGGTCGCGTATGCGAATGGAGTGGGTGGAGCCCGGATGGCGGATGATCGGATCGAGCGAGGGGGCATGATCACCTCGGGCCGTCGCCTGATCGTCAATACGATCCTCAACATGTTGAACCAGGTCCTGACCGCCGTGATCAACTTCGCGATGGTCGGATTCTTCCTCGACACCCTCGGGCAGGAGACCTACGGCGTCTGGATCCTGATCGGCTCCATCTTCGGATACCGAGCCATCATGGCGATGGGGCTCAACTCCGCCGTGAACCGTCACATCCCCGTCTATCTGGCGCGCGGCGAGCACGAGGGGATCCGCGGCGTCGTGAGCACGGCCTTCGCATACTTCGCGCTTCCGGGCTTCATCATCTTCCTGGGTGCGTTGCTGCTCTTCTTCTACATCACGGGCTGGTTCAGCGTTCCCGCCGAGCTCCACCGCGAGGCCCGCTTCTCCGCACTCATCATCGGGGCCACCTACGGCCTCACGATCCCCTTGCAGGTGTACAGCGCCGTGCTGAGCAGCTTCCAGCGCTACGACCTGATCAATCTGGTGGCGATCTCGAGCCTGCTGTGCAGGACGATGCTGATCGTCCTGCTCCTCCTGGGTGGGTATGGGATGCTGGCGCTCGCGCTCATCTACTCCCTGGCCGAGGTGGGTATTCGTGGACTCTCCTTCGAGCTCGGGCGCCGGCAGATGGGCGGCACGATGCTCGCCGTGGAGGCGGTCGACTTCGCGCTGATGCGCTCGATGGTCGGCTACGGGGTGAGCACGATCCTCTACATGTCGGGCGCAGTGCTGATCTACAAGTGTGGCGATCTCGTGATCGGATCGATGTTGAACGCGAGTGACGTATCTCGCTTCTTCATCGCAACGACCCCCGTGCTGCTGCTCACGACGATGGTGCAGGTCTTCGCGCAGGCGATGAAGCCCGCTGTGAGCGAGCTCGATGAGATGGGGGATCACGCACGGGTCGAAGAGATCGCGATCCTCTCGCAGAAGTACTCGCTGCTCGCCCTGATCCCGGGCGCGGCGTTCCTCCTCCTGATGGGGCGGAGCTTCCTCGAGATCTGGGTGGGCGACCGCATCGCCGAGGCGAGCGCACTGCAGGAGATGACCCTCGCGCTGTCCGCACTCACCATCGGTGCCTCGTTGCGATTGTCGCAGCACACGAACTTCGTGGTGCTGCTCGGAAGAGGGGACCATCGCGCCTACGGCGTGACTGCGTTGGTGAGTCTGGCCTCGGCCGCGATCCTGGCCGTCCTCTCGATCCGGGTCCTCGATGCGGGAATCGCGGGCGTGGCCATCGCCTGTGCGCTCCCGATGGCCGTCCTCTCGATCGCGCTGCTCCCGGCGTACTTCCATCATCGGACGGGCATCCCCTTCACGAGGATGGCCCGCCGCTCGCTCGCTCCGGCCGCTGCGGCGACCGCTCCGGCGGTCCTGGTCATCGCGCTCTGGCAGGCCTGGCATCCGGCAGTGCGCTGGTCGGAGCTCGTCGGTGTCGTGCTCGTCGCGAGCGTGCTCACGGGCATCGGGACCTGGCTCTTCGCTCTGTCGGATCTCGAGCGGAAACGCATACTCCGGATGCTGCTATGATGCCGGCCGCTGCGACCCGGCCTGGTCGATCGCAGCCATCCCGAACCCCGATCGAGAGTGTGAAGGCGTTGAGCGATCACCCGGAAGACGGCGCGGACGCAACGGGGAAATGGGAGCCCGGCGTGGCCCCGGTCGCCGTGGTGATGATCACGCTCAACGAGGCCCACAACCTGGAGCCCGTCCTCGAGAACCTGCGCGGGTGGGCGCAGGAGGTCCACATCGTCGACAGCTACAGCAAGGACTCGACCATCGACATCGCCCTTCGCTACGGCGCCCGGGTGGTCCAGCATCCCTTTCGCGGCTTCGGCGACCAGTGGAACTTCGCGATGGAGTCGCTGCCCGTCGCTGCGCCCTGGACCATGAAGCTGGATCCCGACGAGCGCCTGGACGACGACCTGAAGCGCTCGGTGGTGGAGGCCATCGAGGCGGGCAGCTGTGATGGCATGAGCGTCGAGCGTCAGCTCTACTTCATGGGGCGGCCGCTTCCCGCCGTGAGCCGGCTGGTGCGTGTCTGGCGGACGGGGAGCTGCCGGTTCACCGACGTGCGCGTGAACGAGCATCCGATCGTGACGGGCACCATCGTCGATGTCGCGGGGATCCTCGAGCATCACGACAGCCCCGATCTCTCGCATTGGCTCGAGAAGCAGAACCGCTACTCGACCATGGAGGCCGCCTCCGCGTACGAGGGGCGCCGTCTCGCCGCGAGCCCCAGGCTCTTCGGCACCTCCTTCGAGCGCCGGATGTGGATGAAGAAGAACTTCTCGAGGCTCCCCTTCCGCTTCAGCCTGCTCTTTCTCTACAACTTCCTGGTGCGGGGGACCTGGCGCGCGGGTCGGGTCGGCTACATCTGGGCCCTGCTGCGATCCGACGTCATGCGGCTCCGGGAGTACAAGCTCTACGAGTTCGAGCTGCTGGGCGGCGTTCCCGAGGCGCGGCCCTCGGGCGCGGGACTGCCCGATCCGCGGGTCGAGCAGCATTGAGCGCACGGTCCGCGATGCCCTGCGAGGATGGCGAGCGCGGCGGACCGGGGTGGCTCAGCCGGGGGCGAGCTCGTCCGCGAGGGCGGCGCCCAGGCAGAGCATGGTGAAGGTGGGATTCGCCGTGCCCGCGCTGGGCAGGGCCGCGGTGCTGAGGGTCCACGCGTTGGCCAGGCCATGGACGCGAAGGGCAGGGGAGAGCACGGCCGCCCGGTCGGTGCCCATCCGGCAGACACCGACCGGGTGATAGGCGTCGTGCGGCTTCGTCGATTCGAAATCGAGGGTGGCCGGCTCGAGCGCCGGCAGCCGCTGGCCCTGCGACGCCCAACCTTCGAGCAGGCGCTCGGAAGCCCTGCGGATCGAGTCCTCGTCGCCGGGTGCGATCTGCCAATCGATGCGAGCGACCGGCCGGCCGTGCTCGTCGAGCTCGGTCCCCAGCGTGATGCGATTGCCCTCACTCCAGCCCTGCTCGACGTCGAGCTGCAGCCGGATCGCCGTGGACCGCGAGACGTGCAGTCGCGACCGTGCGAATCGGTCGAAGGCGATGGCGCCGGCGCCTGCGAGGCCCCGGACCAGCTGCGAGGGCGTGACGTCGGGTAGCCGCCGGGACTGGACCGCCCCGACCAGCCGCCGGATGAGCTCGTAGCCCGCGTCCTCGGCCGCGAAGACGAAGTGGGAGAACGACCGCGGCTCGTCCTCGCCCGTCTCGGCGTTCAGGAAGCGGAAGCTGCGCATCCATGCCCCGGCGAAGCGTGGCGCGAACGCCCGGATGGCGGCCGCTCGCGCAGCGTGGGCCACCTCGGCGATCGGAATGGAGAGGTGATCACCCAGGCCGACGCCGAGATCGGCCGAGAGGGCCACCGACTCCGGGGCCGCGGCAGCGATCTCGAGCAGGATGCGCGCGGACTCCAGGGCTCCCGACGCGATCACGAAGTGGTCCGCGGAGACTTCGAGCCGGCGCTCTCCGTGAGTAGTGGCTCGAAGGCTGCGTATGCGCCCCGAGTCGTCGACGCTCCAGTGCTTCGCGACCGCGTCGTAGTAGACGCGGGCGGGCGGTGATCCGATGGCTGCGGCGCGCAGCAGGAAGGAGAGGTTCTTTCGGCGAACCGGCAGATAGAGGCTGGTCAGGACCGCCAGGCCGGCGCGCTCCAGAGCCTCGGCCTGCTCGGGGATCGCTTCGGCCGCGAATCGTTCGAAGCCGGGTGCGCCCTCGAAGCCGAGCGCACCCAGCACCGCATCGCGACGATCGCGAACGACGTCGACGATATGGGTCCAGATGGCTTCGTCGCGCCCGACCGGGCGAAGGTCGTGGACGGAGTGCGGGACGAGGAGGCCTCCCCAGCGCGACGTCGAGCCGCCCAGACCGAACGCCCGTCCCTCCACGCCGCCCGCGTAGTATCGATTGACGAAGCTCGGCTCGAAGCCCGCGTCGAGGGTGTCGGCGGCGGTCTCCGGTCCGGCTTCGACGACGACCACCTCGCATCCGCGGCGAGCGAGCGCGTTCGCGAGGAAGCTGCCGGCGGCGCCGGCGCCGACGATGCAGACGTCGCAGCGTTCACTGACGGTCTCGCTCCGCAGATCGCCGTCCAGCAGGCTGACGATCATGAGGCGAGCGCCGTCGCGATGTCCTGGATGCGCTCCTGCCTTCGCGTCGAGACGATGATCGATCCGGTGACATTGCGCGCGAGCATCTCGCCGTAGAGCGCGCCCGAGCGCTGCTCCGGTGCGAGGGCGCTCGAGTAGCCGTATGTGAACTGCAGGGGCCGGCCGGCTTCGAGCAGGAAGTCGGCGTCTCGGCCGGAGAGGGTGTCGCGAGTCTGCACGACCCGAGCGAGCGGGACCTGCGCGCTGGCCCACGCCCGCATGGTCTCGGTCTCACCGGCGATGCCGAAGTGCCGGATCTGTCCGGCCTTCTTTCGGGCTTCGAGCCACGCGAGGAGGGCATCCGAATCGATCGCGCGCGCGTCGGGCTCGTGCAGCATCAGCAGGTCGATGGCGTCGCGTCGGCAGCGGCGAAGGCTCGAAGCCAGGCTCGCCTCGGCCCGCTCGAGCGACCAGTCGACGACGGGTCGAGTGAGCTCCGGCAGCGCGCGCCCCCCGAGCTTGCGGTGCCATACCGACGTCGCGCTCGGCCGGCTTCCGAGCGGCGGGTACAAGCCGAACTTCGAGGCGATGGTGATCTCTCCGGCTCGATGACCGAGGACCGCCCCGAGGTCTTCCTCGGCGAGGCCGAAGCCGTAGAGGGGCGAGGTGTCGAAGTGCGTGACGCCCGCATCGAGCGCCGCCGCGAGGAGGCTCCGCCGCTCGCTGCGCCGGGGAAGATGATGCAGTGAGCCGGTCCCGAAGCTCAGTCGCGAGACCACGAGATCCGTGTCATCAATCCGGATCGGCTTGAGCATCGGGCTTCGTCGCCAGCAGGTGGCTGGGGTCGGGCCAGGATGTCTGGAAGCCCGCTTCCCCGAGCAGCCGCTCGAGGCGCGCGGGGGCGTCGGCGAGGCCGCGCTCCTGGAGGATCCGGAAGTGCACCTCGATGCCGATGGAACGCAGCGAGGCCTCGCGGATCCGATCTCCGAAGCCGTCGATGACCTCCCACTCGAATCCCTCGGTGTCGATCTTGAGCACGTTCGGCGGCTCGACGGCGCCTTCCTCGAGCAGCCCCGACGCCGTTCGCACCTGCACCTTGAGCCCCCCATCCCCCTCGACGATCCGGCTGGTGGCGCCGAGATCATCTCCTCCCTGCTCGAAGGAGAGCTCGGAGTCCTCGCTGCCGAGGCCGACGTTCAGGAGCTGGATCTGCTCGAGCCTCGAGGACGCTTCGCGTAGCCGCTCGAAGTTGGTCGGGCTGGGCTCGAAGGCGAAGACGCGGCCCGCTTCGCCCACCCGCTCCGCGAAACGCACGGTGTAGTAGCCGATGTTCGCACCCACGTCCCAGACACGGTCGCCCGGCCGGATCGTGCCCATGAAGGCGCGGTCGTAGCTCTCCTCGTACTCCTTGCCCAGGATCAATCCCGCAAGGAGCTTGTTTACGCCCAGCTTGCGGCCGAGATTGCGCGCGAAGATCGCTGCCGAGGAGGTCCGCCAGCTCATGATTTCCTCTGTGTGTGTGGTCGGTCGCTCGCGCGATCCGAGGACCGTCGCCAGCCGTGCGCGGGGATCGCCGGATTCGCTCGTCACGCGGAGCGTTCGAGGCCGCCGGCGTCGGAGCCCGGGAGATTAGCAGGGCCCCGGGGCGAGTCGACTCGCGCCGTACGATCCGCTGGCTCCGATCACCGACCCGATCGCTCGAGCGTGCCCGCTCCGGGCGATGTCGCTCAGAGCCGGTCTGCGATCGAGCGCGCGATGGCCCGATAGCCGGAGGAGACCGGGTGCCCGCCATGGTTAGCCGGATAGATCGGGCCCTGCGAGGAGGCGCTCCTCATCGCGGGTCAGGGGTCGACGGCCTCGATGCCCAGATCCT
>CAZQMY010000318.1:1007-7115 GCA_964594405.1 uncultured Spirochaetaceae bacterium | reverse complement strand
ACCACGGCTCTGGCGACCTTCCTATAGTAATCCGATTGGCGCTCTTCTTCACCGTCGAGCTCGATCAACGAGAGCACGCGACCGGTGACCACGATGTCGATGCCCCCGATGAAGACGAAGCAGGCGACGTCGGGATCGAGGTCAGCGCGAAGCTCGCCGCTCGCCTGGCCTTCGCGAAGGATCCGCGCCACGAGTCGGAAGAGCCTGCCCATGGCGCGCACCTGCTCGGGGTTGGCGAAGCGGGGCGAGCGCTGGATGTCGAAGACCAGCACCTTGACCCAATCGCCGCGCAGGCGGTGGGCATTCAGGACCAGCCCTGCGATGGCACTCAGCTTCTCCTCGGCGCTGCAGCGCCGCTGCTCGATCTCCTCCACCGACTCCAGGAACGCGCCCCACTGCTCGTCGAAGATCGTATCGAGGATCTCTTCCTTGTTCTTGAAATAGTGGTAGACGAGGCCATAGGCGATGCCCGCTTCGCGGGCGATGTCGCCCACGCGCGAGCCGTGATAGCCCGCTCTGGCGAAGACCCTGATGGCCGCGTTGAGGATCAGCTGCCTCTTGTCGCCTGCGCGTCCGGTCTCGGGTGACTTCGCTCCCATGCTCCCGTTCGCCCCCGCATCCGCCCGGAATGGAAGTACAGCGTATCGTACGGCAGAGCCAGACCCGCAGATCCCCCCAGAGCGGGGCGAATATACGAAGAGTCCAACTGGAGAGTCAACCTGAGTCGACTGCCCGACCGGCGCGCCAACGCTTCAGCCCGCTGGCATCGCGCGGCACAGACGAGATACCCTTCTGGCATGGCCAGGCTCCGACTCGTCATCGCCCTCCTGGTGCTCGTCGCGCCCCTCTCGTCGCTCGCCGTGACGGAGGCGGCGGTGCAGCGCGAGGCCGCCTCCGAGGACGTCGCCGGATCGATCCCCGGCCCCACACACTCGCACGACGCCCCGGGCCCCGGCGACTACTGCACCTTCGCCACCTGCGCGCCCCGACGATCGAGCCCCCTGGTGGGCAGCGCCGGCTTTGCGGCGGCGGCCGTCGCCGCGGCCTACGTGTCGAGGCAGCGCTCGGAAGCGCGCAGGGCCTGAGCCCGTGCGCGTCGCGCTGGTGGTGGAGCGCTTCGTGCCGCAGGGCGGCGGCGTGGAGGGCGCCGCATGGCAGGTGGCCCACGCCCTCGCGCGCGCCGGGGATCGCGTCGACGTGATCGCGCGAACGGGTCCGCCCGACCGGGAGGTGGCGTTGCCCGAGCACATCCGCCTGCATCCGATTCCGGTGCCGACGAGCTGGCAGCCCCTGCGTGTCCGCCGCTTCTCACGACGCGCGCACGACATGGCGCAGCGCCTCGCCCCGCTCCCGGACCTCGTCCACGGCTTCGCGCGCATCGGCTTCGGAGAGGTCTTCCGCGCGGGCGGCGGAAGCCACGCGGACTACATGGCCCGTACCTACGGCGCCGTGGGACGCCGGCTGCGAAGGCTCTCGCCCCGCCACCGCGTGCTGCTCGATCTCGAGGCGCGCACCTTCGAAGACGACCACCGGCTGATCCACTGCGTCTCGCACATGGTGCGCGACGAGATCTCGGCGCGCTATGGACTGCCAGAGACCAGGTTCAGGGTGATCCACAACGGTGTCGACCTCGAGGCCTTCGCCCCCGAGCCGCTGCGGGCCGAGGCCCTCCGCTTGCGCTCGGAGTGGAACGTCGACGAGGCCTGCCCGATCTGGCTCTTCGCCGGATCCGGGGGGCGACGCAAGGGGCTCGACACCGCGCTCCGTGCGCTCGCGCAGGCGCGCGACCGGAGCGCGATACTCGTCGTGGCCGGGCGCAGCATGGGACGCGAGTTCCATCGACTCGTCGAGCGGCTGGAGCTCAGCGGCCGGGTGCGCTTCGTCGGCGAACGCGCGGACATGGCCACCGTCTACGCGGCGTCCGATGGCCTGATCCTGCCCACGCGCTACGACCCCTTCGCCAACGTCTGTCTGGAGGCCGCGGCAGCCGGGCTCCCCGTCGTCACCTCGGCGACGAACGGCTCCAGCGAGGCGCTGCAGGGGGGCGCGTCGGTTATCGACTACCCCGAGGACCCCGCCGCCTCCGCGCGTGCCCTCGACGCGCTGGGCACGCCCTCGGCATGGCGCCCGCTCGGCTATGCGGCGCGCCGACGCGCCGCTACGATGGACTGGGATCGACATGCGCAGGCGCTCCGTTCCATGTACGAGGAGGTGCTCGAGTCGCGATCACGGAGCGTCGACCCCGCGCTGAGGGCGGGCGCACGATGACGTCCAGGATCCGTTGGCAGGCCCGGAACCCTGCAGCGCCGGCCGAGCTGGAGGAACGTGTCAGTCGGTTCATCGAAGCGCGGCTCCTCCCCGAGCGATCCGCCCGCCGAGGTCACGCGATGCTCCCGGACGACGATGGGCGCGCGCCGCTCTTCCTGAAGCGGCACCGGCTGGCGAGCGGGCGCCATCGCATCCGCGAGCGATTCAAGCGCAGCCTGGGCGCATCCCCGGCCCTTCGCGAGTGGCGCAACGCGATCGCGCTGCATGGGCTCGGCCTGCCGGTGGCGATGCCGTTGGCGCTGGCCGAGCTGCCCGACGGCGATGCCCTGATCGTCCAACGCGCGGTGCCTGGCGTCCCGCTGCGCGCCTGGCTCGACGCCCATCCGACGAAGCGCCGACCACTGCTCGAATCGCTCGGGGGCGCCATCCGCGCCCTTCACGTGGCGGGGGCCGCCCATGGCGATCTCCACGCGGACAACGTCCTGGTCATCTGGGAAGAGAGTGCGCGCGAGCCTGCCGTCGTGCTGGTGGACCTCGGGCGAGCACGCGCGCACGGCGCTTCGAAGCGCGCCCAGCTCCGCGATCTGGGGCAGCTCGGCTCTTCGCTGGACCGCGCGGGCGTCTCGAGGGCCGATCGAGCGCGTCTGGCAGCGATCGCCCTGGGGCTCCCGGCGCACTCGCCCACCACGCGAGCGCTGCGCAAGAGGGCCCTCACGCGCGTACGCAACGCCGAGCACCGCTACGCCGGGCGCCACGCTCGCAATCGGACTCGCCGCGCCATGCGCAGCGGGCCGGAGCAGCCGGCCTTTCGCGGCGTGGAGGGCAGGGGTCTACGCGTCGCGGACCTTCCCGGAGCGACCCTCGCCCAGGCCCTCACGCACCACCGGGCCCTGCTCGAGTCGGACGCCGCGGCCGGGTCCGAGGCCGTGCTGAAGGACGACGGCCGCACGCGGGTCACCCGCCACGACGAGGGCGGGCGGCCGCTCGTCGTCAAGGAGCATCGTCCGCGCGGCCTCTCCCGACGTCTCGCCGATGGCCTTCGCGGCAGTCCGGCCCGGCGCGGGTGGCGCGTGGCGCACGGCCTCCGCGTTCGCGGCATCGAGGCCGCGCGTCCGCTCGCGTTCGTGGAGCGTCGGCGCGCCCTTCTGCCCGAGAGCAGCCTGCTCGTCCTCGAGTTGGTCGGTGAGGGCCACGCCAACGATCCGCCCTCTCCGCCGGCGGGCATCTCCGCCGAAGAGGCCGAGCGCGCGCTCGCCGATGCGCTGGTCGACCTCACCCTGCGACTGCACCGCGGTCGCGTGCGCCACGGCGACCTCAAGGCCAACAACATTCGAGTATGGTGGCAGGATGGCCGCATGAAGGCTGCGCTCATCGACCTCGAGAGCGCACGCTTCGACCGACCGCTCAGCGAAGGCGAGCGGCTGGAGGACCTCGCCCAGCTCTGGGCCTCGATTCCCGGCGCTCGGCTCAGCGCCGCGACGCGGCACGCCATGCTCGAGCGCTACCAGCGCGCGCTGCCCTTCGGCACCGACCTCGAGACCGTCGCCGCGCGCCTCCACTCACGCTCCGTGCAGCGGCGGCACCGCTGGCCGCTCGACTACGCGCCGCGCCCTACCGTCAACCACTGAAACGAGCTCGACGAGCCGGGGACGCGACTGGGCTCGCCCTCTTCGAAGAGCAGGCTGCGTTCGTCGCTGCAGCTACTGAGGATCTGCTTGAAGCCGGCGATCTTGCGCTCGGGATCCTCGGGATTCAGGCCGTGAAAGACGATCTCCACCGTCTCCTTGGTCTCGAGCACATTCATCACCAGGGTGGCCAGCGTGAAGAGCTTGCCGATCCCCTCGACCGCCTCCACGGCGAAGCGAGGGGTCTTGAGGTCATCCAGTCTTATGCCGTACTCGAGGCGCATGATCGGTCGCTCCGTAGATGTGTGCTCCGAGGCTCAGTCGGGCGGAGATCGCCCCGGAGCTCGGTCTGGAAGGATCGGACAGGGTGGGTTGGCCTGAAGAAGCGTAGCGCCCGCCCGGAACGGGGCCGTCCGCGCAGGAGATCGGCGGGTGTGGGCGTCTGAGGCCGGCGAGGCGGCAGATTTACCGGCCCGACAGACGCTGTCAAGCGCCCGGCCTCAGTTCCTGGTGGAGGCATCGTCCTCCAGGCGCTTCACGCGCTCGTGTAGCTCCTCACTGGAGATCACACCCTTCTCCAGCAGGACCTGGCAGAGCGCTCGAAGGACCGTGCGCGTCTGGATGTCGGCGGCGCGAGTCGGCGACTGGCCCGTCCCGACTTCGTCGTCCCGAGGCGAAGCGCCGACAGGGCAAGCCTCCTCTCGCGTCGTCGTGGTCGATTCGGTCCCAGCGGCGACGGGGGCCGGCTGCGGGGGCTCCGCCGGGCTCTCCGAGCCAGCGTCGGGGGCGGCGCTTCCGGCTGGCTCGTCCTCTCGAACCATCCAGTGCCGCGCCAGCTCCTCGGTGCCCGGTGTCACCACCGAACCGCTCCCAGCCGCAGCCGCCATCGCTTCCACGGATCCGCGATCTTGCGCTCCCGACGTCTCCGCCGGCGCGCCCTTGTCGGCGGAGTCGGCCGAGCTCAGGGCATCGGCATCGAGGGCGGGGTGTCGATAGTATCGGTCGATGCCCTCCCAGATCTCGGAGGGGCAGACCATGACGGGCCTGACCTCCATCCCAGCGCGAAAGGAGAGATCATCGAGCACCGAGAGATTGCCGGGATCTTCGATGCCCACGTAGAGCGCGTCGCGGCCGCCTTCATCCTTCGTGAAGAGCGGCACGACCATGTGTCGCTCCGCGATCTCCAGCGGCACCAGGGCGAGGACCTCGGGTGGAATCCGCTTGCCGTCGAGGCTCGCGACGGGCAGCCCCAGCTGGCTGGCCAGCGCGCGAGTCAGATCCTTCTCCTCGACGAATCCGAGCTTGACCAGCGTGGCGCCGAGCGGTCGTCCCCAGCGCGCCTGCTCCCCGAGCGCCGCGTTGAGCTGAAACTCGTCGATCAGTCCCGCGCGAAGCAGGATCTCCCCCACCTTGGGCCGGCCGGCCATGCTCCCTCCCTGATGCGCATCTGCATCGACGAATCGGAGCGCCTTCCTTAGCCCGCCGGACCGAAGGGAGTCCGATGAACTGCAGCGCTCGCTGGTCGATCATGAGCGGAGCGAGCCCGTCCCGGATCCGGGACTCACTCGGACCCGCTCTCTTCCGCGAGAAAGCAGCGCACGCGGCGCGTGCCCGAGCCAAACACCTCGGGCGCCTCCCTGCGGCAGCGATCCATGACCGCCTTGCAGCGAGTGTGGAATCGGCAGCCCGGTGGCGGATTCGATGGCGAGGGAACGTCGCCGTGGACCGGCGGTGCGCCGCCGCGCACCGCCGGATCGATCGAGGGCACGGCTGCGAGGAGCCCCTGGGTATAGGGGTGGCTGGGCGCATCGAAGATCTCTTCGGTCCGCCCGGACTCGACGATCTGACCGAGGTACATCACGGCCACCTCGTCGGCGAGATAGCGCACGACGCCGAGGTCATGGGTGATGAAGAGGTAGGCGAGTCCGAGATCGGCCTGCAGATCCGAGAGGAGGTTGAGGATCTGCGCCTGGATGGACACGTCGAGCGCGGAGACCGCCTCGTCGCAGATGATCAGCTTCGGGTCGACCGCCAGCGCCCGGGCGATGCAGATGCGCTGGCGCTGCCCGCCCGAGAACTCGTGCGGATAGCGCCACATCTGCCGCGGATCGAGCTGCACGCGCTCCAGCAGTGCGGCCACTCTCTCGGTGCGCTCGTCGGCGCTCTCGCCCAGGCCGAAGGTCTCCATGCCCTCCGCGACCACGTCGCGGATGCG
>CAZQMY010000318.1:0-997 GCA_964594405.1 uncultured Spirochaetaceae bacterium | reverse complement strand
AGAGCGCTCGTGGCGGTTGTCACCGGTCATGCGCGCGACCACGTCGCGGATGCGCATCCGGGGATTGAGCGAGGCCATCGGATCCTGGAAGACGATCTGCAGCTCGCGTCGGTAGGGCAGCATCTGCCTGGCGTCGAGCCCCAGCAGATCGGTCCCCCGATAGAGGACGCGACCCGCCTGGGCCTGCTCGAGACGCAGGATCGAACGGCCCACCGTCGTCTTGCCACACCCCGACTCGCCCACCAGGGCGAGCGTCCTGCCCGCCTCGATGCACAGGTCGACGTCCGTGACCGCCTGGACGTGTCCCACGGTGCGCCGGAAGACGCCCGCCTTGATGGGGAACCACGTGCGCAGGCCTTCGACCCGCAGAAGAGGCACATCGGCGCTCATCGGCCGGTCCCTTCCTCGTCGCCTGCGTCGAGCGCGTGGCACCAGGCGCGGTGCCCGTCCCCGAAATCGACGGGCCCGGGCACCTGCGAGGTGCACGGCTCGAAGCACTCGCTGCAGCGCGTCGAGAATCGACAGCCCGCCGGCCACTCGCTCGGCAGCGGCACGACGCCGGGGATCTCGGGCAGCCGCTCGCCGGGCGGCGCGAGCGCCGGCATCGAGCGCAGCAGCCCGCGCGTATAGGGATGCCGGCCACCGCCGAGGATCACCTCGCGCGCGCCCGTCTCCACGATCCGGCCCGCGTACATCACGGCCACCCGGTCGGCCAGCTCATTGACGATGCCCAGGTCGTGCGTGATGAGCAGGATCGACATGGAGAGCTCGTTCTTGAGATCGCGAAGCAGCTTGATGATCTGTGCCTGGATGGTCACGTCGAGCGCCGTGGTCGGCTCGTCCGCGATGAGCAGCTTGGGACGCGTGGAGAGCGCCATCGCAATCATCACACGCTGCTTCAGCCCCCCCGAGAGCTGATGGGGATACACGCCCAGCCGCCCCTTCGCGTCGGGGATGCCGACCTGCTCGAAGAGCTCGAGGGTGCGATCCATCGCCG
>CAZQMY010000317.1:0-7117 GCA_964594405.1 uncultured Spirochaetaceae bacterium | reverse complement strand
TGGTGCAACCCACGTAGACCAGTCCTCGGGATCTCGATTGGCACTCTACCAATGTGCAGGATCCCGCGAAGAACGCCGATATGGCGGCGGAATCTCTGACGTCGATCCGTCCGGGGGAACCCACCGGATGCGACTCGGGGGTGATCTGGAGAGCGCATGGAAGAGCCCCGATCGCACATTCGGGCCCGATCGTGTACTGCAGTCACTTCGCCGGATCGCGCAGGGGCTGTGCTGATTGATCGTCGACTGCCTTCCGCAGGGGAGCGCATTTCGAGTCCAGCGCTCGAGTCCCGACAGCACTCCAGGCCGGATCCGGCGTTGGGTGGATCCTGCTCCGGCCGACTGCACCGCGCGCCACCGACGCAGACTCTCGATTCGATTGGGCAACGCGAACCAGGCCCGCTGGGGCTCTATGATTCTTACAGTGCGACTTCAGCGTCTCGAAGAGCGCATCACCTGTGCCGCGCATGCCAGCTCGAAGGAAGCGAGACGATGGCTTTCGCAGGAAGACTCTCGGAGCTGGCGCCCTTCGGCGAGCTTCGGCTGGCGGGCATCGCGCCGCTGAACGCGGCGTGCGCGCAGTTCGCACGACAGACTGCTTCTCCCGCGCAGCGTGCTAGAACGTCCAGGCGATCGTGAGCTTGTAGTCCCGGCCGCGTCGGACCTGACGCTCGAAGATCTTCTCCGTGGTCAGATTGGGATCGTAGAAGCGACCCCGAAGGCTGTCGGTGAGGTTCTTCACGCGGAACTTCACGGTGAACCCGCCGGGCAGGTCCTGCTTCATGATCAGGTCGAGCTGGTGATAGGAGTCGACATAGCGGTCGATGCTCGCGCCGACGATGGCTGTGCCCTCCTGCTCGACGGTTCCGAGCGCATCGAGGACGTCGCTGATGGCGAAGAAGGCGAGCGTCATTCGCGTGCCCCAGTCAGGATGATCGAACGTGATGTTCGCGTTGGCGATCCACTCGGGCTGACCGAAGAGCCGCCGGGTCGTCGCGTATTCAGTGAACAGCACGTCGTCTACGTCGTTGATGTTCACGCCGTAGAGCCGGTAGTAGCTGTCGATCTGCGACTGCGGCTGCCGCACCTCTGCGTCGATGTAGGTTCCGTTCGCTCCGATGCTCCAGTACTGGAGGAACTCCCAGTCGGGAAGGATCGGGATCCGGTTGACGATCGAGAGATTCTGCTGGAGCTCGACTTCCAGGCCCCAGAGCTTCGCCTGGTTGGGGTTGTTGAGGAAGGTCCGCGCCTGCTCGGGCTCGTCGAAGGCCTGGCCCTCATTGAAGAGCAGGATCGATTCGATGGGCATGTCGATGGTCTTGTAGAAGCCGCTGAACGCGATGAGGTCGCCCTCCTCGTTCCAGTTGAACTCGATCCGACCGTCGACGCTGCGAACGTCCGAGACTTCGAGGAAGGGATTGCCAACGAAGACCTCGTCGTTGCCGGGCTCGACCGAAGGGTAGTAGCCGAGCTCGCGGAACGAAGGCCGTGCGGGGGTCTCCGAGTAGGCCGCGCGAAGGGTCGCCCAGTCGGTGAGGCGATAGGTCAGGCCCGCAGAGGGCAGGACGTTGAGCTGGTCGATCCCGGTATCGCTCAGCACGTCGACGAGCTGTTGGTCGTTTAGATTCCAGCAGCCCCGGGGAGTGGGGTTCGGATTCTGGAAGGTGGGCAGCGGATCGCAGGCGGTGTCGCTGAAGTCGGGCTCGACGACGGGGATCCCCAGGATCTCGTGGTTGAAGGTGGCACCTTCGGCCAGCGGCGCTCTGATGTTCTCCCTGCGCCGCGGGGGATCGGGCCCGACCCGGGGATCATCGATACGGTCCAGGAAGAGGTACTTGCTCGGGAAGATCTTCCGGGTTCCGTCCGGATTGAGATTGTCCACGCCCACGGGATCAATCGAGGAGGTGATCGGCCGCACGAAAGGCACGCCGGTCGTCGAGATGCGGAGGGATTCCAGCCGAACGCCGCCGAGCAGATCGAGATCCTCGAAGAACGTCAGCTTCGCCCCTCCGTACCAGGCGCCGACCTCTCGTTCTTGATCGATGACCGCGTCGGAGCTCGACAGGTAGAAGCTCTCTTCCTCGGGCCTGGGATCGCCGAAGTCCCGCTGGATGTCGCGCTGGAAGGCCAGTCGTCCCAGCCAGAGCGCCGTGACGGGCAGGTCCGCGGCAGGTGGCACCGCGTCCCCGTTCACGACCGGGGTCGTCAGGAACTCCGTCGCGACCGAGCGGTCTGCGGACTCATACCAACCGCCCGTGCTGAAGTTGCCCAGCATGAAGTCCGTCAGATCCCGCTCGTAGGTGACGTCGAGACGACCGAAGCCGGAGAGCTCCTCGACCTCGAGATCACTGAAGACCCACCCCCCGATATTGCGCGTAGTGGTCATGAAGGACCCGAATCCGAGGCGCTCGGGTGTGACCGGCCCGAGGTTCGGATCGGGAAGAGGGCCGGTGGTCACGCCCTCTGGACAGGGGAAGCCATTCTGCCCCACGCCGCACTGCTCGTACCAGTACCGCATCGCGTAGCTTCGATCCGACTGCGTGGCCCTCGAGAAGTTCGCCGCCCAGTTGACCTCGAGACCCTCGATGGCCTCGATCAGATGATCGCCGTTGAGCTGCGCGATGAGCAGACTCCTCTCGGTCGCGACGGATCGGCTGAACTGCATCGAGTCGAACCAGAGCGGGCCCCGAAAGCGCGGCTGGTCGATCAGCCGTTCGGTGCTCCACATCCAGTTGTCATTCGAGACACCGTCGAAGAATCCCGGTACATCCAGGACGTCGACGGCACCGGGGCCGGCCTCGACCCACGGGCTGTAGTCCAGATCGGGGAACCAGCCGTTCGCGAACTCCTCGACCGTGTCGCGGCTCTTGTCGATATAGAAGAGCGAGAGGTCCACGGCATGATTGCCCTCGCGGTCGATGTCCATGCCGATCGCGCCGAACGCGACGGTCTGGAGATCGCGGTCGCTTCGGGTGTACTCGAAACGACCCTGGGACACGCTCAGCTCGCCGAAGGGAAGATCCCCCGTGCCATTCAGGTTGCTGGGCTCGAGGGTGTTCCGGACACCCCAGTAGGGGCCCCTCTTCTCTTCGTAGCCGACGCGGGTCTTGTAGTCCGACTTCCAGTGGACGACTGCCTTGTAGCGAAGGGCGCGCTTCCAGGCTTCGGTGGTGCCGCTGATGGAGCCCGCGAACTCGCCGCCGATCGCGTCCAGGCAGCACTTCTCCTTCCCGACGGGATTGCCTGGATCGAGGCGGAGGAAGCGCTCGACCGCATTGTCGTTGATGCGGATCGCGGCCTCGAGCTTGATCTCCAGCTCGTCCGCGAAGGCGCGAGTCACCACATCCATGCTGCCGCCCGAGGAGTTGCCGGCGAGGTCCGGCAGGTAGGTCTTCTTCACCTGCAGATTGCTGACGATCTTGCTCGGAAAGAGATCGAGCTGCGGCGATTGCTTGTTGGGATCGGGGCTCGGCACGATTGCCCCGTTGAACGTCGTACTGCTGTAGCGATCCTCGAGGCCGCGAATCACCGCGAACTGCCCGCCCACGACGTTCACGCCCGAGACGCGCGTGAGCGCCTCGGCGACATCCGCGGCCGCGAACTTCGAGAAGTCCTCGGCGCCCATGACGTTGATCAACGAGTCCGAGTCCAGCCGCAGCTCGAGCTGGTTCATCATGTCGGAGACCATCACCTGGTCGATCACCAGCGCGTCGAGGTTGAGGATCTCGTCGCTGGTCGTGGTGGCGAGCTTGGGGAGCGGGAAGTCTGCTCGACTCACGAGCCCCGCCTGCACCTCGAAGTCCTTGAGGGTGGCGGTGCGGTAGCCGCTCTTGACGAAGTTGATGCTGTAGATCCCGGGCGGCACGGAGGCGAACTCGAAGGAGCCCCCGAAGTCCGTCTGGGCGACCTCCTGATCGGTGCCTCCGGGCCACTCGAGGATGATCGTCACGCCGCTCAGCGCCGCGCCCGTCTCTCCGTCGAGCACCTGGCCGATGATGGTCCCCTCGCCCTCCTTCTGATTCGCCATGGCGGCCGCGTTCTCGGCCTCTTCGTCGACCGCGGACGCTTCGCCGACACCCGAGAGGATCCCTTCGAGCTCGTTCTGGGCGAGCGCCGGCGCCGCGAGTGCCAGCGCGAGTACGAGCGCGAGGGCGGGCACGACCAGGCCAGGACGAGCCATGGCCAGAGGGCGTACGAGCCGCGCCAGCTGCGAGGGGAGGGGGCAGGAATGCGTCATCGGGTGGTGTGGCGGTGGGGGTTGCCTCTTCGAGGCTGCTCCGGGGGTGGCCTGGTCAGTTCGTGGCGACGATCGACTCTTCGATACGGGCCAGGTAGCGGGCGACGCGGGGCTCGGACTTGATCGCCTGGGCCTGGCGCAGGAGCTCGGCGGCCTTCTCGTACTTGCGCTCGGAGACCATCACCTGCGCGTGCGCGAGGAGGGCCTGGCGCTCGTAGGCCTCGAGACGCTGGGCGCGCTCGATCAGCAGCACCGCGCGCTCGGTGTCCCCCACGCTGCGGTAGTAGTCCGCCAGCTCGAGGATGGCGTCGCCACGCGTGCCGTCGCGCTCGATGATCGAGGCCAGGAGATTGGCGGCCTCCTTCTTGCGGCCCTGGTTGCGGGCGATCTTGGCCTCGAGGGTGAGGAGCTTCAGCTCCTCATCGGTCTCGATCTTGCCCGCATAGTGCTCCTTCGCCTCGGCGAGCACCTGGGTGGCGTCGTCCCAGGCCTGCGCGCGGATCAGCAGGTCGGCGGAGCGATAGGCGGTTTTGAAGTTCGAGCCCCTGGCGTCGCGCTTCATGACCTCGAGATAGATCTCCTTCGCGAGGCCCGTCATTCCGGCATTCATGTAGATGTCGCCCAGCAGCTGCAGGCTGCTCGTCTGGGCCTTCCCCATGGCGCGAACGGCCTCGAGGTTCACGGCCGCGGCCATCGGGTCGTCCATGCCGAGGAAGGCATTGGCCTGCAGGAGCCAGGCCTGGGCGTCCGTGGGGTTGGCGGCGATCAGCCCGGAGAAGAGCGCCGAGGCCTCCTTGTTCCGGTCCATCGCGAGCAGCACCTGGGCGAGGCCGAGCTTCCAGTCGCGGACCTCGGGCTCGGCGAGGATGGCGCTGCGATAGGCCTGCTCCGCGGCCAGCATGTTCTCGCCGGCGAGATGCGCATAGCCGAGCAGGCCATAGTGCTTGCCGTCGCGCGAGCCCAGCTCGATCGCGCGGGAGAGGTGCACGATGGCCTTCTCGAGCTCGTTCTGCTGGACGCGCAGCAGCCCCAGGTTCTGATGAGCGCGGCGATAGTCGGGGAACTTCGCGAGCGACTGCTCGTAGGCCGCGGCGGCCAGCTCGAGCTGCTGGGTCTGGAAGTAGAGGTTGGCGAGCAGGAAGTCGAGGGCCGCGCTGCTCTTCTCGTCGGCGTTGCCCGCCAGCATGGTGGCGGCGGCCTTCGGGTTCACCTTCATCACGTCGATGACTTCGCGCAGCATCTGCAGCTCGGCGGTGGTGATCTCGGGCTCGGCGCCGGAGAGGAAGCCGTAGCTGCCCATGAAGGACTTGCGCCACTCGGGATCGTCGAGGAAGGACGCGCCGGGCCACTTCTCCGTCTGGGCGCTCGCGGTGGCGGCCGCGAGCACGGTCAGCGCGACCAGCACGGACCGCACGAACATGGGGGGGACGTTCTTGATCATGGTCTTCGACCTATCTGATGTTGATCGGAATCGGAAGCCGGGCCTGCGCGCGCACCGGATTGCCCTGCTTGGTGGGGGGCGTGAAGACCCAGTCCTTCACCTGCGCGAGGACGACGTTGTCGAATTCGGGCAGGTTCGAGGTCTCGATCTCGGCGTCGATCACCTTGCCGTCGCTCTCCAGCTTGAGCAGCAGCACGATGCGCCCGTTCACCTTCTTCTTGCGGAGCTTTCGCGGAAACTGGAGGTTGGCGTTGAGCGGTCGCGGCACCTGGTCGAGCTCGGAGAAGTCGACGAAGTCCTCGCTGCCGAGGTTCTGTGCCGAGGCCGCGATGGTGGGCATCGAGAAGTCTCCCGCCAGCGATCCACCGGTGCCCGGGTTCAGCGCGATGTCGAGCTGGTCCAGGGTGAGCTGCGGGGGCTCGCTCTCGAGCTCCGGCGGCGGCTCCTTCTCCTCCGGCGGCGGCGGCTCGTCCTCGATGATCTGCTCGATCTCCGGCGCCTGATAGGCCGCCACATCGTCCAGGATGTCTTTCTCGGGCGGCTCCACGTCCCCGAGCAGCTGCGCGATGGCCATGATGATGAAGAGGCCGACCGCGAACGCGACTCCGATCACGACCGATAGCGGCAGGTCGCGGCCGGGCTTGGGGGGGTGGAAGGTGTGATCGCTCATCGCCTCTAGTCGTTTCGCGTCGAGATGCTGATCTTCTTGGCGCCGGCGTTCTTCACTTCGGTCCACACGTTGGAGAAGATCCCGTGATCCACCCTCGCATCCGCCTGGATGATCACGGGCAGGTCGTCCTTGCTCATGATCTGTCGCACGCGCGCCCCCACGCCCGCCAGCGAGAGCTCCTTGCCCCCGTAGACGATCTTTCCTTCGGCGGTGACGGCGATGATCAGGCTGTTCTTCTCGAGCTCGCTGTCGGTGGTGGCATCGGGCTTGAGGACGTCCACCGCCGGCTCTTCGACGAAGACCGTGGTGACGATGAAGAAGATCAGCAGGATGAAGATGCAGTCGATCATCGGCGAGAGATTGATCTCCGCCTCGCCCTCCGGCTCGCTCTGCAGGCTTCGCATCGCCATCGTCTGCTGCTCCGCGCGGTCGCTAGTTGACCGTGCTGAATGAGAGCTCCTGGGCGCCACCGCGGCGCGCAGCATCCCATACGGAGACGAAGACGCCGTGATCGGACTTCTCGTGGGTTCGGATCACCACGGGCGTCTCGGCGTCGGTCATGTCGGCCTTCACGTAGGCGGAGACGTCCGAGATCGCGATCTCGGTCTCTCCGTAGAGCACCTTGTTGGTCTGCGTGATCTCGAAGGTGAGGTTTTCCTTCTCCTCCAGGCTCGGAGCGGCAGCCGCATCGGGCTTGTTCACCTGGATGCCCTGCTCCTCGACGAAGACCGTGGTGACGATGAAGAAGATCAGCAGGATGAAGATGCAG
>CAZQMY010000316.1:0-7135 GCA_964594405.1 uncultured Spirochaetaceae bacterium | reverse complement strand
GTTGAATCCCGGGCGGTTCGTGGGAGGCCTCTGATGGGCGAGTCCACGGCGGAGGGCGCGGCGGGCGCGCTGCACAGGAAGGTCCATCCCGGCACGCTCGTCTGCGTGCACTGCGGGCTCTGCCTCTCCAGCTGCCCGACCTACGTGGCCACGGGACGGGAGGATGCTTCGCCGCGTGGCCGCATCTATCTGATGCGTGGCGTCGCCGAGGGCAGGATCGAGATGGACTCGGTGGTGGACGACGCCATCTCGCTCTGCCTCGGCTGCCGTGCCTGCGAGAGCGCATGCCCGTCCGGCGTCGAGTACGGAGCCCTGCTCGAGGGCACGCGGGCGGAGCTGCGGCGGGCCGGTGTTCGCAGAGGCATCGGCGCGAAGATCGAGGCGCTGCTGCTGCGCCATCTCCTGCCGCATCCCTGGCGATTGCACGCGGTGGTCTCGCTGCTCGCCTTCGCCCAGCGGCTGGGGCTCGATCGCCTGGCCCGCCGGCTGGCGCCCCGGGGGCTGGAGGCATCGCTCGCTCAGGCGCCCCTGGTGCCGCCCGCTGCCCTGCGCGTCCCGCTCCCGCGCTTCACTCCGGCTCGCGGACCGCGCAGGGGTCACGTCGCACTCCTCGAGGGCTGCGTCATGCGCCAGCTCTTCGGCCGAGTCAATCGCGCCACCGTCGAGCTGCTCGCCCTCAACGGCTTCGATGTCAGCGTGCCCGCCCGACAGGGCTGCTGCGGCGCACTGGCCGCCCACGCGGGCCTGATGGGCGAGGCCATGGATCGGGCCTACGTGAACGTGCGCGCCTTCGCGGGCGACTTCGACGCGATCCTGACGAACTCCGCAGGCTGCGGAGCCGCGCTGCGCGCGGTCTCACACTGGATCGGGACAGACGCCCGCAAGTTCGAGTCGCGGGTCCAGGACGTCTGCGAGTTCCTCGACGCGCAGGGCATGCGGCTGCCCCGGCGAGGCGAGCCGATGCGCGTGTGCTACGACGACCCCTGCCACCTGATTCACGGCCAGGGCGTGGAGGCTGCGCCGCGTCGCCTGCTCGCGCAGATCCCCGGCCTCGAGCTGGTCCCCCACGCGGATCCGACGCGCTGCTGCGGCGCGGCCGGCACCTACGGGATCACCCAGCCGGAGATGAGCGAGCAGGTGCTGGCCGCCAAGCTCGACTCGCTGGAGGCGGCTCGGCCCGATGTCATCGCGACGGGCAACCCCGGCTGCATGATGCAGATCGAGCGCGGCGTGCGCGGTCGCGGACTTCCGGCCCGCGTCGTCCATCCCGTCGAGCTGCTGCTCGACGCCTGCTAGACCCGAGACTTCATTCACGAGGCCGGCTCGACGGCCGCGCACCAGACCTCGCCCCGCGCGTCGGCTCCATGCTCCAGCGGAACCACAGCCGCGATTGCGCGCGTGACGTGCTCGAAGAGGGGCAGCGCCGAAGCGATGTGGAGCCGGCCGAAGCGATCGGTGGTGGGCGCGGGCTCGACGACCGCTCGCCGGATGTCGGCGATGCTCGCGATCGCGTTCCTCGGATCCGCGGAGAGGATGCAGGCGAGGGCCAGCGGCTGACCCAGGTCGGCGCGATGGAAGGGCGGCTGCAGCACCTCGTCCGCGAGCACCAGGCCCACGCGGCCCCGGCGCTCGGCGAGGATGCCGGCGGCCTCGATCAGCGCCGAGGCGACGACCTCGCCGCCGCCCGTGAGCGTCGTCGACACCTGCTCATTGCCCGTTGCGATGGACGCGTATCCGCCCGCCGTGTTGTGGACCGAGTTGTGGAACCGCGTCGGCGAGAGCTTGCCCTCCCCGCGATTCATCATGCCGAGCAGCGCGATCGCCATCGAATGCTCGCCGTGCACCGTGGCGAAGACGGTCGGAAGGGCGGAGGCGTCGGTGCCGGCCATCATGGCCGCCTGGTCGAGCGCCTCGACGGCCATCCTCGTGAGCGGCGTTGCGCGCCGCCGCAACGCGCCTTCGAGCAGTCGGGCATCGGGACGCGTGCACGCGTCCGAGGGCTCTCCCTTGCACCAATCGAGTGTGGAGGGATAGCCGGGCGACCACATGCCCGTGCCCGAGACGTAGAGGGGCGTCATCTGCTGCGACCGAAGACGAGGCTCACGTTGCTGCCTCCGAACGCGAAGGAGTTGCTGAGCGCGAGCTCGAGCTCGACATGGGTTGCACGCGTCGCGATCTCGAGATCGATCTCGGGATCGACCGGCTGTGCGCCGATGCTCGCCGGGATCCATGAGTGGCTGAGGGCTTCGAGGACCATCACCGCCTCGAGGGCACCCGCCGCGCCGAGCGTGTGTCCCGTGGCACCCTTGGTGGAGACCACGAGCGGTCGGGCTTCGTCGCCGAGGGCCGATCGGATCGCCCGGGCCTCCATGGCGTCGTTGAACTGCGTGCCCGTCCCGTGAGCGTTCACGTAGCCGATGGCGTCGCCCGCGACGCCCGCCTCGGCGAGCGCCGCCTGCATCGCCGCGCTCGCGCCCCGGCCCCCGGGATCTGGCGTCGTCATGTGGTGGGCGTCCGAGCTCTCGCCCGTCCCCAGCAGGAGCGGCCCATCGCCCTCTCTCTCCAGTAGCGCGAAGGCGGCCCCCTCACCGATATTGATGCCATCGCGCTCGGCGCTGAAGGGGCGAGACGTGCCGCTCGAGAGCAGCCCCAGCGATCGGAAGCCCCGGAGCGTCATCTGGCAGAGGCTGTCCGCGCCGCCGACCAGCACCGCATCACAGAACCCCGCCTCGATCCAGCGCTTGGCGCTCGCGAAGGCCTTGCCGCTGGACGCGCAAGCGTTGGAGACCACCGTCGCGGGACCGCTAAGGCCCGTCATCGTCTGGAGCGCGCCCAGCAAGCCGGCAGCCGAGCCCTGCTCCAACACGTCGAAGTCCACCGGAAGCTCACCGTGGCCGGAGTACCTGCGGAACGCCGACTCGATCTCGTCCATGGCGGCGGTGCTGGAGCCCACGCAGATCCCGATCCTGCGCTCGCCCCAACGATCGCGGGCCGACGCCAGCGCGTCCTCCATGCTCGCAATCGCACTCTGGATGAATCGATTGTTGCGCGAGTCATAGCGGGCCAGCGGACCCGCGAGCGCCGGGAGGTCCGCCTTCACGACGCCGCAACGCGTCTCGAAGCCCGTTCCTCGCGGAGGCTCGGAGAGGCAGGGCTTCTCGGTGCGGAGCGCATCCATGCACTCTGCGGTGTCGGCTCCGAGCGCGCTGATCATGGACCAGCCGGTCACGACCTGCGGCGCCATCTCCCTCTCCTCCTGCCTCACTCACCCCGCCTACTGCCCGCTTCGTCGATTCGGTGATGGGGAATCGAGCGGCGCCAGGACGGCCTCGTAGCCGCACCATGAGGTGCTGACCTCGGCGATGGGGCGTCGCGGCGGGTCCTCGTGGCCCGCGGCGGGCCGGACGAAAGTATAGAGGACCGTGGCCGACGGGCGGGCGAGGTCCTCCGGGCGCCTGCGGAATGCTCGGCCGCGCAGCGCGCCGTCCTCGCCCGTCCGTTGCGTGACGAGCTCGTCGGCCCACGAGAACGAATGCGTCACCTCGCCCTCCCGGGGGTGGGCCGCGGCCGGCGATGCGGCCCGGTCCGTGATGAGATAGCTGCGGTGGACTGCGTCGAAGGTCCAGCGGGCCAGCGCCGCCATCCGGGCATCCTCCGCTGCCGCGATCTCGAGATCCGCCCCTCGCTGCACGAGCGCGAAGAGCCGAGTGCCCCCGTCCGAGAGCCCCACCATGACGAGCGCCTCGGGCTCACGGCGCGCGATCACCTCGAAGCCCACTTCCCGCTCGCGGAAGCGCATGGTGACGCGCGCGCGCAGCTCGAGCTGCGGTGGCAGCTCGCCGTGCCCGACGGGCACCACGGGGCACCCTGGCCTTGGTCGGCCGGCGAGGGGGATCGTGCACGAAGGCCAAGCGAGCCCCATCAGCAGCAGCGTAATGGTCGCCCGACGCGCTCCGGCGCGCAGCGCGGTGACCGCCGGGCGCCTCATCCCTCCCGCTGCGCCAGCGCCATGACCAGGGGCGCGGTCACGAGGGCGATGGACACGCCGATGCCGGTAGTCGCGCCGATCGCGCGCAGCACTGGCTGCTCAGAGAGCGCCAGCACGCCGAAGACGAAGACCGACGTCACGCACGAGACGACGAGGCTGGCATGCGTCGCGCCCTGGCGACGTTCGGTCGCTGCCGAGTCCACTGCGAAGATGCCGTAGTCCACACCCATTCCCAGTACGACGAGGAGGCTGATGGCGGAGACCACATTGACCGGTGTGCCGAGCAGCCCGAGCGCGCCGAGCGTCGTGGAGACTCCGAGGATGGCGGGGCCGAAGGCTAGCAATCCACGGCCGACGCTGCGGTAGCGCAATTGCAGCATCAGCCCCACCACGAACGCGCCGAGCGCGACCATCCGCAAGGTCGACTGCCGATAGCCCTCGTAGACGCCCTCCATGATCTCGCGCGAGTTGATGTAGTGAGCGCCTTCCAGCCCCTCGAGCGCCGTACGAATCACCTCTCCGGAATCGGCCTCTCGCAGCAGCGTGATCACCGCCACTCGATCGTCGAGGGGGATCAGGCCGAAGAGCAGGCGCTCGAGGGGAGTGTCCTCGAAGGCGGCGGGATCGAGCCAGGAGAGACCGCCCTCGGCCAGAGCCCTCTCGAAGTCGGAGAACGCGCTGCGCTCGAAGCCCTCTGCGGCGAACGCTTCGGCCACGCGATCGGCAAGGTCCGGAACCGAGCGGAGGACCGCGAGATTGCGCGCCTGGAGGGCCTCGGAGAAGATGAAGCTGACCATCGAGCCCACGCCGCCGAGCTCACCCGAATCGATGAGCCGTGTGAGCTTGCGGTGGACCTCTTCATTCAGCTCGAGGGCCGACTGCGTGTCCGGAGCCACCGCGGCGACGAAGTGGCCGCCGTCGAAGGCGGCGGCCATCTGCTGGACACGCTGCCCCTCGGCGACCAGCTCCGTGTCGAGCGCCATCAGGGCCGACGGATCGTCGTTCCAATGCAGACGCGCGATTCCGGACACGCTGACCAGGACGAGCGCAGCGATGCCGATCCACGGCCAGCTGGGGCGCTGGCGGAGCGCACTGGTCATGCGCACCGAGCGGTCCGCGATCCGACGCTGTGCGGCTGTCGGGGATGGCCGGTGATCGAGGAACGCGGGCAGCGCCACGATCGTGAGCGCCAGGGAGGCCGCGACGCCCATGCCCGCGAAGGTGCCCATCTGGGAGAGCCCCGGAAGCCCCGAGGCCGAGAGGGAGAGGAAGGCGATCATCGTCGTTGCGGCCGAGAGCAGGAGCGAAGCACGGATCTCGGCGAGGGATCGGTTCGCGTCGTTCTCCGCCCTTCCGAGCGCGTGATGGTTGATCAAGTGGATCGGGTAGTCGATGGCGACTCCGATCAGGATGAAGCCGAACGCGATGGTGATGCCGTGCACCCGATCCGACTGCAGGATCTGGATCGCGAGCGCGAAGGCGAAGCCGAAGAGCGGCGGCAGCAGGGCGATGCCGAGCGCCCGGATCGAGCGAAAGACACCGAAGAAGAGCAGGCAGACCACCGAGATCGAGAGGCTGGAGATCCGGGTGATGTCACCGCGGATGGACTGCTCGGCCGCGACGGCCACGCGATTGGCGCCGCTCTGCTGGAGGAGCGGCTCCCCCTCGCGATCGGCGGCGATGGATCGGAAGGACCGCTGGATGAACTCGAGCAGCGGCGTCTGGCGCTCGGAGTCGAAGGGCGACGAAGCCAGGCCGAGCTCGACGAAGGCGTTTCGTGCCGCCTGCGAAGAGCGCTCCGGCGCCACGAAGCGCTGCCCGCGCGCGACGATCTCCTCGAAGAACCCCAGCGGGTCTGCGGGAAGCGTGCGCGAGACCATCATCGCCTCGGGCCCGTGGAGCCGCTCGCGGGTCTCACGGGCTCGCTGCTGCAGCGCGCTCGGTGTGAGGCGGTCCGGGAGGGTCGACTCGGGGTCGATGGCGGCCAGCTGCAGTCTGTGGTCGAAGTAGACCGTGTAGAAGGCCAGGTAGAGATCGTCCGAGAGCCCGCTGGCCGCCCAGGCGACCTCGGGGTGCCCGCGCAGCCGAGCGGCGAGCTGATCGGCGATCCGACGGGCATCGTCGGTCTGCGAGATCGCGAGCACCATCCGGCGGGCGAGCGTCGAGTCGACCAGCTCGATCGAGAGCTGGACCTGCTCGGCCTCGCTCCTGGATGGGATGAAGTGCGTGATGGAGTTGCTGAGCTCGATCTGCGTGACACAGTACGCGCCGAGCGCGAGGAGGATCGTCAGTGCCAGGCCGCGCGTGCGGGCAGGGCTCACGGAGCCTCGCCAGCGGGCGACCATCCGATGTGCTCCATCAGCTCCTTCGGTCCGAGGGCGGCCCCCGTCTCGACCTTCGAGAACGCCACCGTGGTCGCGTCGCCGTTCGCTTCGAGGGTCTCCATCCGGTCCAGCCGGCCGCCGACGCCTTCCAGTCGCAGGCGCCGAACGACCGCGCGGATGTCCTCATCCCGTGGGACGAGCTCGAGCCGCCACTGATCCCCGTCGATGGAGTAGTCGACCTCGAATCGGGACTCCAGCCCTGAGAGGTCGCCGCGCAGGACGATCATCAGGTTCTCGACCAGCCCCTTCGCGAGCTGACTGCCTCCCAGGTCGAAGCCGCGGTGGCCTGTGGAGTCCTGGATGTCGACGCGACTGCCCCGGACGAGGACCGTCGTCGGGCCGGGCTGATCGACCACCCGGGCCATCTGGTCCGGCGGCACGAAGTAGAGGGTGCCGGTGGTGACGATCGGGTGGGTCAGGATCGCCATCGTGCGCTCTTCGCGGAAGCGGGCCCGCACCGCGCCGCCTTCGGCGAATCTGGACATCAACGACGCGAGGCTCTCCGGCGCGTCATCGGGCGTGGCGCTGGCGCCCGGCGAGAGAGCGAGCAGCATGAGCATCATCGCGGTCAGGGTGAGTCCGCCCGGCCGAGCGCGAGGCCCGCAACGGGATTCTCCCCCGTGGAATGCGATGCCCTGCCTCGCGCCCCACCTGTCGCGCCGACTGCGCCATCCCTCTACACCGGGTCGGTCGAGCGGGGCAGCCAATCCGGGGGTCCTCTCTTCTCGCGCTCCGCGCGCTCCTCGCACTTCCAACGGACTGC
>CAZQMY010000315.1:0-7143 GCA_964594405.1 uncultured Spirochaetaceae bacterium | reverse complement strand
CCCCGACCCTCAGGTTCGAAGCCTGATGCTCTATCCAGCTGAGCTACCGGCGCGCACTCGGCTCGATGCTCGCGGCGCCTCGATCATGCCAGCGCCGCCCACCTCGCCTGGAAACCTGGGGCTCGGCACCGGGGAGGTGCCGACTGGGCGGGAAGCTAGCGGATCCGCCGGCTCTGCGCTCGCGCGACTGACGCTCCAAGTGTCCGGAATCGCGCCTTTTCTGGCGATGGCGGCGCGTGGCGGGCTCCCTGGCCGGATCGGCGCGGTTCGCGTCCTTCGCTGGATCGGCGAAGTGGGGCGACGACCTAAGGCCGCCGGCGTGCAGGGCCAGTGGGCGCACGCGAGACGAGAGGGCGAGTCTCGAAGAGAGTCGCCTCGCGCTCGCGGATACGGCGCGCGACGCGGGCACCGTCGTGCGTGGTCATCTGTGGCTCGGCGCCGTACGGGAGCAGGCGACGGCGGTCGAGTGATCCGGCGCGTGCTCAGCGGCGCCACTCACGCGCGGTCCGATGGACGCGCTCCGCGTATTCAAGAGATGGACACGCACAGCGAGTTCGGCGTGGACAACGTAGATCGGCGCGCCCTTGACGCGATGCTCGATGGCGGCGCGGTCCATCGCATGTACGGGACTCGAGGCACGAGCGAGCGGCGTCGGGCGGCCCGTGTTCGAGAAGTCGGAGGCGAGGCCCGCATACACGAGCCTCGATGGCGAGGGGATGGCGAGGCGCATCGCGCACATGGCGCGGTCCATTGCCGGGTGGCCTCGATCCGTGCAGGAGCGCTACGGCGACCGAGTCGGCAACGATGGTTCCGGGTCAGCCGTCGTAGGAGAACGCTGGATAGCGCGAGGTGTTGTTGGCGATGATGTGGCAATCCTCTGGCCCTGGCGGCGCTGTCTCATTGCTTCAGGAAGACGTCGTCCGAGACGTCGCGGACGAAGAGCGGCTCGATGCCCAGTCTCTGGTGGTCCGCCGCGATCTCGGCGCGCCAGTCGACATCGACCGAAGGTGCCCGGGTGGCGGCCTCGAAGACGCGGGGCAGGAGCGTCGCGTCGCTCGTGGTGTTGAGGAAGAGGCCGGGGCGGCGCAGCACATAGTGGATCGCGCGGGTGATGGCCTCGGGCTCACGCAGGGGCTCGTACCAGGCGAAGCGCTTGCTCGTGTCGTCGTCGCGCCACCTTCGCCGCGCGATGGACTTGATCGTCTGCACGGCCACGTCGCGGCGGCTGCACTCGGCATGCAGCGCTTCGAAGTCCTCGGCGTAGTCGGGGTTGCTCATCATCGAGTGGTTGTAGGGCAACAGCACGGCGTCGAAGTCGAAGCGTTCGAGGCTTCGCAGGTGCATGCGCGCAGCGTAGGTGCCGTGACCGGTGACGCCGATATGGCGAACGAGTCCGGCGTCTCGGGCCTCGATGCACGCGCGCAGCGCACCGTCCTCGCCCATCGCCCTCTGCCAGTCGGCCTCGTGGGTGAGGTTGTGGAGCTGGATCATGTCCACGTGGTCGACGCCCATCCGCTCCAGCGATTGCTCGATGCTCCGCCTGGCGCCCGTGTAGTCGCGATCGCCGGTCTTGGTGGCGAGGAAGACGTTCTTGCGCTCGCGGGCCAGGAAGGGGGCGAGGCGCAGCTCCGAGTCCCCGTAGCTGGCGGCGGTGTCGATGTGATTGATGCCGTGCTCGAGCACGAGGTCG
This sequence comes from uncultured Spirochaetaceae bacterium, assembly GCA_964594405.1. GTDB lineage: Bacteria > Myxococcota_A > UBA9160 > UBA9160 > UBA4427 > CAZQMY01. The sequence continues at coordinate 5,453 of CAZQMY010000315.1, read as the reverse complement.
AGCGTGGCGTCGGCTCGGGCCTGGCTCATGCCGCCGAGGGCAGCGGCGCCGAAGAGGATCCGGGTGCTCTGGTTTCCGGTTCGGCCGAAGGGGCGCTTCTCGATCATGGGGGACCTCTCCTGCGAGGCTCGAAGGCTCGGCGGGCAGGATTGCCGGTGCGTCTTCGCACTCCGAGTATATCCATCCGGGTCCCGGCGCTGATCAGGCCCCCGGATCCGGGCGTGATGGGCGTCACTCAGGTTCGGCGGCCTTGGCGCCGTTAGGGATGGACATGGTAGATTCGCTGATTTCCGTAGAGAATCGACTCGAATCGGGGGGAGGGGAGTCATGATCAGTCTGAGTCGCCAGGAGGGGCCCACGGCGCTGCTCGATGTGGCCTTCAAGCAGGGCAACATGGCCGGCGCGCTGACGCTGATGCGGATCCGCAGGGAGCTGCGCAAGGGCGACGTCTCGCGGGCGCTCGAGCGGGCGACGCGCTACGTCGGCAAGAGCAGCAAGGCCCGCACGCGGGCGAAGGCGGGCCGGCCCTTCGATGAGAGCGAGACGCGGCTGGCGACGGGGCAGCTGCTCTACTCGATCGGCGAGCCGGAAGCGGCTCTGGCCTACTGCATCCTGCCCGAGGTCGAGGCCATGATGAAGCGCGAGGACTACGCGCACGCGCGCCTCGGCCTGCAGGACGTGTTGCGGGCCGAGCCCGGATGCGACCGCGCCAAGGACCTGCAGGAGCGCCTGCCCGCCGACTACCGCTGATCGCGGGGTCGGCGCGGGCCCATCAGGGCATCACCAGCACCTTGGTCTGACTCGGCGCCGCCTGTGCACCGACGGCGTTGCCCTTGTTGTGCTTGGTCATGCCGCTCACGAAGACCGCCTTCTGCCCTTCGATCTTCACCTTCGAGCTGCCCATGGCCCACTGCAGCTTGCCCATGTTGCAGCTCGACACGACACCACCCGCCGTGCCCGCCTCGTCGCCATTGCTGCGAGGCACCTCGCTCTTCATGGTGCAGGCGGGCTTCTTGGCGATCTTCACCTTCTTGGCGGTCTTCGAGGCCTGGGAGACCTGCGCGATGTTCGGGTAGGGGATCGGGATCGGTCCGCCGGGCGAGGGCGTCTTGCAGACGTCGGGGAACCCGGTCGCCATCCCGCCCTTCTTGCACGATGCGGGCATCATCTCATGGTCTCCTTCTACGGCTAGTTCTTCTTCTTGCTCTGGTTCTTGCTCTGGCTCGATACGCTTCCAGGACCGGGCGGTCAGCCCAGGTGGATCTGGTCGGCGTTGACCTTGAAGTCGCGCTCGGAGCGCAGAAGCGTCTTGCGCGACTTGAGGTGGTAGGTGCCGGAGACGAGCGTGCGCAGGCGCCCGGCGCTCTGCTGGGCCAGCTCCTCGGCGCTGCGCATGGTTCGCTTCGCCCGCTCGGTGATGGTCTCGGCCGCCGACTCGATGCGCCCGGCCAGCTGGCGGATCGCCTCGGCGTGGGTCTCCACCTCGTCGGCGCTCTGCAGCAGGTGCTTCGCCCGGATCTCTGTGCTGCCGCCGAGCACCTCGACCATCGCGCCGAAGAGCCGCGCGCCGCGCCGCGAGAGCGCGAGGCCCGAGCGTTCGGCCGGTGCGCCGCACTCGATCTGCGCCGCCTGGTGCGCGCGGGCGGTGATGCGCTCGCCTTCGAGGCAGAGGTCGCCCTCCGCGCGGAGCTGCAGGTCACCGCCACTCGAAACCTCGAGGCCGCCGGCGCCACTGCGGATGTGCGCCCTGCGGCGCTCGGCGTCGAACTCGAGGAGCAGCTCGCCGTCGTCGGAGTAGATGCAGAGCCGCTCGGGGGCCTCGGCGCTCACCTCGGCGCGGGCACCGCCACGCAGGCGAAGCTGCTCGCTCGGGCGGCTGAGCAGCGTGGTCACGAACTGCTCGCATGCCGGATCGCCGACGACGAGCACTTCGTCGCCCTCGCGCAGGTCCATGGAGAGCGGAACCCGAGCGGCCTGCAGAAGGCCGCTCGCGTCGATCCGCACCTTCGCCTCACCGGCCTCGAAGCACTCCACCCGGCCCGATCGCGCCAGGCCTCCCTCGTTCGACTGCGTTTGCTCGCTGCTCATGTCTCGGCTCCCCATTCGGCCCCGTGGGCCGCTGCACCCCGCCTCGGCGAGGGCACTATTCAGTCTGTGTCTCCGGCGGCGCCGGAGGTTTCCACGCTTCCGCGCGGGCCAGATCGTCGTCCGTCTTTTCCGCGCGCCGGCGCCGGGCGCCCCGGTAGCTCGTGCCCGAGTCCTGAACGGCGTGCAGGATGCTCTGACGCAGATCGGCGCCGGAGAAGTCGGCGTCTTCGAGATGCGCGTGGGAGAGGTCGGCGTAGCGGGCCCTCGCGCCCCCGGCCTGCGCGCCGGCGAGCCGGGCGCGGGCGAGCTCGGCCTGCTCGAGCAGAGCGTCGCGCAGCGAGGCCTCGTCGAGGTGCGCGTCCTCCAGGCGTGCGCCCCTCAGGTCGGCCTCGTCGAAGATGGCATGGGCGGCGTGCGCACCCGAGAAGTCCGCCATGCGGGCCTTTGCCCGGCGAAGGTTCGCACGCTCGAGTCGAGCGGCGGTGAAGTCGGTCTGGGCGAGCGCGACGCCCTCGAGGTTGCACTCGGAGAGATCGGCTTCCGCGAGGTCCGAGTCCGTGAAGTCGCACTCGCGCAGGTCCATGCCAGTGAGGACCGCACCCTTCATCGCGCACTCGACCATCGCCGTTCGCTCGAGGCTGCAGGCCCTCAGATCGCGCCCCGCCAGGTCGCTGCCTTCGACCCGGGCGTCCGCGAGATCGAGGGCCTCCAGCGTGGCCTCGTCGAAGTCGCAATCACTGAGGTGGGCCTTGCGCAGCGACGCGTGCTCGAGCGATGCGCCGACAAAGAGGGCGGTGTCGAGGCGGCTCTCGTCGAAGCGCGTCTCCACGCAGGTGCTTCCCGAGAGAGCGGTATCGAGCATCTCGCATCGCGCCATCTCGGCGCGGGTGAGGTCGGTGTCGGACAGGTCGGCCTCGGTGAGATCGGCGCCGCTGAAGACCGCGCTGGCCAGATGTGAGCCGGTGAAACGCGCCTCGCGCAGCCGGCTCTCGCGAAAGCTCGTGCCCGAGAGCTGACAACGATCGAAGACGATGCCCGCCAGATCACGCCGGCCAAGGTCACGCCCTTCGAGGTTGCACTCGATGAACCGCCAGCCCGGCAGCTCTTCGGGCAGCCGGAACTCGCCGAAGCGGGTGCGCTCGAAGGTCATCTGCTCGAGGCGCGCGTCTTCGAGGTCGAGATCGTCGAGGTCGCAGTCCGAGAGATGGACACCGCGCAGCGTCGCCTCGCGGAAGCGCACGCCTTCGAGGGCGCAGCCCCGGATGGCGGTGCCCTCCAGCGTCGCGCCCGAGAAGTCGACGCCGCCGAGCGCGCAGCGCTGCAGGCGGACCTTTCCCCACCGCGCCCCGGCGAGGTCGGCGCCGCCCAGGTCCACGTCTTCGAGGCGGCCGGCGCCGAAGTCGGCCCCGGCGAGCGACGCTCCCGCGAGCCGGGAGGCTGCAGCGACGAAGCCGCGAACGCCCACCGCCTGCAGCTCCGCCAGCTCGTCCGGCTCGAGTCCGAGCGCGTCCAGGGCGATCTCGATCGGGCCCTCGTCTACGACGGCCCTGCGCGCGCTCAGGAAGGAGGCGCCGGTGAGCTTCGCACCCGAGAGCTGAACGCCACTGGCGTCGACGGCGCTGAAGGTACTCTGCTCGAGGTCGGCCTCGCCGAGATCGGCGCCCGCCAGGCGCCCCCCATCGAAGAGCACACAGCGCAGATTCGTGCCGCGCAGCCGCGCGCCCTCCAGGTCGACGCGCGAGAAGAGCGCGCCCTCGAGATCGGCGCCGGAGAGGTCCACGCCGCGCAGGTCGAGTTTGCTGAGCAGTGCGCCCGCCAGATTCGCGCCGGCGCCGATGGCGGCGAGCAGCTCTTCGCGGCTATCGGGAACCAGGGTCGGGGTAGGGGCGCTCACGGATTGCGCCTCGTCCGGTCGAGCACGGCGCCGGCCAGCTCTGCGCCGTCCATGCGCGCGTCGACGAGGTTGGCGCCGAAGAGGTGGGCCCCGGAGAGGTCCGCGCGGATCAGGCTCGCGCGCTCGAGATTGGCGTCGAAGAGGTTGCACTCGGCCATGCGCGCGTCTTCGAGCTGAGCGCGCTCGAGGCGTGCGTGTCGAAGCTCGGCGGCATGGAGCGATGCGCCCTCGAGCGCCGCGGCGATGAAGTTGGCGCCCGCGAGCTGCGCGAAGTCGAAGCTCGCGCCGGCGAGCTGCGCGCCCTCGAAGACCGCCTCGGTGGCCATCGCGCGGGCAAAGCTCGCGCCCGGCAGCGCGGCCCCCGCGCAGCGCAGCTCGGTGAGGTCGGCGCCCTCGAAGACCGTCTTTTCGCCCTGGGCGCCCTCGAAGACCGCCTCGGCGAGCTCGGCGCCCTCGAAGCGGGCGCACGCGACGTTCGCCAGCGAGAAGTCTGCGCCGGCGAGCTTGGCGCCGCAGAGGCTGGACTGGACGAGGCTGGCCTCCGAGAAGATCGCGTCCGGCCCGTCGAGTGCATCGAGTCGGGCGCCATCCAGGCGCGCCATCTCGAACGTCGCCTCTGGCGCGATCGCCTCCGAGACGTCCGCCCGGGACAGATCCGCGCCGGAGAGATCGGCTTCGGCGAGCTGGGCGCCCATCAGCCGAGCGTCCACCAGGCATGCGCGCACGAGCGTCGCGCCATCGAGCTTGGCCTCGCTGAGGTCCGCACCCGTCAGATCGGTGCCGGCGAGGATGGCGCCCGCGAAGTCGCCACCGGCCAGCGCGGCTTCGGAGAGGTCGAGGCCCGCGAGATCGGCGCCGGCCAGGGACTCGCCGTCGGCGACGCGGCGGATCACTTCGTCGCGATCGATGCCGGCCGGCTTCTCGCGGTCGATGCCGTAGCGCTCGCGGAGCGCGAGCTCCTTCGCCTTCGCCTCGGCCGTGGGCTCGGGCGACTCCTCCACCACCACGCCGGCCTTCGCGAGCTCGGCCTCGAGCCTGGCCTTCTCCTGCGCGGCGAGGGCCTCGATGTCGGGCTTCTCCTTCGCCTCGCGGACGGGCGGCTCGACGTCGGGCACCTCCTCTTCGAGCGCGCGCTCTTCGAGCAGCCGGACGAGCCGCGTCCGGAAGGCCTCGGTGGTCTCGGGCTCGGTCTCGACGGCCTCTGCGCAGACGTAGAGATGCGAGCGCGCCTCGTCGAGATCGTCGGAGTGGATGCGGGTCTGGCCTCGCCAGACCAGCACCAGCTCGAGCGCGTCGGCGTCGACCCAGAGGGTGTCGAGCTGCATGGTCAGCTCGCGAAAGGCGGGGTCCGGCGCGTCGGGTGGTGCGTCGCAGGCGAAGGCGCGAACACGCAGCCCCGGCAGCTGCGCCTCGAGCTCGGGGTGCTCGGGGTGCAGATTCTGCAGACGGATCGGCTCGTCGCCGGCGAGGA
>CAZQMY010000314.1:2087-7143 GCA_964594405.1 uncultured Spirochaetaceae bacterium | reverse complement strand
ATCGGGCTGAAGGCTCTGTATCGGGCTGAAGGCTCTGTATCGGGCTGAAGGCTCTCCATCGGGCTGAGGGCTCTCGATCGGGCTGAAGGCTCTCCATCGGGCTGAAGGCTCAGACGAGCTCGGCGTCGGTCATCACCTCGACGAGGGCCGGCCCGGGATGCTCGAGCGCCTCGCGAATCCCGGCGTCCAGCGCATCGAGGCGATCGATCCGAACCCCCTTTGCGCCGCAGAGCTCCGCGTAGGCGGCAAAGCCGGGGTTGTGGAGCGAGGTCTCCCAGACCGGCCACTGCCCGACGCGCTGCTCCTTGGAGATCTTGCCCAGCTCGTCGTTGTGCAGCAGGACGTGGGTGATGTTCATGCCGTACTTGACGGCGGTGGTGACCTCGAAGGCGTACTGGCCGAAGCCGCCGTCGCCCGAGATGGAGACCACCTGGCGGCCGGCGAAGGGCGTCCCCTCCTCCTGGGTCGCGCACCAGGCGCCGAGCGCCGCGGGGAAGGCGAAGCCGATGGAGCCCAGGTAGCCCGACATCAAGACGGCGTGCCTGTCGCACTCGAAGTATCGACCGAAGGAGTAGGTGTTGTTGCCGACATCCACCGGCAGGATGGCGTCGCCGGGCACGAGTCGGGTGAGCGTGTCGAAGAGCGCTGCGGAGTTGATGCCGCGCCCCCGGTCGTCTCCGCGCCTCCGCGCCTTCTCGTTGCGCCAGATCGCCCACCGGGCAGCGATCTCCTCGGTGTGATCGTGGGAGGCGTGGCGGCCCTCGACCCCCTCGAGCAGCCGTGCCGCCGCCACGCCGAGATCGCCGACGATGGGCATGTCGATGGCGTGGAACTTGGCCAGGGCCATCGGGTCGCGGTCGATCTGGATGGTGGGCTTCTTTGGCGTGATGCCGGTGTGATTCGAGAAGCTCGCGCCCAGCACCAGCAGCAGATCACTCTCGTTCATGAACCAGCTCGCAATGGGCGTCCCGCTGCGGCCCAGGACTCCGCAGCCGAGGGGATGGTAGTCCGAGACCAGTCCCTTGCCCTTGAAGGTGGTGAGCACCGGCGCGCCCAACGCCTCGGCGAGCGCGAGGACGGCCGGCATGTCGAAGCGGGCGCCGTGCCCCACGATGATCACAGGGCGCTTCGCGCTGGAGAGCATCGCGGTCGCCTGCTCGAGGTCTGCCTGCGAGGGCGGGAAGTCGAGTCGGGGCATGCGCCCGTCGGGCTGGCCCGCCTTCGCATCGCTGCCCATGCCCGCCGCCTCGTCCGGGAAGATCAGCTGCGAGACCGTGCGCTCGAGGATCGCGGTCCTGACGGCCCTCGCTGCCAGCTCGGCGTGGGGCGAGCTGGCGAGCACCGGCTGCGCGAAGCCAGCCACCTGACCGTAGGCGGCCTTGAGGTCCAGCTCCTGGAAGTTGCCGGTGCCGAGCACCTGGGTGGCGACCTGTCCCGTGAGCGCGAGGACCGGCGCCCGATCGACGTGCGCATCCCAGAGGCCGGTCAGGAGATTCGTGGCACCGGGCCCCGCGATGGCGAGGCAGGCCGCGGGGCGACCGGTGAGCTTCCCGTACGCCGAGCAGGCGAACGCCGCCGCGCCTTCGTGGCGGATCCCGAAGTAGCGCATGCTCCCCGTCTCCTGCTGCCGGCGGATCGACTCGGCGACGTTGAGATTCGAGTGGCCCACCATGCCGAAGACCCAGCGCACGCCCCAGGCGCTCAGGGTCTCGACGACCACGTCTGAGACGGTCCGCTCGCGCTCGAAGTGCTCGGGGAGCTGCACATAGACGCCGTCTTCGCGGACTTCGACCGCGAAGGTGGGAACGCCGTCGTCGTAGCCGCCGTCCGGGGGCTGGCCCGTCAACGGACAGTAGTCCCATCCGTGCCAGGGGCAGCGCAGGTGTCCCTTCTCGATGGACCCTTCGCCGAGTGGCCCGCCCTGATGGGGACAGCGATTGTCGAGGGCGCCGTACTGGCCATCCCAATGGGTCATGCAGAGTGTGATGTCGTCGATGGTGACGGACTTCACGCGGCCCTCTTCGAGTTCGTCGGGCTCGAGGGCCTTCTTCCAGGCGAGGGTCTTGGAGGGGCGGACGGCGCTCATGGGAGGGGTTCCTCGTCTCGTTTCAGTGGGGATCGGATCAATGGGGATCGGAAGGTCAGGATGGTGCACTTCTCTTCGTCGCAGCGACGATCGTGCCCTCCTACGCTCGGCCCGCCCAGAACGTTACGGCTCGGCGACGGCTTCGCGGGTGATCCAGAGCTCGGCGGACGCTGCGCTCAGAGCCCGGCATGATGGTCGATCGGGTCGACCTCGTCGGCCTCCTCGAGTGTCGAACGCGACGCCGGGGCGGAGGCTAGCGTCCCCACTCGGGATCGCCGCGCCCGGCGATCCAGGTCGCGGCGGCCCGCCGGGTCGCGCGAGCGCCGCTCCCGCTACGACGCGTCCTTTGCCGCCGCCATGGCCGCGCGGAGCCGCTCGACCCGCTTCCGATTGACGCCGAAGTCGGAGCGGCCGAGCCGCGAGGCGGATCGGACGGCGATGATCCCCGCGTCGGGCTGGAGCTGCAGCTCCAGGTCGTCGACGAAGCGGAGGATCATGCTCCGACACTCGGCGTGGAGGTAGCCGTCCTCCTCCCGAACGATCGTGGTGCGCGGGAGGGATTCCACGGCCCTGCGGACTGCAGTCCAGGCCGCCTCGGCGCCGCCCTCGTAACGGATCGGCTCGATCGCGTGCTCCGGATCCTCCGCGTGGCTCGCGACGCAGTTGGGTGTGTCGGGGCAGGGTGCGAGGCCCCGGCGGCCGGCGGCCTGGAGATGTGCGGGCGGCTGGCCCGTGCAGGCGCTGGCGAGATGGGCAGAGAGCAGGACGAGGACGATCGGTTTGCGCATGGAAGGAGGAATCCCGTGACGGATGATCTTGGCGGGACGATAGATGATACGGGGGCGCGAAGGGTGGCCCGGCCCGATGGCCCGGTGCGACGGGTCTCGATAGCATCCCCGCCGATGAGAGACGTCCGCCCGCAGATCGCGCCATGCTCCCCGGCCGTCGACCCTGGCTTCGCTTCGTTCGTGCCGGATGGGGAGGCCTGGCCATGACGGTCGAGGTCGGCTGGTTCTCGGCGCTCTGCGATGACGACTACGAGTTCCTCGGCGTGCCCGATCCCGCCCTTCGCTCCTCCTGGGAGCACTGCCGCAACCTCGTGCTCACCACCCATCGCCACGGCTCCGACAACATCCTGCTGCCCTCGGGCTATGGGCTCGGCATCGAGGCCTTCATCCTCTCGGGCTATCCCCACATGTCCGAGTGCGATCTCTTCGCCCGCCACGTCCTTCCGCGCCTGGATCACGGGCCGCTGCGGGATGCCGCGCCGCGGGCGGCCTCGCATGGATGATCGCATCGTCCGCTACGGGATCATCGGCACCGGAATGATGGGCCACGAGCACGCGCGCAATCTCGCCCTGCTTCCGGGGGCCGAGGTGGTCGCCTACGCGGATCCCTCCAGCGAGCAGCGATGGTGGACGCGTCAGATCCTGCCCGACGCAAGGGCCTTCGCCGATCACCGCGCGATGCTCGAGCAGAGCGAGCTCGATGCCGTGGTGATCTCCAGCCCGAACCACACCCACAAGGACGTGCTCGACGCCGTCTTCGAGCACGGCACACCGGTGCTCTGCGAGAAGCCCCTCTGCACGACCGTCGAGGATGCGCGCCGCGTCGCCGATCGGGCCGAGGCGCATCCGGGGCTCTTCTGGGTGGCCATGGAGTACCGCTTCATGGCCCCCGTCGCACGGCTCGTCGAAGCGCTGCGCAGCGGCGCCATCGGGACCCTGCGAATGGTGGCGATTCGCGAGCATCGCTTTCCTTTCTTGCCCAAGGTGGGTGATTGGAACCGCTTCTCGCGCAATACGGGCGGGACCTTCGTCGAGAAGTGCTGTCACTTCTTCGACTTGATGCGCCTCATCACCGCGTCCGAACCGGTGCGCGTCTACGCCTCGGCCGGCATGGACGTGAACCACCTCGACGAGGAGTACGACGGAGAGCGCCCGGACATCCTCGACAACGGCTTCGTGATCGTCGACTTCGAGAGCGGCGCGCGGGGCCTGCTCGACCTGTGCATGTTCGCCGAGGGCAGTCGCAACGAGCAGGAGATCGCGGCCACCGGGGACGAGGGCAAGCTCGAGTGCTTCATCCCCGAGTCGAAGCTCGTGATCGGACGCCGCAAGCCGCGCAGCGTCGAGACCCTGGAGATCGAGGTCGATCCGGAGGTGCTCGCCGCAGGGACACACCATGGATCGACGTTCGTCGAGCACCAGGCGTTCCGGGAGGCGCTGCTCTCCGGCGGCCCGCCGGCGGTGTCTGCGCGCGATGGCCTGATGTCCGTCGTCATGGGCGCCGCGGCCGAGCGATCCGCCGTCGAGGCTCGTCCCGTCGAGATCGCGGAGCTCCTCTAGCGCGAAGCCGAGGGCTGCGGATCAGTCCTTTCGGGCCCGCTCGAGATCACGGAGGTCCGCCTCGAGCGCACTCGCGGCCTTGTCGCGGATGTCGAGGTAGCGGGCGATCAGCGCCTTTCCGAAGCCCGTCACCCGCGCGCCGCCCCCCGCGCGTCCGCCGGTCTCCGTCTCGAGCACCCGGCCGCCGAAGCATCGGTTGACGTCGTCCAGCATCTCCCAGGCGTGCCGGTAGCTCATGCCCATCGAGCGCGCCGCGGCCGAGATGGAGCCACGCTCGTCGACGGCCTGGAGGAGCTGCACCTTGCCCGGTCCGAGGGTGTGTTCGCCGTCGAATTCGATGCGGAGTCGGAGTCTGGGCTCGGGCGGGGGCATGCGTCCCAGCGTAACGGCTCCGGTGGGCGATGGCGCGTCGCGCATGGTGCCAGCTGGAGGTGGCTTCCCGTACGCTCGGGCACTCGTTAGGCTCGGCCGGCCGGTCGAGGGCCGATCGCGTCCGATAGAGGACGGCCCTCGGTGCCGTGCGCATCGTCGGGCGGCTCGATCCGAGTCGGATGGCGTCGAGTCGAATGGAGTCGAGTCGGCTGGAGTCGAGGAGCTGTCATGCGCAAGCGGGTGATCGTCT
>CAZQMY010000314.1:0-1987 GCA_964594405.1 uncultured Spirochaetaceae bacterium | reverse complement strand
TGGAGTCGAGTCGGCTGGAGTCGAGGAGCTGTCATGCGCAAGCGGGTGATCGTCTGGGGCACGGGATTCGTGGGGAGCCGTGTCCTGCGCGTCCTCATCGACCATCCGGCCTTCGAGCTGGCGGGGGTGATCGTCAACGATCCGGCCAAGGAGGGGATGGATGCCGGCGAGCTGGTGGGCGCGGCCCCGATTGGCCTCCGCGCGCGTCGCGACGCGGCGGAGGTGCTCGCCGGGCCTGCGGACGCGGTGGCGTACTTCGGGCCGAGCGCGATCCACGCCCTCACCAACGTCGAGAACCTGAGCGCCGCACTGCGGGCGGGCAAGAACGTGGTGGACACCTCCATGGGCACGCTGCAGGATCCCGCGCGCGCGCCCGAGCCCTTCCGCAAGCCCATCGAGGACGCCTGTGCGGCGGGCAACGCCTCCTTCTTCACGACGGGCATCGATCCCGGTTTCGCCAACGATCTCTTTCCCTTGACGCTCCTTGGAGTATGCGGTCGTGTGGACTCGATCCGGACGACGGAGTTCCTCGACGCCGGCACCTATCCCGATCAGGCGAGCCTGCAGATGCTGGGCCTGCAGAGCCCGATGGATCAGCAGCCGCTCCTCGAGACGCCTGGGCTGATGACCGGCACCTGGGGCGCGCCCATGCGCCGCATCGCCGAGGCGCTCGGCGTCGAGATCGAGGAGACGCGCGAGATCTACCGGCGCTGGCCCGCGCCGGAGCCCATCGCATATCCCCTCGGCCGCGTGGAGAAGGGGTGCGCGGCCGCGCATCGAATCGAGCTGCAGGGTCTCGTCGGCGGCGAGCCGCGCATCATCATCGACCACATCCACCGGCTCGTCCCGGAGGCCGCGCCCGATTGGCCGCGGCCGGCTTCGAACCCGGCCCATGCGAATCGGGTGGAGGTCGTGGGCAGCCCGCACATCGTGCAGGAGACGGTGATCGAGGACGAGCATACGGGCGACGGCAACGCGGGGGGATGTCTGTCCACCGGCATGCGGGCGGTGCATGCGATCCCGGCGGTCTGCGATGCGGCGCCCGGGATCCTAACGCTCGATGACCTGCCGCGGATCACCGGGCGAGGCGGCCTCGGCTGAGCGGCCGGCTCGCGCCCGCCATCCCTCGCCCGATCTATTGCTGCTTCAGGAACTGCCGGAGGGGGTTGTCGCGCCAGCTCCCGGCGCTGAAGCGATCCTCGAAGGGCGCGAAGCGCGGTGGGGCCGCGGCTTCGGGATGGTCGCCCATCACGGTGACACGCTGGATCACCCGCTCACCTTCGAAGTCGTTCAGCACGTGATGCTGGGTGCATCGATTGTCCCACATCGCGATGGTGCCCTCGCTCCAGCGGTAGCGTACGCTGAAGCGGTCGCGCGTGGCGTGGCGCGTGAGGAAGCGCAGGAGCGCGTCGCTCTCCTCGTCGCTCATCTCGACGATGCGACGGGTGAAGTGCTCGTTGACGAAGAGCGACTTGCGGCCCGTCACGGGATGCACGCGGACCACCGGGTGGATCGCTCGCCGCTCCGGGTGCAGGTGCGGGCTCGCGTCATGGAGTGCGGTGAGACCCTCGCAGAGCTCCTTCATGGGCGACGAGAGCGCCTCGTAGGCCTTGTACATGTTCGCCCAGAGCGTGTCGCCCCCGACGGAGGGGCACTTCTTCATGTGCAGGATCGCGAAGATGGAGGGCTCGGCCTGACAGCTGAGATCGCTGTGCCACTCGTCGGCGATCGCGCCGGCGCCGTTCTCGGCGCGCAGCTCGAAGAACTCGGGACGCTCCGCGTCCAGCGCCAGGTTGGGGTGTCCCTCGAGCTCGCCGAAGAGTCGGCCGAAGGCGATGTGCTCGTCGGGCGTCAGGCCCTGCTCGGGAAAGAAGAGCACCAGATGCTCGGCGATCAGATCGAGGATCGCCTTCGCGTCCTCCGCGCCGGCGCTGCCGAGGTCGATGCCGCGCACCTCGGCGCCGAGTGATCCCGAGAGGGGCGTGAT
>CAZQMY010000313.1:0-7156 GCA_964594405.1 uncultured Spirochaetaceae bacterium | reverse complement strand
GACGTTGATGCCCATGTTCGAGAGCATGCTCTTGAGCGACTGGGCAGTGAACTCAGTCCGCTGCGTGTCCCCCGTGCCGTTGAGACCCACGACCAGTCCGTTGCCGATCAGCTGATTCTCACGAACACCCTTCACCGACGCCATGTCCTTGAGGCGAGCGGCCGAGGCCCCTTGCGCACAGACGAGCGCAGCCGCCGCCAACGCGAGCAGGAGGAAGGCCCGCGAGGGCGCCGGGGATCGTCGGATCATCAGAACGGATAGATCCAATCCATTGTCCTCGCCATCCACCCGGGACGCTGCTTGTCGTCGAGCACGCCCATCCCGTCGTAGGACAGGCGCATCTCGGCGATCGAGTTGGAGAGCACCTGATTGTCGAGGCCCAGGTCTTCCTTCCGGACCAGCCCCTCGAGGCTGATGTACTGTGCCTCGTGATTGATCGTCACCCAGCGTCGACCGCGAATGTGGAGCACACCATTCGGCAGGATGTTGAGGACCCGGCACGTGACCACTCCGCTGAACATGCCGCTTCGCCCCGTCTTGCCCTCGCCCCGGAAGTCGTTGGTGAACGAGCTGTCGACGACGTTCATCTCGGTTCCTTCGGCGACGTCCCGTCCGGGGGAGTTGAACCCGAGCAGGCCGAGGAATCCACGGATGGGCTGCGCGACCATTGCCTGGAAGCCGATGTCCGACGAGAGCGTACCTTCCATGTCGCTCTGCCCCCTGGTCTCCGTCTCCGCCACGCCCTCCGCCTGGGTGTCCTCTACGACGAGCACGGTCACCAGATCGCCCACTTGCCGGGCCTTCCGGTCGTAGAAGAGGAACGAGCCCCCCTGGCTCTGCTGCCGCCAGATGCCGCCATCGCTCGGAGCCGGCAGGGGCGACGTCGGAATCGCCTCGTAGTCCAAGGGCTCCCGACCCTCTCGCCGCGCAACCTCGACACAGGCGGACTGCGCCAGCGTCACGCAGAGCAGGATCGCCGCGTGTACGACGCGTCGCCGGCTCTGCTCAGAAGCGGACATTGATGACTCCATCCGCGCCCACGGTCCCGGTCAGCTCGCGACGCGAGGTGGTGTTCTGCACGCGAATGACCTGGCCGGCCCGACCGTCCTCTCGCGCAACCCCTTTGGTTTCGATCCGAAGCCCACCGTGCACCATGCGAAGACGAACCATCTCGCCCCGCTGCACCACCGGCGGCACCTCGACGAAGCCCCGCCGGATGGGCGTCCCGGCGCCGATGGAACGCCGTGCCCTCATGCCGATCACGTCGCCCGCATCGACGACGAGCCGACCGCGTCCCCGCTTCACGCTCAAGCGCTCTCGGCGCAGATCGGACTCCGAGATCAGCTCGCCTCGACGGATGCGCCGATCGGCGACCCAGACTTCGGCGTGGACCTCGACGGAGGCGGTCATGACGTGTCGTTCGAGGATCTCGCCCTCGTCGACCAGCCGCACCGTCACTGGAACCCGTCCGACCAGTCGCCCCCGCCGGCTCGTGCTGACCACGATCCGCGCATCCTCCGCATTGCGACCGTGGAGCCCGGATCGGGCCGGCACCTCGAGCGATACCTCGGCGTCACCATTCCCGGCGCGCGCCAGGAGGAACGACCGCACCTCTCGGCCGACGCGCGCGGCGAGGTCCTGCGCGGCCGTCGCTGACGCCGAGACCGAAACGAGCACCAGCCAGGCTGCCGAGAAGACGAGCAGGCGCCGGCGAAGCCGGTCGTGTGCGGGCCGCCGTTCCACCTAGCGACCCACGTTCGCTGCGGCCTGCAGCATCTGATCGCTGGTGCTGATCACGCGCGAGTTCACCTCGAAGGCCCGCTGCGCGAGGATCATCTCCACCAGCTCCTGTGCAATGTTCACGTTGGAACCCTCCAGGAAGCCCTGCGAGAGCGCGCCGTAGCCCTGATCGTCGGGGGTCCCAGTCTCGGCCTCGCCGGACGAATCCGTGGGAACGAAGAGATTGCCGCCGATGGCGCGCATGCCCGATGGATTCACGAAGCGCGCCAGCTCGAACTGGCCGAGCACGGTGGGCGTCGTGGAGCCGGGCTGGTCCACGGAGACCGTCCCGTCCGGCAAGACCGTGAGGTTCAGCGCGTCGGGGGGAACCGTGATCGTCGGAATCAGCAGATAGCCCTGAGCGGTGACGAGATTGCCGTCCCGATCGGTCTTGAAGGTCCCGTCGCGGGTGTAGAGGATCTCGCCGGCGCCGGGCTTGTCGATCTGGAAGAAGCCGATCCCGTCGATGGCCATGTCGAGGGGATTGCCGGTGGGCTTGCGATCGCCATCGCTGTTCTCGCGGCTGAGTGATGCGAGCTGGACGCCGTGCCCGAGCTGGATGCCCGTCGGCAGGACGCTGTCCGCCTGGTTCGCCGCGCCCGGCGCCCGGATGGTGTCGTAGAAGAGATCCTGGAACTCGGCGCGGGATCGCTTGAAGCCGGTGGTCGAGACGTTGGCGATGTTGTTCGCGATCATGTCGATGCGCGTCTGCTGAGCAGTCATGCCTGAGGCTGCGGAGTGAAGCGATCTCATCGTGAGAACTCCTGAATCAAGGTGGTGGTCGCGTGGTCATCCGCCGACATGGCGCGGAGGCTGCTCTCGAAGAGGCGCTGCAGGAAGACCATGGAGCCCATCTCCTGTACGGCCACGACGTTGGACTTCTCGAGGCTTCCGGCCGCGTACGCGGGGCGATCCATCTCCTCCGGCGCGACGCCGGGCGGCGCGGCGTAGAGGCCGCCACCCTGCCGCTCGAGCAATCCGACATCCTCGAAGCGAACGAGCTTGACACGTCCGAGTCGCCGCCCCTGTTCGTCGAGCACGTGGCCCGACTGATCGAACTCCGGCGTCCGACCGCGCGCGTCGATCGGACCGCCTTCGCCCATCAGGACCCCTCCGCCGGGCAGGCTGATGTAGCCCTCGCGATCGACGACGAACGATCCGACGCGGGTGTAGCGGGGTCCCTGCTCCGTCTCGACCTCGAAGAAGCCCTCGCCCTGGATCGCCAGATCCAGGCCGCGATCCGTGCGGCGGATGCTTCCGTGGCCGAAGTCGGTGGAGACGGCCCCCGTCTTCACGTAGATCCGACCCGGCGCCCCGGGTTGCTCGCTGCCGTCGAGATCGAGAATCGCCGATTGCAAGGCGGATTCGAAGATCGGCTCCTGACGCTTGAACGCTGTCGTGTTCGCGTTGGCGAGATTGTTTGCCACGATGTCGAGGTCGCGAAGCCGCGCGGCCGCGCCCGAGGCGGATACGTAGAGGTTGCTACCCAATGCGTTTCTCCGTTGTCGGCGAGCTCATCCGGTCCTCGTCTCTCTGGACATCTCTCCTCACCGACAGTTGTCTGGGTCGAGCAAGTGCCGTGCCACACCGGCCTCACAGCCGCGATTCGCTGAAGCGTCGGGATTCCGTGGGGTTGACCGACCGGGCGTGCGCTGGGCCGCCACCAACGTGGCAGGATCTTCCCTTTCTGAATGCCAGCGGCATTCAGCCTGAAAATGATCCGTCACGAAACGGGGCGACTACGCGCGGATGTCGAGGGTGTGTCCCTTCTCCTCGGACTCCTCGAGCTCGTCGTCCTTCTCGTGTTCGGTTGAGGCACGCTTGCGCTTCTTCCGGCGCTTGCGCCCCTCTTCCTCTCGACTTCGCTGGCGCTCGACGCGCTCGACGCGCTTCACCGGACCCGTCGCCGGGTTTCGCGGCGGGATGGGTCTGACCTCCGGTAGCTCGTTGGACATGCTTCACTCCTCGGGACCCCTCACTCGTTTGAAGCGCGGCCGTTCAGAGCGGCGTGGCCGCCGCCGGGCCGACCCGGGATCCGGCTCGAGAGCGCATATCGGCGCGGAGCGTACCGGCCAGCTCGCGAAGGGCGAGCGAGAGCGGCGCGCGCGGATCGCTCAGGATCAAGGGACTCTGCTCCGCCACCGCGCGCCAGATGCGGGGATCGTGGGGGAGGATCGAGAGAAGCTCGACACGCGCGCCAAGGAATCGCCCGACCAAAGCCCTCAAGCGCTCGAAGACGAGGCGCCCCTCGCGCGGCCGGCGCACGCCGTTGACGACGATGCGAAGGGCAGCGGCCTCACGGCGCGTGAGCACGCGCTTGCAGAAGGCATAGGCATCCACCAGGCTCGTCGGCTCGGCGGTCATCACGACGAGGACCTCATCCGAGGCTGCGGCCAGACGGATCACGTGATCCGAGATGCCCGCACCGCAATCGAGCACCACCAGCTCCCGGCCCGGCAATTCGCTGCGCAGCAGCGAGACGAGCTGCTCCGAGCCCTCCCCCGAGAGCTCGCGCAGGCCGTCGACCCCGTCCCCGGCCGCCAGGAACTCGACGCCACCGGGCCCCGCACACAGCGCCTGGGCCAGGGGGCAGCTTCCCCGCAGCACGTCCGCCGCGCCGCGCTCGGGCGCCAGGCCCAGCAGCAGATCCGCGTTCGCCAGGCCGAGATCGGCGTCCACCAGCACGGCGCGCGCGCCATCGCGTGCGGCGCCGATGGCCAGGTTGGCGGCGACGTTGCTCTTTCCGGTCCCGCCCTTGCCGCTCGCGATGGCGAGGATCCTCGGCGTGCCCGCCTCGGACCGCGCCCGCTGCCTCCGCCTGAGCGCCGCCGCCTGATCATCGCTCATGCCGCCTCCCCTTCGAGCCAGCTGCAGAGCAGCTCGGGCTCGGCGACCGCCAGATCTTCGGGCACGTTCTGGCCCATGCCGACCCACTGAAGGGGCGGCGTCCCCGGGTCGAGCACGACGTTGAGCAGACCGCGAAGGTCCCGACTCTCGTCGACCTTCGTCACGATGAGCGCGTCGGGACGAAGCGGTGCGAAGCGGTGCAGCTGCGCACGCAGGTCGGCCTCCTGGGTCGTGGCTTCGACGACCAGCTCGACGCGGCCGCGAGCGCCGAGTGCCTCGCGGATGCTCATGAGATCGCCCAGCGCCGCTTCGTCCCGGGTCCCGCGACCAGGCGTATCGATGTATACGCGCCGTGCGCCGCGTCGACTCAGGGCCGAGCGAACGTCCTCGGCGCTCAGCGCCGTATCGAGGGGCAGCTGCAGCAGATCGGCGTAGATCCGCAGCTGCTCCTCCGCGCCGATCCGGAACGAGTCGGTGGTGATCAGCGATACGCGCTCCTCTCGCGCCTCGTCACGGGCGGCCATCTTGGCCAGCGTAGTCGTCTTGCCCACCCCCGGTGCCCCCACCAGCAGCCGGGCTCTGGCGGGATCGTCGGGCCGCGCGGGAACGAGCCGCTCTTCGAGGAGCCCGAGCAGAGCGAGACGGTTCGCCTCCCGCTCCGAGAGGCCGCCCTCGCCCTGGCTCCGCCTCCGAGCGCGCAGGTCCGCGCGATGTCGCTCTGCGAGCCCGCCCATGGAGCCCGGCTCCAGTCCGCTCGCGCGCTCGCCGTTCGCCCCGGACCAGCCCCGCAGATCGGCGAGCAGGGCACGAAGCTCGCCGAGCTCCGTGCGCAGATCGTGTTGATCGCTCGCCACGCGAGCGATGCGGCTGATCTCCTGCCTCAGCCGCGCGATCTCCGCCTCGACGGGTGCCAGCAATCCCGCCGACGCCTGCAGCGTCTCGCGGCGCGCCAGGCCTTCGCCGCCGACGGGCAGACCCGTCGTATCCTCCACGGGCGCCGGATCCCGATCGATCCCCGCCGTCACCTCGATGGCGGGTCGGCCGAAGCGCCCGAAGAGGCCACCGTCGCCACGCACCTTCCGCGTGGACAGGACGAGCGCGTCCGGGCCCAGCTCGGCCTTCACCTGCGCGAGCACTTCGCTCATCTCGCTGCCCTTGAAGCGCTTGATCCGCATCGGTCTAGCCCACCACCGTCGCCACGTTCACCCGGACCTCGGCGGGGATCTCGCCGTGCGAGAGCACGTTGATTCGGGGCGATACGCGAGACACGACGTGCCTGAGCGGAGCGCGAATGGCCTGGTTCGCGAGCAGCACCGGCCCCTTCGAGTCCGCCGCCGCCGGCGAGCGCTTCAGCGCCGCCTCGAGCCCACCGACGAAGCGATCGAGCACGTTGCTGTCGACGGCCAGGAAGGAGCCGCTCTCGGTCCTCTGCACGCCTGCGCGCAGCTGCTCCTCGAGATCCGGCGCGATGGCGATGACGCTCATCTCGCCCGTCGGTGTGAGGTGCGGCCGCGTGATCGAGCGGCCGAGCCGCTCGCGAACGAGGTCGGTGAGCAGATCGGGATCCTGGACCTTCGGCGCGTACTCGGCGAGGGTCTCGAGGATCGTCCCGAGGTCCCGAACGGAGACACCCTCCGAGAGCAGCGAACGCATCGTCCGATGTAGCAGTGACATCGGAACGATGCTGGGCACGATCTCCTCGACGGTCTTCGGCGAATCCTCGCTGAACTGATCCAGCAGCTCCTGCACGCGCTGTCTCGAGAGCAGGCTGGACGCGTGCTTCCGGATCGTCTCCGCCAGATGCGTCGCCAGCGCCGTCGCGCCGTCCACGACCGCCCAGCCCGCCGCCGAAGCCTGGTCCCGATCGCCCTCCTTGATCCAGCGAGCCGGCAGGTTGAAGGCAGGATCCACCGTCTTGATACCGGGGATCTGCTCGGCATCCTCGTCCGGCTCGATGGCGAGCCAGCGCCCCGGCGGAATCTCCCCGCCCGAGACCTCCTCACCCTTGAGCAGGATCGAGTAGCGCCCCGGCTCGAGCTGCAGATTGTCCCGAATGTGGATCAGGGGCACGACGAAGCCGAGCTCCGAAGCCAGCTGGCGACGCGTTGCCCGGATCCGACCGAGGAGCTCGCCCTGCTTGGCGGGATCCACCATCGGAATCAGGCCATACCCGATCTCGAGCTCGAGATCGTCGAGCGCGAGGGCGCCGGCGATCTGCTCCTCCTCGCTCGGCGCGGGAGGCTCATCCCCCTCGTCCGCGGCGGCCTCCTGCGCCTCCTCCGGCCTCATCGTGTAGGCGAGGAAGCCCGCGCCGGCCGAGAGCACGGCGAAGGGCGCAAAGGGGAGCCCCGGAGTGACGGCCATCAATCCCAGCATCCCGGAGGTCAATCCCATCGCCTTGGGCTGCATGATGATCTGCGTCCGCAGCTCCTCCGCGAGAGTGTCACCTGCACCTGCCCGGCTCACCACGACACCGCCCACTCGCCAAAGGAACGTTCCTCTACCGTGTTCTCCTCCAGAATCTCGATAT
>CAZQMY010000312.1:0-7176 GCA_964594405.1 uncultured Spirochaetaceae bacterium | reverse complement strand
GGGGGGATCAGGGCTACGCTTGCGGCCAGCGCAGGACTGCACGGATGATCGACCGACAAACCCGCCACGCCTCGACCGCGCCCTCTCCTGCACGGGATGTCGTGGTGTACGCACTGCCCGTCGGCGATGCGAGCGATCGGGCCCTGCTCTCGGGCTTCGAGGCGCTTCGCGAGGCGCCTCTTCCCTGGCTGCTGGACAGCGCTTTGCGCGCCGGTGGGCTCGGGCAGTACTCCTTTGCCGGTGCCGATCCGCATGGCACCCTGCGCGCCTACGGCCGAGACGTTCACGTCGAGCAGCGCCGGGCAACCCTCGGCCTCGAGGGCGCACCGACGGGGCGCTTCGAAGCGGATCCCATCGAGCTCGCCGCGATGATGATGACGCCCCGTCGGGCTCGTCTCACGGGCCCCGGCGCCGAGGGGGCGGCGGGGCTCCCCTTCGTGGGCGGCGCGGTGGGCTTCCTGGGCTACGAGCTCGTCGACCAGATCGAGGGGCCGATCTGCTCTCCTGGGCACGACCTGGGCTGGCCGGATCTGCTCATGCTCTTCGTCGATCGCCTGGTCGCGCTCGACCACCGGCGGGGGCACGCCTTCGCGCTCGGGCTCGGCCATTCGAGCGAGGCCGATCTCGCCGGCCTGCACGCGCGGGAGGCCGCCGAGGAGATCGCAGCGCTCTGGGCCGGAGGACTCGCGCGCAGCCCGGACCATGGAGGCGAGGCGAGCCGCGCGGGCGAGGTCGTCGCCGATGCCGCGTCCCGCCGGAGCCTGATCGGCCAGCCGCTGCCGGGCAACGTCTCGGAAGCCCTGGGCGCGCACGACTACGCGAAGCAGGTCGACGTGATCCTGAGTCGGATCGCCGCCGGGGATGTCTACGAGGCGAACCTCACCCAGCGCATGACGCTGCCCTTCGAAGGCGATCCCTGGACGGTTCATCGCGCGCTGCGCACTGCCAACCCGGCGCCCTTTGCCGCCTACCTGGAGCTGCCGGAAGGCTGTCTCGTGGGCAGCTCGCCGGAGCGCTTTCTCCGACTCGACGCGGATGGCCGGGTGGAGAGCCGCCCCATCAATGGCACTCGTCCGAGGGGCGCGGACGCGCGCCGCGACGCAGGCCTCCGGGAGGCGTTGGCGACCTCGGTCAAGGATCGCGCCGAGAACCTGATGATCGTCGATCTCGTGCGCAACGACCTCGGTCGGGTCTGTGAGGTCGGCAGCATCCATGTCCCCGAGCTGATGGCGGTGGAGGCCTACGCCTCGGTCTTCCAGCTGGTTTCGACGGTCCGCGGCCGGTTGCGAGAAGACTGCGATCTCGCCGATCTGCTGCGCGCGACCTTTCCCCCCGGCTCGATGACCGGCGCGCCGAAGATCGCCGCCATGAAGATCCTCGCTGCCATCGAGCCGACCCGACGTGGTGTCTACTCGGGTGCACTCGGCTACTTCGACGTGCGGGGCGGCGTCGATCTGGCGGTGGTGATCCGCACGATCCTCCTGAGCAAGGAGCACGCGCACATCCATGTGGGCGGGGCGGTGGTCGCCGACTCCCAGGGCCCACTCGAGTACGAAGAGGCATTGCAGAAGGCGCGGGCGCTGCTCGCAGCCCTGGAGAGGGCGGGGCGGCGCTGAGGACGCGGCGGCGTCACTCGCGGCAGCGCTAGAACGTCTGTCCGAAGTAGAGGTAGCCGGCGTGATTGTCGCCATCGGTGTTGCCGTAGGCGACGTAGAGGGGCGAGAAGGGCGTATCCAGCGCGAGATAGACGCTGCCGCCGTAGCGCAGGTCGTTGCCGAAGTCGTCCAGATCGAGCCAGGTGTTCCCGGTCTCCACGGAGAAGCCGGCGTAGACCGGCAGTGTGAACGAGAGCACGCCCAGCTCGGTGAGCCTTCGATAGCCGCGTAGCCGGAAGAGCCCGAATTGGGAGCCGACGAGCTGGTTCGGTCTGAGGCCCGAGAGCCGCAGGAAGCCGCCGAGCGGAAAGAGCGTGCCGATTTCGCGATCGTCGTCGAAGGTAGCACCGACCTGACCCTCGAGGAGCAGGGTGTTCGGACCCAGACTGTAGGCCTGGGTGAGGCCGGTGAAGACGGCCTGGTAGTCGTCGGTCGCGCCGAGCTCGGTGAGCCCGAAGGCGCCTTCCGCGAAGAAGAGCGTCCCGCGCGTCGGAAAGCGCGCATCGTCGAGCGTATCCATCACGAATCGTACGAATGCCTCACCCTGGTTGCGCTCGAGCGCAGGGAACTGCGGATCGCCGATGATCCGGGTGGCCTCGGAGCGCTCGTAGCGAATGCCGACCCGGGTCTCGCCCCACTGGCCGAGCTGTCGGCCGAAGGCCAGCTGCGGCCCAGCGCGCCAGACGCGATAGTCCGCCAGCGCGTCGCCGTCGTCGTCGAAGAGCTCGAAGTTGTCGGTCTCGTAGTCCAGGGCCGGTGCGATGAAGAAGCGGCCCTTGGGATCCAGGGGCTGCCAGAACTCGAGGAGCACCGAGGGCGTCAGGCCGATCTGCACATTGAAGCGCAGCTCGGCGCCGAGCCGATTCATCGGCAGCCGGGTGATGCCCACACCGAGGTTGAAGGTGCTGCTGTTCTGGTAGTCGGTCTCCACGTTCAGGCCGAATCGGATGCGGTTCACGCCCGTGGCCCGCTGCTTCGCGGTCAGGACCAGCTCGTGGCCGCCTTCCGTGGACTTCTCGAACCGCGCGGAGACCCGGTCGAAGATGTCGATGCCGTGCAGATGGTCGATGTCCGTGCGCAGCGTGTCGACGTCCAGCGGCTCGCCCTCGCGCTGCTTGATTCGTGCACGCAGGGTCCTCTCGGAGAGTCTCGAGTCGTTCTCGATCCGGATCCGGTCGATGATCGGCGGTGTCCGGTCCGGATAGACGAGGCCCTCCCGGTAGCGGCGCCAGGCGTCATCGGAGAGGCTCAGTCTCGCCAGGTCGTCCGCCTGCGCCATGGTGCTCTCGAGCCCGCCGGCCGCCGCGGGCACCACCTTCTCGAACGAGAGCGTGCCCACACCCTCGATTTCGGGGATGATCAGGTGATCGTCCTCGCCGAGCGTGCGGATCTGATCCTGTGTGTTGTCGTAGATCACGATGGTGACGAGCTGGCCCGTGATCGTGAAGGCGGAGGAGATCTCCTCCTTCTTGAGCGGAGGCTTGCCGATGTCCACCGCGATGACGACGTCGGCCCCCATCTCGCGCACCACCTCGATGGGCAGGTTCATCGCGATGCCGCCGTCCAGGTAGAGTCGATCGCCGATCGGCACGGGTGAGAAGATGCCGGGCAGCGACATGCTTGCGCGGATCGCGTCGGCCAGGACGCCGCTGCTCAATGACACGGCCTCGCCGGTCTCGGCATCGGCGGCCACCGCGCGAAAGGGAATCGTGAGCTGGTCGAAGTCGCGGACCGTCGCGACGGGCAGGGTGAGGACGCCGAGCTCCTGCTCGAGGCGCTGACCCTGGATGAATCCGCTCGGGAATCGAAAGCTGCCGTCCTTGAAGCCGAGATGGAAGGTCGACAGGAAGGTCCGATCGTCCTGCTTGCGGCGGAACGAGATCTTCCTTCGCGGGGTGCGATCGGAGAAGAGCAGGTCCCAGGGCAGCTCTTCGAGCGCCTTCTGCAGCTCGTCGGCGCCCATGCCCGACGCATAGAGACCGCCGATGACGGCGCCCATGCTGGTGCCGGCGATGTAGTCGACGGGGATCTGCATCTTCTCGAGAGCCCGCAGGACACCGACGTGCGCCGCGCCCTTCGCGCCGCCGCCGCTGAGCGCGAGTCCGATCTTCGGGCGCTCGGGCGCTGCTTCGGGCGCCGCCCCTCCGATCGACGCGAACGGGCCGAGCAGGCCAACCGCGAGCGCGGCGGCGAACACCATTCGCAGCGTGGGCTTCATGGTGCTCCTCCGTTAGCGCTTGCGCATCATCTTGTAGACGGGGTCGAAGGCCTTCATGGTCTGATCGGGGAGCGGGACGAGGTCGCCGAGCTGTCGCGCACCCCAGACGATCTGTGCAGTGCGCTCGACGAGCTGTGCCACCTTCATGGCATCGCGGATGTTGCGTCCGACGGTGAGCAGCCCATGGTTGGCCATCAACACCGCGCCGCGATCCCCGAGATGGCGCGCCGCCTCTTCCGCGAGCTCGTCGCTGCCGGTCAGCTTGTAGTCCGTCACGGGGACGTCCCCGCCCACGTAGATCTGGAACTCCTCGATCACGCAGGGGATCGGCTGGTGCGTGACGGCGAACATGCTGCAGAACATGGCGTGCGAGTGGATGACCGCACCGATGTCCTCGTGGCTGCGAAGGCAGGCCAGGTGGAGCGCCTTCTCGGTGGTGGGGGCGCGCTCGCCCTCGATCACCTTGGCCTCGAGGTCGAGCACCACGAGATCGGCCAGCTGCATGACCTCGTAGTCGAGCGAAGAGGGCGTCATCACGATGTGGCCATTGGGCAGGCGTGCCGAGAGATTGCCCGAAGTGCCTTCCACCAGGCCCGCGCGGAGGAGGGCGCGCGCCGTATCCAGCAGGTCCTGCTTGATCTCCGAGTACTCGTCTCGTCCGCCAACGCTCATCGGCTGCTCCTTGGGGGTCGGCGCGGCACGGTCCGGGCCGTCGGGCTCCGATTGTCGGCCACGGCCCTTCGCCTGGCAAACCCTCGGCCGCGGCAGCGTGGTATCGTCCGCGCCTTGCGGCGGCGCTCCAGGGCGGGCGCCGGGGAGGTTGCACGTGAGCGGTCGGGTCGTTGCTCGAAAGCAGGGCGCCATCGGCTGGATCGTATTCGATCATGCGAGGCGGCGGAACGCGATCACCGGAGACATGTGGGACGCGATTCCCGAGCTGGCGGCGGGCTTCGCCTCCGATCCCGAAGTGCGCGTCGTGGTGATGCGCGGCGAAGGCGATCAGGCTTTCGTCTCCGGCGCCGATATCTCGGAGTTCGAGCAGGCCCGGAGCGGGCCCGGAGCGCGCGAGTACGATGCGCGCAACGCGCGGGCCTTCGCGGCGCTGGCCGAGCTGCCCATGCCGCTGATCGCGCAGATCCACGGCTACTGCGTCGGCGGTGGCTGTGCCATCGCCCTCTGCGCCGACATCCGATACAGCGCGGACGATGGCGTCTTCGCGATCCCGGCCGCGCGACTCGGGCTCGGCTACAGCGCCGAGGGGCTCGATGTGCTGGTGCGCGCCGTGGGGCCCGCGGCGGCCAGGGAGGTCTTCTTCACCGCCCGTCGGTTCAGCGCCGAGGAGGCGTTGGCCATGCGTCTCGTCAACCGCGTCCTCCCCAAGGCGGCCCTCGACGACTTCGTCCTGGAGACCGCCGAGCAGATCTGCGCCAATGCTCCCCTGACCCTGCGCAGCGCCAAGCGCTCGATGAGCGAGTACGTGCGCCCGCCCGGGGAGCGCGACCATGCCGCCATCGAGTCCGCGATCGCGCGCTGCTACGAGAGCGACGACTACGCCGAGGGCGTGGCGGCCTTCCTCGGCAAGCGCGCTCCCGCGTTCAAGGGTCGCTAGCGCGGGCGCGGTCCTCTGCAGCCCGGATCAGCTCGCAGAGCGCTTGATTCGTCGGCGTAGGCACACCATGCCGGGCCCCCAGGTGGCTGACCGCGCCACACAGGGCGCCGATCTCGGTCCGCCGTGCAGCGCGGAGATCCTGCAGCATCGAGGACTCGTGATCGGCGGTCGCGGGGAGGAGCTCGTCGTAGAAGACGGCGAGGTATTCGGCGGCGCTGCGCCAATGGGTCTCGTGGCCGCTGGCTTCCATCACGTCGAAGATCTCGCCGGCCAGGCACGCCATCAGGTTGCGCGTGGCCTCGCGCTCGCCGAGGACGCCGTAGGGGACCCCGACCAGCGCGCCGAGCGGGTTGAGCAGGCAGTTGTAGAGGACCTTGGCCCAGAGATCGCGGGCGATCGACGTCGAGATCTTCGTGGGCAGTCCGCCTGCGTCGAGCGCCTCGGCCAGCGGCCGGAGGATGTCGGTGGGCGCACCGAAGCGGTTCCCGAGCGCGATGGCGTCCGCGTGCACGGTCACTTCGACGTGCAGTGGATCCGGACGACGGAACCCCGTGATGACACGCGCGTTGTGAACGTGTTCACGCGCGATGAACGCGGCGAAGCCCTCGGCATTGCCCCAGCCGTTCTGGCAGACCACCAGCTGCGGCTCCGGGGTGAGGGCAGGCCAGAGGGCGCCGAGCGCCGCCGTGAGGTCGGGGTTGGCCGTGGTCTTGGTACACACCAGAACGTAGTCGAAGGGCTCGTCGGCCAGCGCGTCGGCGTGATCGAAGACCCCGAAGGAGCCGCCCGGAACGTGGACGTCGCCGAAGAGACCACTCCGCGTGAAGCCGTGCTGGATCAGGGCTCGGCCCTGGTCCCCGGCGCGACCCGGTCGGAGCAGGAAGTCGAAGCGATGCCGGGCGGCATGGAGGGCCGACCCGATGGCGAGCCCGAGAGCGCCTGCGCCCGCGATCAGGACCCGCATCCCGCTGCCTCCGCCTGCCGTCTCTCCCAGCCCATGGCGCGACTCATCGTATGCCTTGAGCGCGCTCCCTTCCAGCCCGAGCGTGGGCGAGATGCCAGAGGCTCCGGACGTTCTGGAGCGGGGCGTCCAGCCGATGCGTGATGGCCATCTCCTCCAGCCCGGCGACGACCACGACGAGCGACGCCAGCTGGAAGAGCCACGCCTGACCGGCCACGAGCAGGAGCAGCACGCCGGGGCCGATGAGCAGCGCAGAGGCCTTGGCACCCCAGGTGTGATAGCTCGTGACCCCGCCGAACTTGATCAGTCCATGGATCGTCGGCAACACGAACGCCGCGATGGCGAGGCCGACGAAGGGCGCCTCGGCCCACAGCGCACCCGGCCAGAGGAGAAGCACGGCGGGAATCGAGACGGCGTAGGTGAGCAGATCGCCCCAGGTGTCGAGGCGGCTGCCGAGCGGCGAGCACTGGCCGAGCCGGCGCGCCGCGAATCCATCCGCCACGTCGGAGAAGAGCGAGGCGGCGAGGGTCCAGAGGAAGGCTCCGCGCTGGCCAGTGAGGGCGAGGCCGACGAGGACCGGCACCATGCCGATCCGGAAGAGGCTGAAGAGATTGGGGAGGGTGAACATCCGGGGCTCCTTGGCTGTGCGCACGATGCGCTTTCATGGAGCCCGGATGCGAGCGGCGTGCCAGTGGCGAGATGAACGCAAGTCTCCGAATTGGCGAGTCTTTCT
>CAZQMY010000311.1:0-7199 GCA_964594405.1 uncultured Spirochaetaceae bacterium | reverse complement strand
CTCGTTTCGTCTCGACTCGCTCCAGATCCGTCACCGAGATTCGTCGCGCGCCGGCGCCGTCACAGAGATCCGCGGACCCATGAAGCAGCCCACCCATGAGTGAAATCACTGTCAGTCTTCCCGACGGCAAGACCTTGTCGATGGAAGAGGGCTCGACGGTGCTCGCCGTGGCGGAGCGGATCGGTCCGGGGCTGGCCAAGGCCGCTCTGGCGGGTCGCATCGAGGGCCAGCTCGTCGACCTGCGCGCGCCGCTCACCAGTGACGTGGCCATCGAGATCGTCACCGCGCGCGACGCCGACGGCGGCGATGTGATCCGTCATTCCGCCGAGCACGTGATGGCCGACGCGGTCAAGCGCCTCTTCCCCGACGCGCAGGTGGACGCGGGGCGCTCGGACCATCGCGAGAAATTCCAGTACGACTTCCTCGTCGGCGAGCCCTTCACGCCCGAAGACCTGGAGCGCATCCAGAAGGAGATGGAGAAGATCCTCTCCGAGAAGGCCGCCTTCGACCGTCAGGTGGTGTCGCGCGAGGAGGCGCGCGAGCTCTTCTCGTCCATGGGCGAGGACCTGAAGCTCAGCCGACTCGACGACATCCCCGAAGACGCCGAGATCACGGTCTTCCGGCACGGCGATTTCGTGGACCTCTGCCGTGGTCCGCACGTGCAGCGCACCGACCAGATCGGTGCCGTCCAGCTGATGGAGGTCTCTGGCACCTACTTCCGCGGCGACGAGAACGGGCCGAGGCTGCAACGCATCTACGGGACCGCCTTCGCGAGCAAGAAGGAGCTCAAGGCGCACCTGCAGCGCCTCGAGGAGGCGCGCAAGCGCGACCACCGCCGCGTGGGCGTCGAGCTCGGCCTCTTCCACATGGATGCCCTCTCGCCCGGCTCGCCCTTCTATCTGCCCCGGGGCGCGGTGCTCTTCAACGAGCTCGTGGAGTTCGTCCGGTCGCTCTATCCGAAGTACGGCTTCGAAGAGGTGATCACGCCGCAGCTCTTCCGCTCGGACCTCTTCAAGACCAGCGGGCACTACTTCAAGTTCTACGACGACATGTACTGGTTCGCCGGCTCGGACGACGACGAGGAGCTCGGCATCAAGGCCATGAACTGCCCGGGCCATTGCCATCTCTTCGCCACCGGCAAGCGCTCCTATCGCGATCTGCCGATTCGCTGGGCCGAGTTCTCCCGCCTGCATCGCAACGAGCGCAGCGGCACACTCAACGGCATTACCCGCGTGCGCTCCTTTGCCCAGGACGATGCGCACATCTACTGCGAACCCGATCAGGTCGCGGGCGAGATCCACTCCTTCTTCCAGCTGGTGCGCGAGATGTACGAGAAGCTGGGGCTCGAAGGCGTGGAGATGAGCGTCTCGACGCGCCCCGACGAATTCCTCGGCGAGCCCGCCGACTGGGACGTCGCCGAGCGCACGTTGATCGAGGCGGTCGAGAACGCGGGCTGGAAGTGCAACATCAAGGAGAAGGAGGCCGCCTTCTACGCGCCGAAGGTCGAGTGCGACTTTCGCGACGTGCTGGGTCGCAGCTGGACGCTGGCCACCATCCAGATCGACATGGCGATGCCCGGTCGTTTCGAGCTCAAGTACGTGGGTCGAGATGGCGAGCTGCATCAGCCGGCCATGCTGCACCGGGCGGTGTTGGGCTCCATCGAGCGCTTCATCGGCATCTACATCGAGCACACCGGCGGCGACTTCCCCTTCTGGCTCTCGCCGGTGCAGGTGATGGTGCTGCCGATCACCGAGAAGCAGGAAGACTACGCGCGCGCGCTGAAGGATCGGCTCGTGCGCGCCGGCGTCCGCGCCGAGCTCGACGATCGCAGCGAGACGCTGAACCTGAAGATTCGCGAGTCGGAGAAGGCAAAGGTCCCGCTCGCGCTCGTGGTGGGGCCGCAGGAGACCGAGCAGGGCACTGCGGCGCCGCGCGTTCGCAAGAGCAAGGAGAAGATCGGTCCGATGGCGGCCGATGAGCTGGTCGATCTGCTCGTGGCAGCGACCCGGAACAGAGAGATGAAGGCCCTGGCCGGCACCTAGCCGGGCGGGCAGATGGCGACCCGTCCGCAGGCGACGTCGTCGCAGAAGGAGGAAGCGGAATTCCTAGCCGATCGAGATCCAACTACCGAATAGTGGCGCCGGAGCGTGATCAGATCCGCGTCAATGAACGAATTCGCGTGCGTGAGGTGCGTGTGATCGGAGCGGACTCCGAGCAGCTCGGGGTGATGAGTCCCGAGGAGGCTCTGGCGCTCGCTCGCGAGGAGGGGCTGGACATCGTCGAGGTGGCCGCCAACTCCAAGCCGCCGGTCTGCCGCATCATGGACTACGGCAAGTACAAGTACGAGCAGAAGAAGAAGAAGTCGAGCAAGCAGTCGCATGCCGCAGCCCTCAAGGAAGTGAAGCTCCGACCGGGGACCGACATGCACGATCTCAACTTCAAGCTCAACAACGTGCGCCGATTCCTGATGGACGGGGACAAGGTCAAGGTCACTGTGATGTTCAGAGGCCGTGAGATGGTGCACACCAGCCGTGGACGCGATCAGCTCGCCGAGGTCATGAAGCAGCTCGGACCCATCGCCAAGATGGAGAACCCGCCCCGGATGGAGGGGCGCTTCATGTCGATGATCCTGATCGCCGATCGCGAAGCCGTGGCGGAGCTCAAGAAGCAGGAAGAAGCCGACAAGAAGGCGGCCGACGCCGCAGAGGCTGCGGAGTCAGCCGACACGGAAGAGAGTCAGCCTCGGGCCGAAGAGGCCGAGGAGAACGCGACGGCCGAGTGATGCCGTCGGACCGCTGCCCCCGCCTGGTCGACATGTGTCCATGGCCGGTGGGTCCCGGTAAGCAGGAGCCCCAGCAATGCCGAAAATGAAGTCCCATCGAGGAGCCGCCAAGCGCTTCAAGCGCACGAGCTCCGGGAAGATCAAGCGAAACAAGGCCAACAAGCAGCACATCCTCACCACCAAGACCACCAAGCGGAAGCGCCAGCTGCGGCGCGACGAGATGGTGGCCGACGTCGACGTACCGCGGGTGGAGCGGCTTCTCCCCTATCTCTGAGACCCGCCGAATCGAATGAACGAACGAGTTCGTGCGCGCTGCCCTCGACTCCATCCTGCCGGACGATCCGCTCTCGGCAGACGAGCCACGAAGCCCGCGCGAGGAGATCATCGCCCCTGACGCTCGAGTACCGGAAGCATCGAAGGCATCGCGAGCATCGCGATGCATGGGACGGATGGGACGGATTGGACGGATGGGACGGACGGAAAGGTAAGCAGGATGTCACGAGTCAAGAGGGGCGTGCCCGCGCACAAGCGCCGCGCCCGGACGATGAAGAAGGCCAAGGGAATGGTCGGCGGCCGCAGCAAGCTGCACAGCGTCGCCAAGGAGGCCGTCGACAAGGCCGGCGTGTACGCCTACGTCGGCCGAAAGCGCCGCAAGCGCGATTTCCGCGCGCTCTGGATCGCGCGGATCAACGCCGCCGCCCGTGAGGAGGGCCTGTCCTACAGCCGCTTTATCGCCGGCCTCAGGACCGCCGGCGTGGAGATGGACCGGAAGGTCCTCGCACAGCTCGCCCTCACCGATCGCGAGGCCTTCGCCAAGCTGGTCGAGGTGGCGAAGGGCGTGGCCTGAGACCAGGCGCCGAATCGGGCGGGGATCGGCGCGCCGCTGGAGGCGCGGGGTGGCCCGACTCGTGCCATCCCGGGCGCAGTGCGTCTTTATGGCCACGGGTCGTGAGCCGAGGATTTTCCTCCCAGACGCGGTACAGCCTTGAGAGAGGCAGCTAAGCTACCGATTAGTGGAAGGAATCTTCGATTCCTGCAGCCGGGGAGGGGGACCAGCAGCCATGACCAAAGCGGAAATCGTCGAGCAGATCTACGAGCGTGTTGGCTTCTCGAAGAAGGAGGCTGCCGAGCTCGTGGAGAAGGTCTTCGAGATCATCAAGGACACGCTCGCCCAGGGCGAGAAGGTGAAGATCTCCGGCTTCGGCAACTTCGTCGTTCGCCAGAAGAACGCACGAAAGGGACGCAACCCTCAGACCGGTCAGGAAATTCTCCTCGAGGCGCGAAAGGTGCTGACGTTCAAGCCGAGCCTCGTGCTAAAGAACGTCTTGAACGAGGAGAGCCCCGAGGTCGAGGAAGAGGCCGAGACCGGCACCTTCTAGCGAGCCTGCCCGGACCCCCCGGGCTCCCCACGATTCATCGGCGGTCGATTCGTCGCCTACGCGGACCGCTGGTCGCCTTCGGGGCGAGTGCGAAGCGGGGTCGGGGCGAGCGCGGGGAGGCTGGATGGCGGCACGCGGCTCGAAGGCAGGTGGAGGCGGTCGGAGGAAGCGCGCGGGGGCCGCCGGAGACCCGTCTCCTCCCGGCTCGGGAGCCGGGACGGCGGCGACCAGGAAAGGGGCGTCCAGGAAGAGCCGTCCCGCGGCCACAGCCCGAGGCAGCAGTCGCACCCCTTCTTCGACGCGCGCGGATGGCTCGCCCGCGCACGACGGCGCGAACACGAGCGCAAGCGCCAGGCCGAGCCCTCGTCGAAAGGAGGCACGCGCGTCCTCCGGAGCGGCCGCGGGATCGGAGCAGAGCGCGCATCAGGGGGAACTCCTGCCCGAAGGCAAGCTCTACTACCGCATCGGTGAGGTCGCCGACATCACCGGCGTCAAGCCTCACGTGCTCCGCTATTGGGAGACCGAGTTCCGCTGGATGACGCCGCCGAAGTCGCGCTCCAAGCAGCGGCTCTATCGGCGCAAGGACATCGAGATGATCCTCGCCATCAAGCAGCTGCTCTACGCAGAGCGCTACACCATCGCCGGAGCGCGCCAGCGCCTCAAGGAGCTCGGACCCGGGCGGGTCGGCGAGGTCCTGGGGCGCGCTGCAGATCAGCCAGTGCGCGTCGAGCGGCCGCGGACAGGGAAGGCCGAGCGCGAGGGAGAGCCCGCCAACGCGGACGCGCTGCTCGCTCGCGTGCGCCGCGTACGCAGCGAGCTCGCAGATCTGCGCCAGCAGCTCGCCAGCGACTGAGTCGGACGGGCCAGCCCGACCCGGCTGCCGACGATCGACGGATCCGCCACAGGACTGGCGTGCCGGGTTGGTTCGTTCCATCTTGAGTCTTGCTGAGCAGCACCCGATCCAGACTGATGATGAGCGACATGCAGGCGGCCAAGATCAGCGCCCATCGGGCCGACAAGCCCGGCGTCGGACTCGAGGCGGCCTTCGCCGAGACCGCCGACCCGGGGGCCTATGTGCCCCGCGCCGCCAGCGACCTGGCGCTCGCCGACCTCGAGAATCGCATCGTGGCCGAGCGGGGCAGCGCATGGCTCTCCGCGCCGCCTGGCATGGGCAAGACCATGGTGATGCACGTGCTGGCCGCGCGTCTGGCCGCTGCCGGACTGCGCTGCCAGTACCTCCCATATGGAGCCCTCGCGCCCGAAGAGCTGTGCACATGGGCTCTTGGACTCCTGGGCGAGAGGCCCGTCCAAGGCGAAGCTTCGATGTCCACCCTGGTGCGATTCGCCGCCGAGCTTCG
The DNA here is from genome assembly GCA_964594405.1 of uncultured Spirochaetaceae bacterium. Lineage (GTDB taxonomy): Bacteria > Myxococcota_A > UBA9160 > UBA9160 > UBA4427 > CAZQMY01. Next base: position 1,680 of record CAZQMY010000311.1, on the reverse strand, counting down.
CGAGCGGGGCGGGGCGCTCGTACTGATGATCGACGACGCCGACTCGATCCCGCTGCCTACGGCCCGCGCCCTGGCCGATCTGGAGAGCCGATGCGAGCTCTCTCTGAGACTCGTCATGGCGGCCTCGGACGACGCGCAGGCCAGCCGCGTGCTCGCCGCCTTTGGTGACGCGGTCGCCGAGACCCGTCTGTGTCAGCCGCTCTCACCACGCGAGGCGGAAGCGTACGTCCAGACCCGCATCCGCTCGAGCCCCGAGGCCGATCCGCTGCTCGAGCGCTTCGACGAAGAGACTGTCGGCCGCATCCACCGGCTCTCCGGCGGCAACCCGCGCCGCATCCACGAGCTCGCCATCGGCCTGCTCCAGGGACGCGGCTTCGCGGGCCTCGGCTGGCGCGAAGCCGCGAAGAAGGAGACGCCGCGACTCGTGGCGCTCGTCGCCGGGCTCGACCGTGCGTCCAACGTCGAGCCCGAACTCGACCGAGGGCCCGATCAGCCCGACGGGCCGGCTACCCCACCGGAGTCCATGCTTGCGCCCCGCGCCGACCTGGCATCCGCGCCCGCGTCGGAGTCCGCCCCTCGCTTGCAGGGCGAGATGGAGCGTGAAGTCGAGCCCGGGGCTCACGTCGAGTCGCCCGTGCACAGCGCTCGCGAGCCTGCGGTCGGGGAAGACGTTCAGCCGAGCATGCCGGCGATGGATGCGGCGCACGAAGGGGAGGTGGTCGATTCTGCTCCGCCCGATCCGGCCGAGGCGGTCGGCCGCAAGCCGCAGCCGCCGATCGGAGAGCCCGAGAGCGAGCGGCCGATGGCCGGAGAAGCACTGGCTGCATCGCAAGCGCCGAAGCCTCCGCCGAGCGAGTCCGCCGCGGGACCCGAGGTGCAGACATCCGCTCCGGTGGAGGAAGCGAGCGAGGACACCGAAGAGCCCGCGCCCATCGACTTCGCGCGGCAGCTCCGAGCGAAGCTCGCAGCGGCCCGCGCGCCCGAGTCGCCGCACGATGAGGACAGAGGGGCTGCGCCGCGCCGGGCCGCGTCCAACGAAGCGCGAGACGCTCGCGATACGAAGACCGAAGAGACCACGCGGCGGCCCTCGCGCATCGAGGAGATCCTCGCAACGCACGCCGTCGATCCGAAGGCAAGCCATGCCCCGAAGTCCGAGAGCGTGCTCGCGCCGGAACGCGAGTGCGAGTCGATCTCCGAGCCCGATTTGGCGGCCGAGACGGAGACCACGCCCGCGCCGAGCGTTGCGACGGACGTGCGTTCCGACGCGGAATCGACTGCGTCCGTCGAGCCCGCGCACCATCAGCAGCCCATCGAAGCCGAAGCTCAGCCCCCGACGCCCGAGACGTCATCCGAGGAGGGCGCGGATCCCGAAGCGCATGACGCCCAGCCCGAGTCCGAGGCGCCCGAATCCGATGCACTCTCCACGCCCGAGCGCCCCGGCGTTCGCCCCGTACATCCTTCGACCGCCCGCGCCCGCAGGCGCCGCAGACGCCGCTGAGTCCCTCCCATGCCGCGCGCCGCAAGCCGGTAAATGGCAACCGCTGCAAGGGAATTCCTGCCACCGCGCCTCGACAGGCCGCGCCGATCTGGCTACACCCTTGGGCCGGGCGGGCCGTGGCGCAGCTTGGTAGCGCGCTTGACTGGGGGTCAAGAGGTCGCGGGTTCGAATCCCGCCGGCCC
>CAZQMY010000310.1:5207-7204 GCA_964594405.1 uncultured Spirochaetaceae bacterium | reverse complement strand
GCTTCCCCATCTTGTGCGGACCGACCACCACCTCCACCGTGCTGACCTTCATCGCGGCATCGATGGACGACTACCTGCTTGCCTACGAGACGGAGACGGGCGCCCTGCTCTGGCAGACACGGCTGCCGGCGGGCGGGCAGGCCACGCCCATGAGCTATCGCCTCGCCGAGGACGGCCGCCAATACCTCGTGATCGCCGCGGGTGGCCACTCCACCTTGCGTACGACCCTCGGCGACTACGTGATCGCCTACGCGCTTCCCGCCCGGACGAGCCACGCGCGATAGAGGGACATCATGCTTCGGGCTTCATGCCGTGCTGCTCCATGTAGGCGGAGAAGCGGTCGAGGATGTCCTTGCGATCGATGCCGATGTCCTCCGCGCTCGTGCTGTTCTCGTGGCGGTCGCGCCGATACTCGGGATGCTCGCTCTGCCAGGCTTCGAGCGCGGCCTTTCCCGCCGCCGAAAGGGTCCGGCCGAAGTGTGCGTAGATGGCTTCGACGGTGCCGATCGGGTTGGACATGAAATCCGCGAATTGCACGTCGTAGAATCGTGCCGGATCGCGGCGCTTTCGCAGGGCGATCATGCGCCCGCAGCCGTCGGCCCACTGATCGAGCACCTGCTCCGCGATGGCCTGCCGATCGATCCGCTCCTCGTTCATCGCGCGGAAGCCGGCGATCAGGCTGATGTAGCCGGGCAGGACCGTGAGCGGGTCGCGATGGGTCTGGATCACGCAGGCATCCGGGTAGACCTCGAGGAAGTCCGCCATGTAGCGCATGTGGACCGGGTACTTCAGCAGCCATGGGGTGCCCACGTCGTTCGAGCCGATCAGCTTGAGCAGATCGCGGTGGCGCTCGTAGCTGGGCAGCATGTCCGCCTGCGCGTACCACGCCGAGTACGAGGGCACCGTGGCGTTCACTTCGAAGGCGTCGTCGGTGAACTGCTGCATCAGGAGGTGACGGCACTCCTCGGGACCGTCCGCCCTCATGAAGTGGACGGCCTTGAGCGAGGGGTCGGCGTCGTACATGCCCTGGATCTCGGCGTCGCTGGCCCGGAAGTCGGGATGGTCGCGCCAGGTGCTGCGGGGGGGCCTGGGCTGCGGGTTCCGGGCGAGCCAGTACTGAAGGGGCTGGACGTCGGGATCCTGCCCCATCAGAGCGTGCAGCGCGGTGCTGCCGGTGCGTACGAGTCCGCAGATCACCAGCGGGCGCTCGATCGCGTGATCCAGAACCTCCGGGTGGGCCTGCCAGGCGCGCTCGGCGCGCAGCCGCTGGCGAAGCGTATCGACGATCATCAGGCGCGCGGCGCGGCCCCCGTCGTCCGTGAAGCGCGCCTCCTCGTCGTAGGCGTCGAGCAGCACCCGCAGACCTTCGAGGTATCCAGGATCGCCGAAATCATCGAAGCCCACCGCCTCGATGGCCGCCTCGTGCAGCTCCTCCTCGGCCTCGGCGAACGAAGTGCTCGAGCGGTCCGTCGTCATGGTCGGAGGGTAGGAGAGGTGGAAATCCGGTCAACTTGGTCCACAGCTGCGGGTCTCTGATGGGTCGATGAAGGCACAGGGCGAAGGCGCTCGGGCGGGCAGTGGAGGCCGCCATCTGCTACGGAATGCCGCGTCATGGTCAAGATCGAGAGCGTAGGATTCGTCGGGTGGCGCGGCATGGTGGGCTCGGTGCTCATGGACCGAATGCGCGCCGAGGGAGACTTCGAGGGGCTCGTCCCGCTCTTCTACTCCACCAGCCAGGTGGGCGATCCCGGACCGGACGTCGGAACCGAGACGGCGCCGCTGGCGGATGCGTACGATACCGCGGCGCTCGGTGCGCACGACGCCATCGTGAGCTGTCAGGGCGGAGACTACACCAAACAGGTGTTGCCCAAGCTCCGTGAGCAGGGCTGGCAGGGCTACTTCATCGATGCGGCTTCGGCCAAGCGGATGGACGACGACAGCATCATCGTTCTCGATCCGGTCAAGGTGGCAAAGAGCGGCCATCGTCTGCACCAGGA
>CAZQMY010000310.1:0-5197 GCA_964594405.1 uncultured Spirochaetaceae bacterium | reverse complement strand
CAATCGGGACGTGATCGACCGCGCCATCGACGGCGGCGTGCGCAACTTCATCGGCGGCAACTGCACCGTGAGTCTGATGCTGCTGGCGCTCCATGGCCTGTTCCGCGAGGACTGGGTCGAGTGGCTCTCGGCCATGACCTACCAGGCCGCCTCGGGCGCAGGCGCCCGCAACATGCGCGAGCTCGTCGCGCAGATGAAGGCCATCGGCGACGACGCCGCTGCGCTCCTCGAGGCGCCGGCCAGCACGGCGCTGGACTTCGACGCGCGGGTCTGCGAGAGCCTCGCCAGCAGCAGCTTCCCCACGGAGCAGTTCGGCGTGCCGCTCGCCGCGAGCCTGATTCCCTGGATCGACTCGAAGATGGAGGGGGGCGAGACGCGGGAGGAGTGGAAGGGCTACGTGGAGGCGAACAAGATCCTCGGGACCGAGGTCGACATCCCGGTGGACGGCCTCTGCGTGCGCGTGGGGGCCATGCGTTGCCATAGCCAGGCCTTCACCATCAAGCTCCGGCAGGACGTCCCCCTCGACGAGCTCGAAGAGGTGATCGCCGGGGCCAACCAATGGGTCTCCCTCGTCCCCAACGACAAGCCCGAAACCCTGGCCGGACTGAGCCCGGCGGCCGTGACCGGCACACTCTCGATCCCGGTCGGCCGCGTGCGCAAGCTGCGCATGGGAGCCGACTATCTCGGAGCGTTCACCGTCGGCGACCAGCTGCTCTGGGGCGCCGCGGAGCCCCTGCGTCGCGTGCTTCGGATCCTACGCGGCCGACCGCTCTAGCCTCCAGCGCCCGGGCGTGACGGATCCCCCCTCGCGCAGCGCGTGTGGGCTAGGCGCTGGGCAGGCTCGTGGTCTCTTCGCGGCCGAGCATGAGGTTCAGGCTCTGGATCGCCGTTCCGCATGCGCCCTTGCCGAGGTTGTCGAGGATGGCGACCAGCAGGACGTGGCCCGAGGGATGGGGCAGGGCGCTCAGCTCGATGCTATTGGTGTCGTTGCAACGGCGCGGATCGAAGCGCTGCTCGTCGATGCTGCCAGGCTCCGGGATCGGCTGGACGCGGACGAAGGGCTCACCCGAGTAGCGGCTCTCGAGCGCCTTGTAGACCCGCTCCGCCCGGTCCGGCCCCTCGCCCTCGAGCAGCCCGGCGTGGAGCGGCACCTGCACGCGCATTCCGCAGGCAAAGGGGCCCACGGCCGGGATGAACTGCGGAGGCTGCGCGATGCCCGTGTACTCCATCATCTCGGGGATGTGCTTGTGTACCCTGTCGAGCGCGTAGGGTGCCTCGAAGACCTGGCCCACGAGCGGTCCCGCCGGATCCTGCCACTTCTCGATCAGCTGCCGGCCCCCGCCGCTATAGCCAGAGAGCGCGTGGATCGAGAGCGGAGCCCGACTGGAGATCAGGCCCGCCTCGATCAGCGGCCTGACCAGCAGGATGAACGCCAGGGCGTAGCAGCCCGAGTTCGCGACCCGGCGCGCGTCGCGGATCCGCTCTCGCTGCCCCGGGCAGAGCTCGGGAATGCCGTAGATCCAGTCCTCGTGGATGCGGTGCGCCGTGCTCGTATCGAGCAGGCGGGTGCCCGCGGGCGCGGCCCACTCCGCTGCCTGTCTCGCCGCTTCGTCCGGCAGGCAGAGCACGGCGATGTCCGCCGTCTCGATCATCGCCCGTCGCCCCGCGTCGTCCTTGCGCGACGCCTCCGGCAGGGTGAGCACCTCGATCCCGTCGCCACCGGCGAGCCACTCGCGGATGCGCAGGCCCGTCGTGCCGGCGTGGCCATCGATGTAGATCTTCGCGTCCTGCTGCTCGGTCATGCGGTGCAGGTTAGCGTTGGCACCCCGGGCCCGCCCGATGGCGCTAGCCGACGTCTCGCGCCGAGCCGCGGCCTTCGATCCAGCGCACGTAGGCGGAGGGCGGCACGAAGGCCAGCCACATGGCGACAGCAGCGACACTGCCGTGTGCCGACGACGAAGCGAGGACCCACGGCTCCAGGGGCGCCGCGGCCTCGGGGGCGATCACCAGCCGGACTCCCGTCGCCAGCAACGAGCCGAAGCCCGCCGCGAAGGCACCGATGCCCCAGAGCAGGAAGCGATTGCAGACCACCGGATCGGCCATTCCAAGCGCGATCCGCTTGCGCATCATCGAGAAGTACCGGATCGCCTCGTAGGAGCCCCAGAGCAGCACGGCGATCTGCACGAGCGACTGGGAGAGGGCGAGGGGATGGCTCGGGCTCGGCGGCCGGCCGCCGAAGACGAGCAGGCGGGCGATGAAGCCGAGGGCGAGCAGCCCGATGCCGGCGTAGATCACGGTGCGCACCGGCGTGGAGCTCGGGTGGTAGACGCGCCAGTTGAACACGCCCTTGGCGATGGTTCCGCCGTAGAGGGCGACGGTGGAGGCGATCATGATCGCCTGGGCCGTCATGTCGTCGCCGTTGCGCTCGAGCATGCGCGTCCCCACGGTGGAGAGCCCGAAGCCCACGGGACCGATGCCGAGGACGCCCAGTCCGATCAGCAGCTCGGGCAGGGCGCGGGTGCGCCACCAGAGCGTCAGCAGATGGATGCCCACCGCCAGGCTCGCGACGAAGAACGCGATGAAACCCACCCAGACGATGGAGCCCATTCCAGCCTCGTAGATTGCGTCTCAGTGAGCCCACCGGCGACATGCCGGGACAACTCCCTGGAGCTGACTCGGAGATCTATCGGTCTTCGCCGAAGGCCGCTTGAGTCGGATGCGCAGATTCGCTCGCTAGTCTTCCGATGGAGGTGGGCATAGAGAAGCGATGAAGCTGCGCATCGCCATGGCCGCGGGCCTCGAAGGCCAGCTCTCGCGCTTCCGGCTCCCGGGAGCACGGCTGGCACGCCATCGGCATCCGGAGCTCGAGCTCGATCACGTGATCCGCGGCCGCGCGACGCTGATGGTCGATTCGCGCCCGCTCACGCTGAGGCCGGGCAGCCTCGTCTGGCTCTTTCCCGATCAGGAGCACGTGATCACCGACCACTCCACGGACTTCGAGATGTGGATCGCCTGCTTCCGCCGATCGCTGGTGCGCCGCACCTGTCGTGGATCCGAGCTGCGCTGGCTGGGGCGGCGGCGGGCCAGTGTGCCGATGATCCGCCTCCTCCCGTCGGCGCGCGCCCGTGAGCTCTGCGCGCTCTTCGCGGAGGTGAGCACATACGACGACGTGGCGACCTACAACGCCGGGCTTGCGCACCTCCTCCTGCACGCGGCCGGAGAGTTCGAGCGTGCAGCGGATTGCCCATCGGCGGGGCGATCCAGGGTCCGACCCGCTCGCGGACGGCGGATCCGAAGCGGCCCGACGCGTCACGAATCCGGGGTTGCCAAGCTGGACCCGGACGCGTGAGTACGGCCCACGCCGCGCCGTTCGACGCGTGGGCATGGAGGGGCGGCGAGGATGGAATCGATCGCCGCTCGCGGGGCGTTCGGTGTATTCGCCATCTGCAGGAGGATGGTCGTGCTCACGACGATCGTGGTGGGCGACGACGCCGCTCACAACCACGTGCAGTCCGACCTCGACCGCGGGGACGGCCGGACGATCCTCGGCGTGCCCGGCTGATCCTACCCGGAAGGCGCTCGGCAGGGCTCAGCGCTCGACGATCGTGATGGCACCCTCCGGGCAGTTGTCTGCGGCCTGCCGAACCTCGTCCAGCGCATCCGTCCCCACCTCTGGCTGGACGAGCAGGCAGTGGCCGGCTTCGTCCTCGTCGAAGTGACTGGGGCAGAGGGCGTAGCAGCGGCCGTGGCCGGTGCAGAGCGCGAGGTCGACCTGGATCTTCATGCATCGCTCGATGGGGCTTGGGGGGGGCGTGATCGGATTGTGGGCCCGTGTCGCGAGCGAGCCCTCTCGACGCGAGAATGTACTGCCCGACCTGACGGAGCGTCAATTTCGCCCCCGTGGCCGCGCCGGCGGCCGGGAGTCGGCTGCCCGGGGCAGCGCTTCGAGCCGAGCCGCGAGCAGCCCGCCTCCTGTGGGCCGGTGATCATCCGCACCCGGCTGACTGGCCCGGGGTCCGACGTCGTCTCCGCGAAGTTGGCCAGCCGCGCCGGGGACGGCAGGGCGCACTCCGCGGTGCCGGTGTTCCGCTCCGGGCGTACTGCTCCGCTCCCATGACACGACCTTGTGACGGATCCCGACGCCGCCGACCGAACATTGTCACCTGATTTCAAGTGGATTGTAAGCGCGCATCCGCTCGAGGGCGGGATCGTTCGCGCCTTGAAAAAATATCACCCCGAATCCCGAAGGCTTGCCCTTCGAGGTGCCGAATGGAACGGCGTCCGCGTCCGGGTTGGCACCGTGGTTGCTCTACTACGCCGCGTGCCATCCATGACAGTTCACGCCGACCACGGACACGGCGAGATCAAACAGGAGAGAGTAATGAGCAAGCTGCTTCGCAAGAGCAACAAGGGTTTCACCCTGATCGAGCTGATGATCGTGGTTGCGATCATCGGAATCCTGGCGGCCATCGCCATTCCGAACTTCCTTCGCTTCCAGCTGAAGTCGAAGTCCTCTGAGGGCAAGGTCAACATCGCCGCGATCCGCACCGCCGAGGAGGCCTACATGGCCGAGTTCGGCTCGTACGTGTCGGCCATCAACACGCCCCCGACCATCCCCGGTGTGACCAAGGCCGACTTCACCAACGGTGGCTATGCCACCTTCAACGATACGCTCGGCTGGCTGCCCGAGGGGCAGGTCTACTTCGTCTACGGCGTGACGGCGGCTGCCAACTCGCTCGACTACACGGTCGACGCCGCCGCCAACATCGACGGCGATACCGCGAACCAGACCTGGGCCTACAGCAAGGTCACGACCGCCATCCAGACGGGCCCGAACGGCTGCCAGGGTGTGGAAGTCGGCACGGCGACCAACGTCGCTGGCGTCGTGGGTCCCTGCCAGCTGGCGAACGGTCAGTCGATCTTCTAGGCAGGACGCCTCGACGATCTGGCCTTCGAGGGGCCGGGCGCTCCCAGCGATCGGCCACTCTTCGCTTTCGTGTACGGACAGCAGTCAGGGTCCTCGCCCTCCCGGCAGCCTGGTCGGGGAAGGCGATCTCCGAGGCCTGCTCCCGGCGGAGGAAGGGTCGCGCACGGGCCCGGGGTCCACACATTCCCGAGCCAGCCGGCTATGCTGAGGCGCCCCAGCCCCGGTCCGCCCATCGGCAGGTCCGGTCATCCGCCCCCGGTCCGGCCGGGC
>CAZQMY010000309.1:0-7219 GCA_964594405.1 uncultured Spirochaetaceae bacterium | reverse complement strand
ATCCGGCATGGCGACCTCGGGTAACGGACCCGACATGCGCCCTCACGCCAAAGTCGCAGAGCATCTCATCCAGGCGCTCAACGTCGTGTGCGGACGCTTCCCTCGCGAGGGCGACCGGCCGGCCGGCCGGCCGGTGCTCGAGCGCCCGCCGCACCTCCGGGAGGAAGCCCGCTCGCCGAGCCGCCCCTGGGAGCGCGCGCCGAAGAACCGCTTCGGCGCCTCCTGGCTTGGGCGCGAGCTGATGTCGCCGATGCTCCCCGACGAGATCCTGCTCGATGGCGCGGATCGCATCCGCGCGCTCGTGGTCGTCGGCGCCAACCCGGGCGCAGCGTTTCCCGATCAGGACCGCATCCTCGAGGCGCTCGATGCGCTCGAGCTCCTGGTCGTACTCGACCCCTTCATGACCGAGACCGCCCGACGCGCCCACTACGTCATCGCGCCGACCCTTGCGCTCGAGCGGACCGAGGACACCCGCGGCTACGGCCACACCAGCGATGAGCCCTTCGCTCAGTTCGCGGCGCCGGTCCTGCCGCGACCGGCTGGAGTCATCGACGACTGGGCGTTCTTCCTCCGCCTCTCGCAGGCCATGGGGCTGACCCTCGAGATGGGGCGCCGCCGCTATCGGCCGGACGACAGTGTGCCCAGCGATCTCGAGATCCTCACCGAGCGCGCCGCCGGGTGCCCGGTGGACTACGACGACCTTCGGCGCCATCCGCACGGCCGACTCTATCCGGAGCTGCCCTCTCCGGAGGTGGCGCCGCCCCCCGACGCAGCCGAGGGTCGCTTCGAGCTGATGCCTCCGGATGTCGAGGCCGAGGTGGACGACGCCTTCGAAGCCCTCACCTCGACCGCGCAGGAAGAGCGGCCCTACCGCCTGATCGTGAGGCGATCGCGCGAGACGATGAACTCGCTGGGTCGCCATGTCCCCGGGCTGGCCCGCTACGGCTACAACCCCTGCTTCATGCATCCGGACGACATGCGCACCTCCGGACTCTCGCCGGGCTCGCTCGTGGAGCTCACTTCGGACCATGGACGAGTCAGCGCCATCGTCCAGCCCGACCGAACGCTTCGGCGCGGCGCCCTCTCGATGACCCACGGCTTCGGAGGAGAGCCCGGCGTCGACTCCAGGGTACGCCACTTCGGCACCAATCCCGCGCGGCTCCTCAGCATCCAGACGAATCTCCAGTCCATCAGCCTGATGCCGCTCATGACGGCCGTTCCGGTCACCCTGACGCCTCTGAGGAGGGAGCAGGCTGGATGATGGAAGGCCCTGGCGGTCTCGTCGCGCGATTCAGCCCTCGATCTTGCCGCTCGCGATCTCCGGCCACTTGAAATCTGGTAGTCCTCGGAAGGCTTCGACCAGCGCCTCGTTCCACGCTGTCCGAAACTCCTGATAGTAGTCGTCGCGGATGTCCAGGCGACCGGTCACCAGTGGGGCGAAGCTGTCGGCACGGTAGATTCCCAGATCCAGCGGTGGGCCGACGGTGACATTGGATCTGATCGTGGCATCCAGGGACAGCAACGCGAGGCGGATCGCCTGATCCAGGGAGAGGGACACGTCCACGATGCGGTCGAGCATCGGCTTGCCGTACTTGGTCTCTCCGATCTGCAGATACGGCGTGTCGTCCGATACGCTGATGAAGTTGCCCTCCGGATAGACCATGAAGAGGTTGGGCTCTTCTCCCTTCACCTGCCCGCCGACGATGAAGGTCGCCGACCCGCTCGCCCCCGTCGCGGCCAGGCCCTCCTGATGCGACTTCTGCACGAACTGACTGACGCGGCCGACGTACGCCGCGACCTCGTACAGCCGGGTTCCACTGTTCAGGCTCTCTTTCTCGGTCGTCAGATCCTGCCCGATGCGGGCCACGATCTCCTGCGTCGTCGCGAGGCTGCCGGCGCTGAGCATCACCACGACGCGGTCCGGCTCCGTGCTGAAGACGTGCAGCTTCTTGTAGGCGGTGACGTAGTCCACGCCCGCATTCGAACGGGTGTCGCTCGCGAATGCGAGCCCTTCCGAAACGCGGATCGCCAGGCAATAGGTCATGGAGAGAGGCTCGATGGCAGATCGATCGGCCTGAACGGCCGGCGAGGAACGTGATGGTTTGGGGGTGTGGTTGGTGGGTACCGGCTCTGGGTCCGTGATGCCCGACCGCGAAGATGAGGGTAGTTGAGAAGGGGCGCATGGACAAGGGGCGAGTCGGGCATCGGGAAGCATCGCATGATGCGCTCGCGGGGCGCCACCTCTCGTCGGGGCGCGATCGACTCGGACTCGATCGCGGAATCCGCCGGCGCATGGGGGAGCTGCTCCGCCCCCGCAGAGAGGAGCTTGTTCGAGTCCTGCATACGCCCCGGCGTCGCTCCGAGCGCGCTACGTTCGAAGGCGACGCGTCGGGCGCCCTCAGAAGGTCACGGCGCGTCCGACGAACCTCGAGGAGGTGCGACCTTGCCCGAGCGAGCGCCGACGAGCCGCTGGAGCGAGCCGCTACATCGGTGCGACCCGGCGCTCCGCGCCCTCTTCACGGGCTACCTCATCGTCATCGGCCTCGGTCTCGCCATGTCCTTCGCCCAGATCCTGTTCACCCATGGGATGGCAGACGGCCGATTCGGCCTCTCCGTCGACGACATCGTCTACAGCTACTACGGCAACCGCGAGGGCAGCAGGATCGAGGCGAAGCTGCAGGGCTCGATGAAGCTGATGGCTTCCGAGCAGGTCCGCGCAGAGATCGTGCGCTGGGTGCGCGCCGGCTCGCCACGCGACGCCTGGGACGAGCGGATCGAAGGGCTCGTCGCGACGAACTGCGGCCGCTGCCACGGGATCGTCCCGGGGATCGCGAACCTCCGCGAGTACGAGGGCATCAAGGCCGTCGCCCAGATCGACGAGGGGGCGACGGTCCCGACGCTCGCACGGGTCTCGCACATCCACCTCTTCGGCATCGCGTTCATCTTCTTCTTCGTCTGCATGATCTTCACGCTCGCGACGGGCCTGCCGTCGTGGCTCCGGGTCACCGCCGTCGCGATGCCCTACGCATTCATCGCGGTCGACGTCTTCTCCTGGTGGGCCACGAAGTGGATCCCGACCGCCGCCTACCTGACGATCATCGGCGGCGCCGGCTACGCGATCTCGTCGGCAATCATGATCACGATCTCGCTCTACCAGATGTGGTGGCCGGGATTCCGGGACAGGCAGGCTTAGGGATTCCGGGCCCGGCGCCCCCCTCGAAGCCAGTGCGCGCTGCCCTCACGAGGCCAACTCCAAGAGACGACGGCGGATCGCGGGGCCATCCACCCATTTCGCCCCCTCCGATATGGATCGCGCGCAGCTCCCGTCTCCTCCTCAGACACCCGGCCATTGCAGCGCCGGGCGCCCAGCCGGAGGAGACCCGAAATGCCCGCCCCCGAAACCCAGTCGACCTGGCGCCTCTCCCGCGCCCTCACCTTCCTGCTCCTGATCCAGATGGCCTGCTGGCCGCCGACGCCGCGGCTCGAGCCGAACCTGTGTCTCGACGTGGCCGGCATCCAGCCGGACTATGGCACCCGTCTGCCGACGGCCGCGCCGGCGGCGCCCCGGCCGATGCTCAAGCTGACGCTCAAGGGGGCGCGATCACACTGCAACGACGGCTCGCCGGCCGTCGCATTCGTTCGCCCGGCGCCCGAGGGCTCGGCGCACGCCGACGACTGGATCATCTTCTTCGACGGCGGCGGCAGCTGCGCGGACCCGGAGGCATGCCTCGACCGCTTCTGCAGCCTCGGCCCGAGCCCCGCCGTCTTCGACGTCGCTGGCAAGAGGAGCTCGCTCGGGCAGCCGGACGCCATCGATCCGCCGGAGGGCCTCTTCAGCTGGAGCGCCGCCAACGAGTTCGCGGAGTACAACCACGTGCTGATGGCGTACTGCAGCTCGGACTCGTGGATCGGCTCGAGTGACAAGAAGGAGATCACCACCGCGAGCGGCATCGGCTACGAGATCGAGTTCCGCGGTCAGGACATCGTCTACGACCTGATCGGGACGCTGAGCGACGGCCCCACCTGGGCGGACCCGCGCGGCGCCACGCGCTACTACAACGAGCCGATGCCCGACCTCGACCTCGCGTCCCGGGTGATCTTCGCCGGGGAGTCGGCCGGCAGCAACGGCCTGCGGCACCACGTGGACGCCCTCGCCGCGTTCGTCACCGCCAGCAACGTCAACCCGGCCGGTGTCGAGGTCCTGGCTCTGGCCGACGCGGCGCTCTCGCCCGCGCTCTTCGATCCGGCCGTCGTCTGGAATCCGCCGGCCAGCCCGCTCGACTACGACGACATGGGCATCACCCAGCTGCGACCGCGCATCGACTTCTGGGAGGCGCACCCGAGCGCACTGGATCGATCCTGCATGGCCTCCGGCGTCCCCGACTACTACTGCATGGACACCGTGTACACGCTGCTCAACGAGATCTCGACCCCGGTGTTCGTCCGCGCCGATCTGACCGATCACCTCCTCGAGGACCGAGTGGTCACGGCGTGGGGGCTCTACGCAAGCGCGGAGGTGCTCGCCCAGGAGACCGCGTCGGAGTTCGGCAACCTGCCCGCCGGCTCCGGGGCCTTCGGGCCGAACTGCAACGGGCACGTGATGGTGCAGAACGACGGCTTCGCGACCACGACCACCGACGGTGGCACCGGACTCACCTTTCACGACCTCTTTGCCAACTGGGTGAACGGCGTCGGCCCGACCGTGGACGTGCAGTCCGACTTTCTCGGCGCTGGTGCCTACTCGCCCTCGGTGAGCTGCCCGTAGGGGGCAGGGAGACGGGCATCACGCCCCGGGCCACACGTGCCCTCTGTAACCCGGCGTCTCCGCATGCGTACTCCACGAGATGGCGCACCTCGGCCCCCCTCGAATCCTGCCCGCAGCCGGCCGTGCCGGACTGCTCTGCATACTCGCCCTGCTGGCCGCCGCCTTCCCCCCCGCCGCCGGATCGGCGGCGGGGCCAGGGCCGAGACTGCCCGACGCAGAGGCCGCGATCCTGCTGGAGGCCTTGAAGAGCCGCGACCCCGAAGTGGCGCGCGCCGCGGTGAAGCGGGCGGGCCGCGAGGGGGACGCGCGCTTCATCGCGCCGCTCATCGAGCTGCTGCGCGCCCACGCGCTCGATCTCGTGCGGGGACCGAGGCGTAGCGAGATCGCGGCCTCGCTCGAAGCGCTGAGCGGCGAACGATCGGGTGCGTCCTGGCCGGCCTGGGTCACGTGGTACGCAGGCACGGAGCTCGCGCCGCCGCCGGGTTTCACCGGCTGGAAGGGACAGCTCCTCTCGCGGATCGATCCCCGGTTCGGCGCGCTGCTCGCGACCGGCACCCCCGCGACCATCCGAGTCGAAGAGATCGTGTGGGGCGGCGTCGGCTACGAGGGCATCCCGGCCCTCGACGCACCCCGCATGATCGGAGCCGACCAGGCGAGAGCAATGCGCCCCGGTGAGCCGGTCTTCGGCGTCGTGATCGACGGCGACGCGCGCGCCTACCCGCTGCGCATCCTCGATTGGCACGAGATGGCGAACGACACCATCGGGGGCGTGCCGGTCACACTCGCGTACTGCACCCTCTGCGGGTCCGGCATCGCCTTCGACCGACGCGCGCAGGACGGCCGCGTCTTCGACTTCGGGTCGTCGGGCCTGCTGATGCGGAGCAACAAGCTGATGGTCGATCGCCAGACGCGCTCCCTATGGGATCAGCTGACCGGCCGGCCCGTGGTCGGGCCGCTCGTCTCCGAGCCGCCGCTGCGTCTGCGTGTCCTGCCGAGCGTCGTCACCGCCTGGAGAGACTGGCGCCGGCGTCATCCCGACACGAAGGTGCTGTCGAGCGTGACGGGGCACGTGCGCCGCTACGAGCCCGGCGTTCCCTACGGCGACTACTTCGGATCGAAGGACACGATGTTCCCGGTGCGGCCGACGCCCGGAATGCCGCCGAAGACGCGCATCTTCGGTCTCGAGGTCGAGGGGACGACGCGCGCCTACAAGGTGCGTGACCTCACGCGCGCCAACCTCGTGCAGGACCGGGTGGGCGGCCAGTCCGTCGTGCTCGTCGCGCCGCGCGAGCCAGTGCACGTCGATGGCCGCAGCACGCGAACGCGGATGCGCCTGCGATACGATGCGGGCGCCGAGGTCCGAGCGTACGCGGTGGGCACACAGCGCTTCGAGCGTGTGACGCGCGAGGCGGAGGGCGAGGTATTGATCGATGCCCAGGGGCGGCGTTGGCAGGTCGACGAAGGCGGCCTCGTCGGACCGGGTGGCGTCGAGCTCGCGCGACTCGCTGGCGTGCAGGCGTACTGGTTCGCGTGGAAGCTGCATCATCCGGAGACGGAGGTGTATCGGGTGGGGAAGTAGAGGCGGCGGGCGGGCACGGTACTGATCGGGCCTGTGTCGGTCTGAGTACGCAAAGCAAGGGAGGGGGCGATCGACGGCGGCTTCCCCGAATCGTCACGACCATGAGTACGCGCGCGATGTTGACGCCGACGCCTCGAGCGTGTCACAATCGCCAGGATCGCACCGCGACCCGGCGGGAATGTGTTACGCATCGCGCGACCCGCGCTCGAGCGGATTCGCGCCGTTGGGGGCGGAGGGGAGGCGGATGTGAGGCGAATTGGAGCGCTCACCGTCAGAGCGAGAGCAATTCAGGGCTTCGCCATCCTCGCCGCTATGCTCACGATCGGCGGCAGCGCACGAGCCGCTCTCTTCGAGGTCAACTCGACTGCAGACGCCGGCGACAACAGCATCGGGGATGGCGACTGCTGGACGGGCGGCTTCATCTTCATCGGACAGTTCGGAATCTTCGAGTGCACGCTGCGCGCCGCCATCCAGGAGGCCAACGCCACCGTTGCGATCGACACGATCGGCTTCTTCGTCAGTCCGGACGGGACGGGCGTCGTTCGCATCCAGCCGGTCTCGGCGCTGCCGGTGGTCAGCGAGTCGGTGGTGATCGACGGAACCGGTAATCCCGGCTATCCAGCCGGGCCCTGGCCGACTCCAGTCGTGATCGTGGACGGCCTGTTCTCGCCCACCAGCGCCGACGGGCTCGTTTTCTCTTCGGGCGCGGACGTCAGCATCGTTAGAGGCCTCTCTGTCGTGGGCTGGCGCTTCGGCCTCCACGTCAACGGTGCCGACGGCATGCTGATCCAGTCGAGTCACTTCGGGCTCGAGCGGGGAAGCGTCGTGCGCGCGAATACGATCGGCATCGAGATCGCCTCGTCGAGCTTCGGCAC
>CAZQMY010000308.1:0-7224 GCA_964594405.1 uncultured Spirochaetaceae bacterium | reverse complement strand
AGCGGCCGAGTCCCGCCCACGCCAACCCGGCCAAGAAGGCGAGGCCGATGGCCAGCACCACCCCCCGGCCCCCGAAACGCCCGGCCGGATCGCGCGCCGCGTCGCGACCGCTGCCGCGCACGCCAGGCGGCAGCGCGGCGTCGAGGGCGCGCAGCTCGTCGAGCCGCGCTTCACGGAAGGCGGCGTCCTGGGATGCGCGCGCGCGTGCGGCGATGTGCGCGCGCAGGCGCCGGGAGACGGAGCGCACCCGCGTCTCGTCCGCCCCCGCCTCGAGACCCAGGAGCGCGCGGAGGCGAGGGCCGGCGACCGATCGATCGGACGGAGGCTCGGACATCAGAGGGATCCTAGCATCCGCCCGTGAGGCCCATCCGCGGCGCGGGGGTTGGGAGGGAGTAATGGGCCGCTCTAAACTGGAGCGGGCAGGCAGGCGTGGCTGCGGGGAGCCGGCGTGACGCGCGGCGTGACGCGCCTCTCGGAATTGATGCGCGCAGCGAGGACTCGTACTTGAACATGGAGAGCCAGGGGATCCTGGAGCCGGCGTCCGTGGGCGGGGTCCGATGTCCGCATTGTGGAGAGCGAACGCCCGCCGGTCGTCCTGGCGAGGTGGCGGACTGCAGCCACTGCGACCACTCCTTCGTCCTGCCCGGCGGCGCGCAGTCGCCCGAGGCGCCTGCCGGGGTCGACGCGCCCGCCGTGTTGCCGGAGTTCGAGCGTGACGAAGAGGGGACGGCGGGTGGCGAATGGTACGGCGACGTTGGCCTCCTGCGCACCGGCGCGATCGGTGCCGCGGCGACGGCGCTCTTCTATCTGGCCGCAGTGCTGCCGCTGCGGGAGGTCTACCTCGGACAGCTCTTCATGGAGCGCGGCTGGGTGCCCTACGTGATCAGCTTCCTCGCGGCCTGGGCGGGCGCCCTGCTCGTCGTGAAGTTCGCTCGCCTGGATCGAGCCAGTCGCGCCCTGCGGCTCGACCTGCTGCCCCGCAAGCGCGCGGCCCGGATCTCCGTCGAGAATGCTCCAGCATTCCTCGAAGGGTTGTCACTCATGCCTCCGGAATTCCAGCACGACCCGCTTGTGCGACGTCTGCGGCTCGGGCTCGAACACTTCGAGACTCGGGGGCGCGTGAGCGAGACCACAGAGCAGCTCCGCAACCTGGCACAGAGCGACGAAGCACGCGTCGAATCCAGCTTCACGATGCTGCGCGTCTTCATCTGGGCAATTCCGATCCTCGGCTTCATCGGGACCGTGATGGGCATCGGCGCGTCCGTGGCCGGCTTCTCCGACTCGGTGGCCAGCGCGCCCAATCTCGAGATCATGAAGGACTCCATCGGCGCGGTGACCAGCGGCCTCGGCGTCGCCTTCGATACGACGCTGCTGGCCCTGGTGGTGAGCATCTTCATCATGTTTCCGACCAGCTCACTGCAGAAGGCCGAGGAGTCCCTGCTCGCGGGCATCGACGACTACTGCCGCAAACATCTGGTGAGCCGCCTCGAGGAGGAGGACGCAGACGACGCGGACGAGCGCGCGCTCGACCGACTGGCGGACAAGCTCGTGGAACGGCTTCGCGAGCGCAGTCCGCGGTAGGCCGTCTTGGCGCGCCGAAGCTCCGAAGACCCGCTCGCCGTCTCGCTCTTCCCCTTCCTGAGCGTCCTGGCCTGCGTGATCGGCGCGCTGATCCTGCTGCTCGCGGCGGTCGCGCTGGGGCGGATGAGCGGCGCGGCGACGCTGGACCTCGAGCGCGCTGAGCGGATGGCCGCGATCGAGTCGGAGATGGCGAGGGATCGCGCGCGTCTCGAGTCGCTCGTGCGCAGCGTGCGCGAAGCCGAGGATCGATCCGAGCTGCGCGAAGAGCTGGAGGAGCAGCTGCTCGGGCTCGGACTCTCCACCGACATCCCGCTCGAGGAGCTCGAGGCGCTGCTCCGGCTGCGCGATGAGGTCCGACGACTCGAGGCCGAGATCGAGGACCAGACGGCCCTGGAGGCGGAGCTCGCGGTCCAGCTGCAATCTCGGCAGGAAGACCTCGAAGCCCTCGAGAAGCTGCAGGAGGGGGCACCGATCATCATCGATCCGTCGGGATTCGGTCGTTCGCTGCGCCCCTTCCTCGTGGAGTGCCGGTCGGACCACCTGATCCTTCATCGCACCACGGGTGACTTCACGTTCAAGATCCCGGAAGACGAGGTAGAGCGCGGCCGTGACTACCGACGCTTCATCCTCAACGTCAAGGCCATCCGGCGAGGCATCGCGATCTTCCTGATCCGGCCGGATGGTGTCTCGCTCTGCCAGCTGGCGATGGACGTGGCGGAGCGGAGCAAGGTGGATCTGGCCAAGCTCCCCTTGCCGGGCCAGGGCCGAATCGACCTAGGGCGCTTCGAATGAGGCGTCGTCGTCAGAGCCAGAACCTCGATTCGCTCCTGGACACCATGGCCAATGTGGTCGGAATCCTCGTCGTCCTCGTGGCGGTGACGCAGGTCTCTGTCGGTGAGGCGCTCGATCGCATCAGGGCTCGAGGCAGCGCGCGGGCGGTCGGCGAGGCCGAGCTCGCGCGCGCCGAGGCAGAGCGGCGGGCGCTGGACGAGGCCCTCGAAGACGCCGAGGGCGCCTGGCGCCTGGCGACGGAGGCGTCGGATCCGGACAACTGGCTGACCGAAGATCTCGAGGACCTGCTCGAACGATACGATGCGCTCCCGGATCGCGATGCACCCGACGAGCTCACCGCCGAAGCGCTACTCGAGCGCGCCCGACTGGCGCGTAGCGAGCTGGCCGAGAAGAGCGAGGCGCGCGCGGAGGCCGAGCGGAGGGTGGCTCAGCTCGACGATCTCATCTCGGACGTGCCGACCGAACGACGCCCGAAGATCGCGAGACTCCCGGATCCGAAGCCTCCCCCGCCCGGCAGCCGCGAGGTGGCTTTCCTGTGTCGAGAGGGACGCCTCATCGAGGTCGATCCGGAGCGGATGTTCGCTGAGCTGAGAGTCATGGTGCAGGAGGCCGTGGGCCCGGGCGCCAGCCATCGGGCGGTCCGCTGGGAAGAGCGCGACTGGCTGATCAATCTCTGGAAGAAGCAGTATGCGGGCGCTCGCGACGTCGGTTGGGCGCTGGTCGAGGGCGAGAACGGCATGTTCCACGCGAACGTCGACTGGCGCGACGTGACGGCGGGCGAGGGGCGCTACGCGCTGGGGCGGGCCGCATCACGCTACTCCGCCACGCTCGCCCGCTACCGACCGGACGATCACTACCTGCGCTTCTACGTCTGGGCCGACTGCTTCGATACATACCTCGAGGCACGCTATCTGGGTGAAGCGAAGGGATTCAAGGTGAGCTGGATGCCGCTCGAGGTGGACGACGTGCTCGGATTCGAGATGACTGGCCGTGGGCCGCGACCCCGCCGCATCCTCGTGGACTGAGCGCCGATCACGGCCCCGCGTCGAGTCCAGGGCTGAAACGGCGTTGCATAATCGATCGCTGCATGAGGATCGCTCCATGTGCCGCGCAGGCCCCGGATGGGGCCGGATCCACCTCTCCGGATCCCTCCTGCCCGGACTGCACTCTTCGCTTTGCAGAAAAGCTTTGAAGTCGGCCGGCCTCCTCGTCTATAACCAGAGACGGCCTCGAAACCGGAGCGCATGCCACGTTGCTGAGTCCCGTCATCGCTGAAGAGCTCGACCTCCTCGAGAAGGTGACCCGACTGCTCGGCGAGCTTCCGCCCAGCAAGACGGCGAACGAGGCGCCGCTGGTGAGGGAGCTGGAGCGGCTTCGCGAGGTGATCATCTCGGGTGACGAGGCCAAGGACCTCTCGGCCCTGACCGAGCAGTACCATCACCAGTCGGCTGTGCTCTCGCAGCTTCGCGCGGCCGGAGGCGCCAAGCAGGTCGAGCCCTCCTCGCCCTATTTCGCGCACCTCCGCCTGCGCGAGGAGGGGCGCGAGCGCGACCTCTGTCTCGGTCGGGCGACATGCATCGAGAAGGGCATCCGCATCGTCGATTGGCGGGACGCGCCCATCTCGAAGATCTTCTACAGCTACCGACAGGGTGACGAGTACGACGAGGAGATCGCGGGTCGCGAGCGCCTCGGTGAGGTGCTCGCACGACGGACCGTGCGCATCCGCGACGGACGACTCGAACGGGTGCAGTCGCCCGAAGGCGACTTCGCCGCGGACGAGAGTGCGCCAGGCGGTTGGCGCCTCGAGCGGCTGGAGGCCCCTCGGCTGGGGGGCGCGCGCGATGCGCGGGCCTTCGTCGAAGGCGAGGGCGGACACCGTCGCCTGGGCACCCAGGGCGATGGGCGGGAGATGCGCGCCGACAAGCGCCTGCCCGAGGTGACGAGCCTCATCGACCCCGATCAATTCGAGCTGATCACGCGTCCGAGCGCGGGCTTCCTGGTGATTCGCGGTGTCGCCGGATCGGGCAAGACCACCGTGGCCCTGCATCGCGTGGCCTATCTCGCCTTCGCCGATCCGGCCGTCGATGGGCCTGAGACGATGGTGGTGGTCTTCTCGCGAGCGCTGCGCAACTACGTGAGTCATGTGCTGCCCTCACTCGGCCTCGATCGCGTGCGCATCTCGAGCTACGCCGAGTGGGCTCGCGTCGAGCGCCTGCGCCACTTCCCGACGCTCCCGCCCGCGATCCGTGAGGACACACCCTCATTGATCCAGCGCGTGAAGCTGCATCCCTTCCTGGCCAGCGCCATCGAGCGACGTGTCGCCGAGCACGGCGGGGAGGCGAGCTGGCAGCAGGCCTTCGACGACTACGCCTCTGTTCTCAGTGATGGCGGGCTCCTCGATCGTGTCTGCGAGGCAGAGGCACCCGGCGCGTTCTCGTCGGAGGAGCTGGGGCGATTCGCGAGCTGGAACGAGGAGCAGCTGGCGGAGGTGCTCGCGCACATCGCGGGCAGTGAAGAGACCGACGCGGCGCTCGATCCGGAGGACGACGCGCTCCTGCTCTTCGCGCATCAGCTGCGCGCGGGGCCGCTGCGCGGCGCCGGGCGCAAGCCCGTCAGCTTCCGCCACGTTGTGATCGACGAGGTCCAGGACTTCTCGCCGCTCGAGGTGCGGGTGCTGCTGGGCTGCATGGGCAAGCAGTCGAGCATCACGCTTGCAGGCGACACGCAGCAGCATGTGGTCAACCACAGCGGGTTCACCTCCTGGGCCCAGTTCTTCTCCCACCTCGGGATCCCCGGCGCCGAGGTGGACACATTGCGGGTCTCCTACCGCTCGTCGCGTCCGATCGTGCACTTTGCCCGAGAGCTGCTGGGCGACCTCTTCGAGGAGGAGGAGGTGCCGATGGCGCCGCGCGACGGCCCCGCGGTGGAGCTCTTCCGCTTCGAGGACAGCGGCCTGTGCGTCGCCTTCCTGGCCGACGCGCTGCGCGAGCTCGTGGCGAGCGAGCCGCTCGCCTCGGTCGCGGTGCTGACGCCGACGCGCGCGAGCAGCAGCCTCTACTACGAGGGACTCTCTCGCTGCGAGCTGCCGCGGCTGCGCCAGATTCGCGAGCAGGACTTCGGCTTCGGGGCTGGCATCGAGGTCACCGAGATCGAGCAGGTCAAGGGGCTCGAGTTCGACTACGTCGTGCTGGTGGACGTGGACGCCCGGCACTTCCCCGAGCAGGACGCCGCCCGACGGCTGCTCCACGTGGGCGCGACGCGGGCCATCCACCAGCTCTGGCTCAGCACGGTCGAAGAGCCGTCACCGCTCGTCGCGCGCTACTTCGATGCCGGGCGGCCCGGCTGAAGAGGCGATCGCGCTGGCGCTGGCCCCACGTGCAAGCGGGCGGGCGCACGAAGGCGCGCCGCCGGCAGCAGATCGGTCATCGATCGCCCTTCGTGGGCAATCGCTGCGCGCAAGCTGGGCTGGAGGAGCGTCCACCTGTTCGAGGGTCGGAGCCCCGGCGGTCGGCTTCGCCTGGCCTGATCCGGATCCAGGGGCGAGGTCCGCGGCCTTCGGGGACGTTGTGTCGCGGTGGTACGCCCCCCCAGTCTCCCCAGTCGCGCCTCAGGAGATGGGCGGACTGCGCTCCCCCGTATCGCAACCTCTCGCCTCGTGGAACTTGTTGGAGGACGTCGGGGTGTGGGGCATGGGCGGTCACTCCCTTCGGCAGCCGTTCGACCCACGAGGCCCGGTGGACGGCCATCGCATGGCAGAGTGCCGATGCAGGTGGCTCCGGCCGCGCCTCGCTAGGGCACTGGCATTGCGTCCCCGCATTTCTGCGGGTTTGCCTTTGTCGAGAGGCCCGATCGATGCTCTATCGATCGCCACTCGAGGGGCCAGCGACGAGTCTCGTGGCGCCGGCCCTTGCGACCGCAGCCCGCGCGAGGGCGGGGCGGCGCAGATACTTTCCCTTGTCGGCCTTCCAGCTCGGAACTTGAGCGGAGGATCCGCCTGTCGATGGCGATTCCCGGGACACGGTGGGGGCTTTCCTCGGCGGCCGGGAGCGATAGACTGCGGCTTTGGGCCTCGACGCATGCGAGACGGAGGTGCAGCCATGGCTGAGCTCGACCAGCCCCTCGTGCCGGGCGATCGCGTTCGGATCAGGAAGCCCGCGAGCGAGTACACGGGCTGCCGGGGTACTGTTGCCGATGACCCCAACCCCTCGGCCCAGGGCGTGCTTCCCCTCGGCTACTACGTCGCGATCGACGGTGAGAACGGCGTGGTGCGCCCCTTCCTCGCCCAGGACGTCGAGCTCCTGAAGGCTGCCGTGGTTCGGCGACGGGCGGAGCAACCGCGTCGCGCCGAGCAGTCCTGAGGCCGGCCGCCGGCGGCGATCCGTCGGCTTGGGGGGCGCGGATGGTGGGTCGGCTGCAGGTCCAAGCCAGCGGACGAGGCCTCCACGAGTTCACTCGCGATGTCATGGACTTCGTCGAGCGAGCAGGCGTCGCCGAGGGCCTCTGCACGCTCTTCATCCAGCACACCTCCGCCAGCCTGCTGATCCAGGAGAACGCCGACCCCTCGGCCCAGCGCGACCTCGAGCGCTGGCTCGAGCGACTGGTTCCGGAGCAGGATCCCCTCTACACGCATACCGCGGAGGGGCCGGACGACATGCCGGCGCACGTCAAGAGCGCGCTGACGGCGACGCACCTGTCCATCCCGATCATCGGCGGACGGCTCGCCCTGGGCACCTGGCAGGGGATCTTCCTCTGGGAGCATCGGCGTGCCGCCCATCGCAGGCACGTCGCGATCCACGTGGCCTGATGACCGCTCTGGGGCCTTCATCCTAGGCGCGTTGCGCGCCGGGCGCC
>CAZQMY010000307.1:0-7250 GCA_964594405.1 uncultured Spirochaetaceae bacterium | reverse complement strand
GGCTGGCGCCCATGGCCGGCATCACCAACCGCCCCTTTCGCACCCTCTGCCGCAGCCAGGGCGCAGGCCTCTACGTCTCCGAGATGATCACCGCGCGGGCGCTGGTGGAGCGCAACGCGAAGACGTTGATGCTCGCCGAGTTCGGCCCCGACGAGACGCCGCGCAGCCTGCAGCTCTACGGCGTCGACCCCGAGTACGTGGCCCGCGCAGTCCGCCTGCTCGTCGAGGAGGATCGCGTCGATCACATCGACATGAATTTCGGATGCCCTGTGCGCAAGGTGACGCGCAAGGGCGGCGGCGCGGCCATCCCCGTCAAGCGCAGACTCCTGGCGAAGATCGTTGAGGCCGCCGTGCGCGAGGCCGGCGAGATCCCGGTCACGATCAAGTTCCGCATGGGCATCGACGAGTCGCTGATGACCTTCCGCGACGCAGGGCGGGTGGCCGAGGACGCGGGCTGCGCGGCGGTGGCCCTGCACGCGCGCACGGCGGCGCAGCTCTACTCGGGCGAGGCGCGCTGGGAAGCCATCGCCGAGCTGAAGCGCGCGGTGACGAGCATCCCCGTCTTCGGCAACGGTGACATCTGGGAGGCGGGCGACGCGCTGCGCATGATGCGTCAGACCGGCTGCGACGGCGTGGTGGTCGGCAGGGGCTGCCTGGGGCGCCCGTGGCTGTTCCGCGACCTGGCGAGGGTCTTCGCGGGCCAGCAGCCGGAGACGCCGCCGCGCTTCGGCGAAGTGATGAAGATCATGCGCCAGCACGCGGCCATGCTCGTGGACTGGGCCGGCGAGCGGAACGGCATCCGCTCCTTCCGCAAGCACTCCACCTGGTACACCAAGGGCTTCCCGGGGAGCACGCGGATGCGTGAGAAGCTGATCCGCATCGAGTCCCTCTCCGAGCTCGACGACGTGCTCGCGGAGGGCGATACCGGGCTCGCCTTCCCGCCCGAGGCCATGCGGATGAAGCGGGGGAAGAAGGGGGGAACCCAGCGCGTGGTGCTGCCCGAGGGCTACCTCGACGACCTCGACGACGCGACCCCCCCCGGTGCCGAGGCCGAGACCGCGGACTCCGGGGGCTGAGCCGCCCGGGGGCGTGCCCGCGTGCGGACCGGGCGAGCGCAGTCCGCGGACGGCAGTGTCGTCGGATCACTGCAGCGGGGAGACGACCTGCCCCGGCCGGCGCCCCGGAGGAGCGCACCAGTGCCGTCCCGCTGCTGGCATGCCCGTTGCACCTCCCCTTGCCATGAGCGCCCTGCGGCATCGCCGCCTCCCGCTCCACGCGGCACAGGACGAGACACGGACACAAGGCACGGACACAAAAGGCACGGAAAAGGAGACCGCATGAATCGCAACGACTGGACCGACGAAGACCCGGCGGCCAAGGACGACCCCGAGTCCCCCGTACGCGAGGAGCCGGACCGCCCCGATCGCGTGGAGGTCGGCCTCCGCATCGTCTACAGCCTGCTCTTCGGACTCGCCCTGAGCATGATGAACTCGCTCCTGGCGGTCCTGGTGGCCTTCCAGCTGATCTACAGCCTGATCACCGAGCGGCTGCCGGCCGATCGCGTCCAGCGCTTCGCGCACGATCTGACCGCCTACTACGGCCAGATCCTTCGCTACCTCACGCACAACGACTCGCGCATGCCCTTCCCCTTCTCCGACTTCCCGGAGCCGAGCGAGCCGAGCCGGCCCGCCTACGAGCCGAGGGCCCGGGGGCATGCGCATCGCCCGTCCCGACCGGAAGACGAGCAGGACCGGGCCGTCGATCGCACCGTGCTGTAGCCGCGCCGCGGCGGCCCGTCAGCCCTCTTCCGGATCGACGTCGAAGTTGCGCGTGCGCAGCTGGTGGAGGAGCTCGTCGGGGCCGCCGCGACTCATCACCTCGGCGAACTGGGAGCGAAAGTTCGCCACCAGCGAGACCCCTTCGATCACCACGTCGATCACCTTCCAGGTGCCCTTCCGATGACGCAGGCGGTAGTTCATCTTGACGCCATCGAACTGACCGCCGATGACCTTCGACAGCACGGTCACGTCGCCACGCGGCTCCTCCCGAGTGCCCACCACCGCCACGTCGGTCTGCTGATAGCGGTCGAGCCGGCTGCCGTAGTTTCGGGCGAGGTGCTGCCGGAACTCGCGAACGAAATCCGGCCTCTGAGCCTTCGAGAGGCGCTTCCAATTGCGGGCCATGCTGAGCTTGCTCATGGTTTCGAAGTCGAAGACGTCGTCGGCGATGTCCTCGATCCGGGCGCGCCGGCGCTCGCTCGAGCTCTCCTGGTCGTTGATGATGGCGAGCACGCGGCCCAGGGTGTCCTCCACCAGGGCCCGCGCCTCCGCCGTCGGATCGGCGCCGCCCGTGTCTCCCTCGGCACCGAGCGCCGGGAGAGCTGCGAAGCCCTGAGCGAGCAGGAGCGAGCCGAGGAGCGCGGCAAGGACCGGGCTCCGGGCATCACCTCTCGACTGCGGCATCGCTTCCCTCCTCTCCGCCATCGCCCATCTCCGATGCGTCCATGGCGCCGTCCTCCGATTGGGGCGCCCCCTCCGCATCTCCGGTTCCATCTTCCCCTTCGTCTCCTTCCAGATCGTCGTCCCACTCCTCGTCGAAGTAGTAGAGGTCGTCGTCCCTCGAGGTATCCGAAGCGCCATCCGCGCCCCGCTCCCGGCCGACCTTGGCGATTCGGTTCTGCAGGTACGCGTTGCGCATGAAGACGTAGTAGTCGAAGGATTCGCGCCGATTCTCGTCGATCTCCTCCAGGTAGTAGGTGCGCAGGTTCACGATCTCCACGCCGCGAACGATGAACGTCGACCAGAAGGGGAGCAGCGAGAAGTAGAAGGTCGCCGCCGTATCGCCCAGACGCCCGACGCCGTCGCGCACGTTCGAGGGCCCGAAGAGGGGCAGCACCAGATAGGGGCCGGGCGGCACGCCCCAGTAGCCGAGGCTCTGGCCGAAGTCCTCGTCGCTCTGCGGGATCTCGATCATCGTGGCGATGTCGATGAAGCCTCCCAGCCCCATCGTCGTGTTGTAGATCATCCGCAGCGCGTCGTAGCCCGCGTCGGCGGGCTTGAGCTGGATGACGTTGTTGGCGAAATCGACGGGCATGGTGAGGTTGTTGTTGAAATTCGAGATGCCGGTGCGCACGAAGGAGGGCGTGATGAAGCGCCAGCCTCGCGCCGCCGGGGCGAGCACCCACATATCCGTCTTCTCGTTGAACCAGAAGATGCCGCGATTCATCGGCTCCCACGGATCGGGATCGCGCCCTTCCGACGCCGACGCGACCCCGGCACCGAAGCAGAGCGCGAGGCCGAGGCTCGCCGCGATGGCGCGTGTCAACCGGCCGGGGGAACGGCGCTGGCCGTGGCTCGGGGTCATTCCTCTCCGTCCGCGACGTCGCCGTGCACCACGGCCCCCACCAGTCGATCGAGATTGATCGCGCTCTCGGTGAACGAGAAGGCCTCCCCGGCCTTCAGCAGATCGTCCTCCGCGCCGGGCTCGAGCGCCACGAACTGATCGCCGAGCAGCCCCGAAGTCCGGATGATCGCGGAGCTGTCCACCGAGAGCTCGAGCCCCTGATCGAGATCGAGAACCACCTCGGCCCGCAGGTCCTCGTCGAGCGTGATCGAGCTCACCTGGCCCACGCGTACGCCCGAGACCTTCACGGGCGACCGTACCGCCAGCCCTCCGATGTCGTCGAAGGTGGCCAGGAGCACGAAGCCGCCGCCCTGCCGCAGCGTCAAGCCGCCGATTCGGAGCGAGAGATAGGCGATGGCGAGCAGGCCCATCAGGACGAAGACGCCGACGATCAGGTCACGTGAGGCTGTGGATTGCACCTTTCCCTCTCCCTCCGACTGCGTCCGACGGCTCGTTCCGGGCCTGCAAGCATGCAGCCGGACACGAACCCGATGATGATCGACCTCGTGCGCGAGCGCATCTCTCCGCCGGCCGCCCCATCTCGCTAGACCGCGTTCCAGAGCGCCGTGATGATGAAGTCCGCCAGGAGGATACACACGGATCCCGTCACCACGGTGGAGGTCGTCGCCCGGCTCACCCCCGCTGCATTCGGCTCGCAGTGGAATCCTCGATCGGTCGCGATCAGCGCCAGCAGGAGCCCGAATACCAGCGATTTCACGAGGCTCTGCAGCACGGACTCCCGGAACTCGACGGCGCTCTCCAGTCGGGCCATATAGCTTCCGGCGTCGACTCCGAGCTGCTCGACTCCGATCAGATAGGCACCGGCGATGCCGCAGAGGATGAAGAAGGCGTTGAGCAGCGGCATCGCCAACGTCAGCCCGAGCGCGCGCGGCATCACGACGAAGTGGACGGGGTCGATGGAGAGCATGCGCAGCCCGTCGAGCTGCTCGGTGGTCTTCATGGCGCCGATCTCGGCCGTGGTGGCGGAGCCCGCGCGACCGGTCACGAGGAGGCCCGTGAGCACGGGGCCGAGCTCACGAATCAGAGAGAGGCCGACGGCGGTGCCCAGCGACTCCTGGGCCCCGAATCTCGAGAGTGTGTTGTGAAGCTGCAGCCCAAGCACCAGGCCCACCGTCCCCCCGGCGCCGCAGACCAGAGCCACCGAGAGCAGCCCCGAGTCGTAGAGGCTTCTCACCAGCGACTGCCCGCGCAGCGGCGGCCGCAGCACGGCGTGCGCCACCTCCAGGCCGAAGACCGCGGTGCGCCCCAGCCCCTGCAGCCGGGCGATGGCGAAACGCCCGATCCTGGAGATCGCCGCCTTCACACGGGCTCCGCCGCCGCGGCGATCGCCTCGGGATGACGCGCCAGGAACTCGGCGCCGTCCTCGCCGATGAACTCGGCGATCGCCGGGGCGGCGCTGCGGGCGAGCTCACCGGGCGAGCCCGAGACGCAGCGTCGATCCTGGAGCAGATAGAGGCGGCGGGCCATGCGCAGGCTCGACGCCATGTGGTGCGAGGTCACGAGCAGCGTCAGACCCAGCTCGCGGTTGAGGCGCACGAGCAGCTCTTCGATGCGCGAGACGTTGGGCGGATCGAGCCCGGAGAAGGGCTCGTCGCAAAGGAGCACCTCGGGCTCGAGCACGATGGCGCGAGCGAGCGCCGCTCGCCGCAGCATGCCGCCGGAGAGCTCCGCCGGCAGCAGATCGTCGACGTCGTGCAGGCCCACCTCTTCGAGCCGCCGATGCACCTGCTCGCGGACGGCGCGGGCGTCGAGCTTCGTCCGCTCGCGCAGGGGAAGCGCGACGTTCTCGAAGATGCTCATGGAGTCGAGCAACGCACCATTCTGGAAGAGCATGCCGAGTCGCGTGCGGATCCCCGACACCACCGCCTCCGGCTGGCCGGTGATCTCGCGGCCGGCCACGATCACGCGCCCCCCGTCCGGCGCGAGCAACCCCCCGATCATGCGCAGGATGGTGCTCTTCCCAGAGCCGCTCCCCCCCATCAGCACGCTGATCGCGCCGCGCTCGAAGGCGCAGTCCAGCCCCTCGAAGACCACGCGATGGCCGAAGGCGAGCGCGACCCCCTCCAGCCTTACATGGCTCTCGGCGGGCGCGGGCATCATGGACGGGTGGCCCTTCCGAGAGGCGCGGGGCGATCTGCGCGGCATCGATTCACGGCCGCGCAGCATAGCAATTCGGTCGCGCGGCCGTCCCGGGAGGGCCCGGCTATCGTCCAGGGCGAAGGGGGGCCGGGCGCATGGAGTTCGGGGTATCGGTTCGCACGATGGGAGATGCGGCGACGCGAGACATGGTGCTGGCGTGCACGCGGGCCGCAGAGGAGGCCGGCCTCGACGAGATCTGGCTGCCCGACCATATCGCCATTCCACCGGACGACGCCGAGGGCTCCGGGGGCCGATATCTGGACGTGATGGCCACGATCGCCTTCCTCGCTGCGGCCACCGACCGCATCGGTCTCGGCACCGGCATACTCGTCCTTCCCTATCGCCGACCACTGAACATCGCGCGCTGGGCAGCCACGATTCAAGAGCTGTCCGGCGAGCGGCTCAGGCTCGGTGTGGGGATCGGCTGGATGGCGCCCGAATTCAAGGCGCTCGGGCTGTCTCGGAGCACGCGCGGCGCAGACTCGGATGCCGCCCTCGATCTGCTGCACCGCTGCTTCGGCGCGGAGGACGATGTCGTGGAGGCCCACGGCCAGCGCTTCCTCTTCCGCCCGAGACCGGCACGCCCGCCGATCTTCGTGGGCGGGGGTGCCCCCCATGCGCTCGCTCGCGCCGCCCGCTACGGCGACGGCTGGATGCCGATGGGCGGAAGCCCCCGAAAGCTCGCCGAGCCGATCGCCGAGCTGCGCGAGCGCTTCGCCGAGGCGGGCAGGGGCGAGCCCGAGGTGATCGCGATGACGGCGGCCATGCCCGGTCGGGCGCAGCAGGCGGCCGCCGGCCTGGCGGCCCTCGCCGAGGTGGGCGTGACCCGTGTGCTCATGGGCGGGGGGCGCTACGCGACCGTCGACGAGTTCCGCGCGTCCCTCGATGCAGTGGTCGAGTCCCGGGAACTCTTCGGGCGCTAGCTGTTTGCGCCCGGTGCGTCATCCGCCCTGCCCGAGGATGACGAGGTGGTTGGGCAGCTCGTCCCGATCGTGGGTCTTCGGCACGTGCTGCTCGAGAAGCGCGCCGCAGGCCTCGATGCAGGTGATGAAGCCCTCGGCCACCTGCCCGGCACGAACGCTCGCGGTAAAGCCGTCCACCAGCTTCTGGAAGACTTCGTCGGAGACGTGTCGGGCGATCCCCCGGTCCACGAGGATCTCGACGTAGTGTTCGGCCTCGGAGACGAAGATCAGCAGGCCGGTCTCGCCCTCGGTGTGATGCAGGTTCTGCTCGATGAACTGCCGCCGCGCGAGGCTCGAGGCCCGCCACTCGCGCACCGCCCGGGGAATCGAGCGATGGAGCAAGGCGGGTACGCGCAGCACCGTGGCGACCACGCCGAACACCGCGAGCTGCGCGAGCAGGATGTCCTGCGTCTCGAGCCAGAAGGGCATCGAGAGCAGCAGCCAGGGGACGACCAATGCCGTGCATGCGGCCCAGAGCAGCGGGATGTAGCGATAGTCGTCGCTGCGCGGCGCGAGCACCGTCACCAGCTCGCCGTCGGTCCTGGCTTCCACGGCCGCGATCGCCTCCGCGACGCGGGCCGCATCCTTCGCATCGAGCAGGCTCATCTCGCTCTCCTCACGGCTCGACTACCAGCCACCCGAGGCCCCGCCCCCGCCGAAGCCGCCGCCGCCGCCGCCGAAGCCGCCGCCGCCGCCGCCGAAGCCGCCTCCGAAGCCGCCCCCACC
>CAZQMY010000306.1:3767-7252 GCA_964594405.1 uncultured Spirochaetaceae bacterium | reverse complement strand
CCAGCAGCGTCTTGCCGCAGCCGGTCGGACCGATCAGCAGGATGTTGGACTTCGACAGCTCGACATCGCCGATCAGCGCCCCGTTCTCGATGCGCCGGTAGTGGTTGTGGACCGCGACCGAGAGGATCTTCTTGGCCGGCTCCTGACCGATGACGTATTCGTCGAGGGCTTCCTTGATCTCTCGAGGCTTGAGGACCCGCGGCGCCTCGCTGGGCGCCTCCTCCTGTCCGTACTCCTCGGCGATGATGTCGTTGCAGAGCTCGATGCACTCGTCGCAGATGTAGACGGTCGGCCCCGCGATGAGCTTCTTCACCTCCTTCTGGCTCTTTCCACAGAAAGAGCAGGAGAGATTCGCGTTGTCGTCCCGCTTCTTCATGACGCCTGACCTCCGCCGGATCCTGGACGCTCCGACACTACGTTGTCGACGAGCCCGTACTTCAGCGCCTCTTCGGCGCTCATATAGTAGTCCCGCTCGGTATCAGCTGCGATCTGCTCGATCTTCTGGCCCGTCAGAGCGGCAAGAATCTCGTTCATCTTGTCCCGCAGCATCAGGATTTCACGCGCCTGGATGTCGATGTCGGCGGCCTGCCCGCGGGCGCCGCCCATGGGCTGGTGGATCATGATCCGGGCGTTCGCCAACGCCGTGCGCTTGCCCTTCTCACCCGCAGCGAGGAGCCAGGCGGCCATGGAGGCGGCCTGCCCGACGCAGGTGGTGTTGATGTGCGGGCGGACGAATCGCATGGTGTCGTAGATCGCCATGCCCGCCGTGATCGAGCCCCCCGGCGAGTTGATGTAGAGGTGGATGTCGTGATCGGGATCCTCGGCTTCGAGGAAGAGCAGCTGAGCCACCACGACGTTGGCCACGTCGTCGTTGATCTCGCTGCCGAGGAAGATGACCCGATCGCGAAGCAGTCTCGAATAGATGTCGAAGAACCGCTCGCCTCGCTGGTTCTGCTCGACGACATAGGGGATCACGGCCATTGCTGGATTCCGCCTGGACCTTTCATTTCAAGCTCGTCGCCCATTTCAGGCTGGTCGCCGATTTCGAGCTCGTCGCCCATCGGCCGGTTCACTTCGTCCTGCCGCTCGTTCCACCGAGTCCACCGAGGAATCGGTCCGCGCCCGCCGTCGCGCCCGTCGGCGTTCGCCCACGCTCTAGTCTCATCTACCCCGAACGCATTGGCAAGCGAGCGGCCCACGCGTCGACGGAGCAGGACTCCAGTCGTGGAGCACTCGATGGTCACACCAGCCTCGGAAACGGCTTCGGGCCGATCATGCTGGCGGTCTATGGTGTTCGTTCCGGACAAGGCAATCGAAGTCGTGGAAGACGGGGCTTCCGCGGGATCGAGTGTTTCGGTCGGGGGGGATGTCCGGCACACCCAGAGGCTCGTCGTTGCACGCTCTAGTCTAGAGGCGATGGCGCAGGCTGACCATGCCTCGCCAGTGGGGCCACGATACGCATGGGATCCGGATCGAACGCTACTCAGACGGACTCGCTGACGGGCGTCAGCCGATGCTTCCGGGGAAGCACCGAGGCCGCACCCGGCAAAGCTCGCGCGCGCCGCATCAGCCCGAGACGGGGTCCGCTTCGTCATCGACCTCCGCGAGCTCCGCCGCGGGGTCGAACTCGACGACCTCCGCCGTGGACACCAGCATCTGGTAGACCGCCTTGTCGCGCAGCTCCAGCTCGACGGCGTCGAGCCAGCCCTGGGTCTGGGCCATGTTGCGCACGGCGTCGAGCTCCATGCCCTGAGCCTCGGCCATCTCGGAGAGACGCGCCTCGACGTCCGCCTCGCCGACCTCGAGGCCTTGGGCCTCGGCGATCGCCTCGAGCAGAAGCGCCTCGCGAACGCGACGTTCCGCCATGGGGCGCCCCTCCTCTCGCATTCGCTCGAGCTGACCGTGCAGGACCTCGTCGGGCACCTGGCCCTGGAAGCGCTGCTGCATCTGCTGCATCTGGCTCTGCAGCTGGCGATTGACGATGCCGGGGGGCACCTCGAACGGCACGCGCTCGATCAGCGAGTCGAGGATCGAGTCATGGAGCACCTTCTCCGCCGAGTCCTCGCGCTGCTTGGCGAGGTCGTCGCGAAGGCGCGCTCGGAAGTCGGCCAGCGTGTCGTACTCGCCGAGGTCCTTGGCGAACTCGTCGTCGAGCTCAGGCCGCTGGCGCCTGCGTACCGCCTGCACTTTGCACTCGAAGACCGCGTGCTTGCCCGCGAGCGCGTCGTTCCCGTAGTCATCGGGAAAGGTGACCTCGACGGTGCAGTCGTCACCCGCCTTGTGCCCCTTCAGCTGATCCTCGAAGCCCGGCACCATGCGCCCGGCTCCGATCTCGACGTCCATGCCTTCACCGGTCCCACCCTCGAAGGCCACCCCGTCCACGCTGCCTGCGAAGTCGATGGTGACGGTATGACCCTCATCGCTGACGGTCTCCTCGTCCTCCTCGACCAGCGCGGCATGACGCTCCTGCAGCCGCTCGAGCTCCTGCTGGACCTCTTCGTCGGTCACCTCGATCTTGGGGCGACGGGCCGCCAGGCCGGAGAGGTCGGGGAGCTCGATCTCGGGCTTCACCTCCACGCGCGCCGTGTATCGGAAGGGCGCGCCCTCCTCGGGACGCTCGGCATCGATGTCCGGCGGCGAGACTGGCATCACCTCCGCCTTCTCGATGGCCTCGGGCAGCGTCTCCGAGACCAGCACACGCTCGATCTCATCGGGCACGCTCGCGCCGTACATGCGCTGCAGCACGCTGCGGGGCGTCTTGCCCTTGCGGAAGCCCCGGATGTTGGCCGTCTTCGCGAGCTCCTTGTACGCCTTGTCGAAGGCCTTCTTGACGCGCTTCTCCGGCACCTCGATCGAGAGCGATCGCAGCACACTGCTCGTCTCCTCACACTGAACCTGAACGCCGCTCTCGCTGGCCTGGGACATGAAGCACCTCTACTCGCTGACGCGCGCCGGGCGGCGCGCCGGATTCTCGCTCTGGACCGCGTGGATCGGGATGATGGCGCCCGCCGGGGCATCCGAAAAGGCGGCGGTCGGACCCTGCGGAGACCACCGGCCTCCGAATGACGCGCCTGTCGTCCCGGCGCAACCGGGAGCGCCCACTGCCCAGGACCCGCGATCGCCCACACTCCGGATCACGAGACCTGCTCGGTGGACCGCAGCGGCCGCTCGGTCTCCCGGCCCCTGGAGCGCCCTTACCCGCCCCACCCGCGTGCCGAGCTTGACACCCACGCCCCCGTAGGCGGCGCGCAGCATAGCCCCACCCACATCACCCGCAAAGCACGCCCCATGGGGCCCCACCCCATCCAGCCCCGCTCATCACGCCACGCCACCCACTCACCCGACCCGGCCGAGACGCAGCGCTCACCTTCCCCCAAGACCGGGCCCGACACGCGAAACCTCGGAGTCCCGAGGCTCGGGGGCGGGGGGCTGGCGCGCGGAATGTGAGGCCGCCTGCCCAACCCCGAGCGAGCCCCCGCGCCCCA
>CAZQMY010000306.1:0-3757 GCA_964594405.1 uncultured Spirochaetaceae bacterium | reverse complement strand
GCCTCTCCCCCCCCCCCCCCCCCCCCCCACGCCCACCCCCCCCCCCCCCGCCCCCGAGCCCGGCACCCAAGCCCGCACGGCGCCAGCCGCCCACCCAGCCCGGGTACGCCTCAGATCTCCGGAGGCGAAAAAGAGGCCGCGTAGCTCGCCAGGCTCCACTTGTGGGTCAGCGAGATCGCGATCTGCCGAGCCTCGGCCGGGTCGAAGGGCTTCTTGAGGATCAACAGCTGATCCAGCCGACCGAGCCGTTCGAAGGCCTCCTCCCAGGAGTAGTCCGAGTACGCGGTGCAGATGGCGACCTGCAGGTCGGGGTCGTCCTGCCAGATGCGCTCGATGGTCTCGATGCCGTCCCAGCCGGGCGGCATCCGCATGTCCACGAAAGCCATGGCGAAGGGCTCGTCCTTCTCACGGGCCTCCTTCGCCATGCGCCAACCGATCTCGCCCTGCGTGGCCGACGCGATCGCGAACTCGATGGCCTGCGCCTTTCCGACGGACCTGTTGAGAAGGCGCCCCTCGAGCTCATCCAGGCCGCTTCGCAGCTCACCGGCGAGGGACGGCGCGCTGAGGATGCGCTTGAAGTCCTCGTGGATGCCCGTGTTGTCGTCGATGATCAACACACGACGGTTGATGCTGGCTTCCTCGAGCTTCATTGATCGGTGCGCCCCTCCGAATGGACCTCGCCGGTGCTCATCGGTCGCCTCGAGCCGGACATGAAGCGCCTTTCCGGAGGGGCGCTTCCAATCTCGGCTCAGCGGTGCAGCCGCGCTGGAGCCGAGCCCGGAGGCGCCGGGCGGGACGGCGCCCAGCGCGTGACCGGCGCGTGTAGTGTGTCGGACGCGGCTGGGGTGTTCCCCGCAGACGACCGCCACGACTGGGCGCCGCGTGCGGCGCCCGCCGGACAGAAGAGGCCGGGTCTCTCGAGCGCACTCCGTGACGCAATCGTAACGAGAGGATCGCGGCGAAGCCGGTAGCGTCTCGAATCGGCCGCGCACTGGCTGCGCGGCGCCGAAGACTGGATGTACACATGGAGTATTCGCTGCGAGTCAGCGCCATCGCGTTGGCCGCTTCGCTCGGACTGCTCGCATGCGGCGGTCCGAAGGGGCCCGAGGGCGGCACAGGGGACGAGCAGGTCTTCAGCGGCTCGATCGAGAGCCCGTGGCACGGGCTCAAGGCCGAGGCGGCCGTGGAGCGTTTCCTCGAGCTCTCGATTCCCTATGAGCTGAGCAATGCCTACCTGGTGGACAGCCTCTCGAGCGCCTATGACACGTCGCTGGCGCCGGCGCTCGCGCGCGCGCTCGACGCGATCGAAGGCGAGTCCGACGAGGCGGACCTCGAGCGGCTGCTGCTCTTCCGCGTGGGCTGCCGCTGGGCACTGCAGCGTGGTGCCGCGGCGCCGGCGGACGGCGCGAACGAGCTGCGCGAGGAGCGGCGTCGTACATTGCTGCGACACATGAGCGCGGCGGTCGATGCCATGCGGAGCTCATCGTACCGGGCCTGGCTCGCCAACTCGCAGACCGATCTCGAATGCCTCGACAAGATCGCGGCGCTGCGCGCGAAGGACACCGCGGCATCGCGACCCGCCAAGCCGTGATCAAGGCCCGGCCATCCGGGCTCTGGATCGTCACGATGACGCGCGAGGAGTCCGCGCGCGGTCACGCCACCACTCGATCGGCGGGCACCTTTCGATGGGCCGTCGCGAGCATCATGACGAGGACGCGCTCCACGACGACGGGGGCAGCTCTGGTACCGGGGACCCGGCTCGACCGAAGCACAGCGGCAATTCGGGTGCGACTCTGGTGCGTGTCCCGATCCGGCTGGAGCTGTAGCCTCGGCGAGCCTCTCCCCCCCGGAGCCCGCTCCGACATCCCCGTCCCGGTGTTGTGAAGTTGTCGGAATCCGATAACATCAGCCATCGTGATCGCCAGCTTCGGGAATCGACTCGCCGAGGACCTCTGGGACGACAAGTCCTCACGCGCAGTGAGACAGTTCCCACCGGATCTGCGTCGAGCAGCGAGGCGGAAGCTGCTCTATCTCAACGACGCCGAGCAGTTGAAGGACCTGCGAGCCCCACCCGGCAATCGGCTCGAAGCACTGAAGGGTGATTGGAGCGGCTATCACTCGATCCGCATCAACGATCAATGGCGGGTCGTCTTCCGCTGGGAGAACGGACAGGCGTTGGACGTGAGAGTCCTCGACTACCACTGAGCACGGAGAGAACTCCATGAGACCCGCAAAGAATCCCTTTCACCCCGGCGAGATCCTGCTCGAAGAGTTCCTGGCACCCGCTGGAATCACCCAGGCCGCCTTCGCCGAGAAGATCGGCTGGAGCCGTTCACGACTCAGCGAGTTCATCCACGGAATGCGCGGCGTGACGGCCGACGCCGCGATCGACCTAGCCGAGGCGCTGGGAACGACCAGCAAGCTCTGGATGAATCTGCAGGCCACCTACGATCTGGACCGGGCGATGGCGAGGCGTCGAAAGGTCGCGTAGCCACACCGGCCGCCGATGTCAGTTCTGGTACCGGGGACAGGACTCGAACCTGCACGCCGAAGGCGGTGGCTCCTAAGGCCACTGCGTCTACCAATTCCGCCACCCCGGCAACGGCAGAAAATCTAGCCACGATGGGCATCGACGTTCAGGGGACGCAGCGCGGAATCACCGACTCGGGGTGAGCCGGGGCGGCGAGACCAGGACGAAGGGGTGCCGTGCCGATCCGGGGCGCGCTCGACGATGGCGCCCATCACCACATCGCGGCACCGGCGGCGTGGAGTCGACGATTGAGTAGAGGGCGAAGCCGGTCCGATCACGCCCGAGGAGACGCTGAAGCGAAGGCTCGAGGCCCCGGGGCGACATCGAGACCGACGACGGGCCGAGGATGCGAGCCGACTGGCGACGAGTCCATCGCCGATGCAGGGCGTGTGGCCCTCACCTATCCTCCCGCCGACTCGCCGCCTCCCGATCGCAATGAAGTCCATCGCACCGACAGCGCCCGCGTCCGTCTTCGATCCCTGGCGGGACGGTGCGGCGCTGGTCTTCATCGCCGCCGTGGCCACGGGCCTGCAGCTGCCCCTCTTCGACCGCTGGATCAGCCTGCTGGACGAGGGCGCGGTGGCGCAGATCGCCGTGCAGATCAATCAGGGACTGGCGCCCTACGACCACGCGGTGCACCTCGCCTTCCCGGGGATCTTCTACTTCACCGCGTGGATCTACGAGATCTTCGGACCGAGCTTCTACGTGGGTCGGGTCGTGATGGTGGTGGTCTTCACCGCCTTCTGTCTGGTGAGCTACGGCCTCGCGCGGACCGTCGTCGGGCGTACCGTCGCGCTCGGGGTGGCCCTGCTCGTCGTCGCGTATCGCGTCTGGGCCTTTCCGCATTGGCAGATGCTGAGCTACACGCCGCTCGCGATCCTGATGCTCAGCCTCTGCATCCTGCTGCTCTCCTTCGACCTCGCTCGCCCGCGCCCCTGGCTGCCGCCGGCGGCGGGGCTCTCGCTGGGAATCGGCGTGCTCTTCAAGCAGGACGCGACGGTGGCCACCGCCGTGCTGCTCGCGCCCTTCCTGCTCGCCCTGTACGCGCTGCGCGAGGGGCGGCTGGTGCCCGGCTTCACGCGCACCCTCTTCTTCGGGCTCTCGGCGTTGGCGCCGGTGCTCGTCCTGCTGATGGCGTGGGCACCCTCCGGCCGCAGCGTGGAGATGCTCTATCAGACCATCTGGGTGCCGCTGGTCGCCAAGCCGATGTGGTCCCAGGCGACCGGG
>CAZQMY010000305.1:0-7256 GCA_964594405.1 uncultured Spirochaetaceae bacterium | reverse complement strand
GACGTCGTTCCTGCTCGTCGTAGAGGTGTGTGTACGATTTGCCGAGGCAGATGATGGCGTCGTACTTGCCGTGCACCTCGCGGTTCAGCCAGCGCCAGTCCGCCTGCGCGGTCTTCAGGATGTGGCCGCGCTCCTTGGCGTTGTCGAAGGCCTTGGCGAGCATGACGGCGTTGCCGTCGACGCTCGTCACCTCGAAGCCGGCGTCGGCGAGCTGGATCGAGTGGAAGCCCGTGCCCGTCGCGACGTCGAGCACCTTCATCTTGCCACGCGCCTTGAGCTGCTCGATGAAGAAGTGCCCCTCGCTTTCCGCGCGCGAGTTCCAGTCGATCAGCTCGTCCCACTTCTCGACGAAGCACTGGATGTACTCGGACTGGTAGTGATCGGACTCACGGACGGCGGTCGGCTCGTGTCCGAAATCCTGCTGGACGGCGCGCAGCGAGCGCTCGGCCTGCTCACGCAGGATTTCGGTCGGATTCGATGACATGTGTCTTGCCTCCACTTTGCTGGCGATGCTGGGCTGACGATGCTGGCGATGCTGGCGATCGGATCGGCTGGCGATGCTGGAGATCGAACGAGCCGGCTCTGCCCCACCCCGTTTGGGAGGCAGCACGTTAGACGGTTGGTGCATTCAATGCAATGGAATCTCCAAATCGGGTCTATGGGCCTTGTCGCCCAGAAAGCGCGCTGAATCCACCCAGAGCTGTAGATTCCGCGATGAATCCCGATAATTCCGATGTATCCCATGCGAAAATCAATGCAGTCGTCTTGATCGCACCTCCGTGATCTTCCCCTTGGGATAGCCAGAAGGGTGCAGCAGGGGGAGGAGCGTGCGCCTGGGGGGCGGACAGCGTCGAGTGGGCGGGGCGGGCCGCGGCGAGTACGTGGGGCGCGCCGCGTCGAGTGGGTGGAGAGGAGCCACCGCCGACGAGCGGCAGGCTACTCCGCTGGCTGGGAGACCGGGCCGGTCTCCAGGATCGGCGCGGCGTCGATGCCCTCGGCGTCCATCATCGATGCGATCCGTTCCAGGGCGGAGAGCATCCAGTGTCGCTCCCAGTCCTCGAGCCGCGCGAGCTCTGCGCGAAACCGTTCCTGGAGCAATGAGGGCGCCTCGTCGAGCACCCGCAGCCCCTCCTCGGTGACCTCGATGACGACGTTCCGACGATCGCCCTCCGAGCGTATCCGAACCACCAGGCCGCGCCGTTCGAGGCGGTTCAAGATGCCCGAGACGGTGGGCTGACTGAGATGGACCGCGCGCGCGAGCGCGCTGATGGTCGGGCGCCCGATCCGACAGGCCTCCCGAAGGGTGGCGAGCTGAGGCCCCGTGAGCTTGTGGTGATCCTGCAGGCGACGCGACTGCAGGTCGATCGCCCGGATGATCCTGCGGATCGACGCGACGATCTGGTCTTCGAGCTCATTGGGCGTGTTCATGGGCCGCGTCCCTCTACTCCGATCGCTCACCATAGCGTCCCTCGGATCCGCTCCGCCCACAAGTCACCGCCGGCCCTCGGGCGAGGACCGGGTCCACGGTCGATCGCGGGGCGGGCGGCCTCGACCCTCCGCGAAGTCTTGCCCCGAGACCCGCGTTCCCCGTAGGATGACGGGAGAGATGACCCTTGCGACGCGCGAGCGACCGGCGGCGCGGCGCCCTGCGCGGGCGCGCTGATGAGCGGGATGCCCGCCATGCACCCGCTGAATCGGGACTTCGAGTGGCAGTGCGCGCCGACGCAGGGGCGGGTTCCCGCGGCCCTGCGAAGCCAGTTCGACGAGTACGGTTTCTGCCTCTACGCGGCTGCCTTCGACGCCGATCAGATGGCAAGAGCCATCGCCGAGATCGATCCCTTCGAAGAGGAGGTCGAGCGCTTCCTGCAGACCCGGAAAGGCGGAAGGCTCTTCATTGCTCGCTCCGGGGAGATCACCTTCGCGACGCACCTCGTGGCGCGATCCTCCTATCTGCGTCGGCTGAGCGTCTCGCCACCCGTCCTGGATCTGTGTCACGACCTCATCGGACCCGACGTCAGGCTCTATTGGGACCAGGCCGTCTACAAGAAGCCGGGGGCCGTACACGAGTTTCCCTTCCATCAGGACAACGGCTACACCTACCTCGAGCCGCAGCAGTACCTGACGTGTTGGGTGGCGCTCGTCGACGCCACCGTCGAGAACGGATGTCCATGGGTGATCCCGGGCTGGCATCGCTTCGGCACGCTCGCCCACGAGCCCACCGAGCTGGGCTGGTGCTGTGTCGAATCGTCGGCCGATGCGGTCCCGGTCCCCGCGCGTGCGGGCGATATCGTCGTCTTCTCCTCGCTCGCGCCCCATCGCACGGGTCCGAATACGTCGAGCGGGGTGCGCAAGGCCTACATCCTGCAGTACGCGCCCGACGGGGCGCGTGCCCTCGCTCCGGGCGAGACTGCCGCGGTGCTGCAGGATGATCCCGATCGCCAGTACCCGGTGCTGAGCGGCGGCGAGCCTGCCCGCTTCGTGGGTGACGTCGCCTAGCGGAGGGATGTCCGCGCCAGCCAGAGCACCCTGGAGGCGCCCCGGCTCCAGGGCATCGGCCGATCGCATGCTCGGCTCGGGCGGCTGGCCGGGCTCACTCCGCCACGCCGAGCGATGTCCCGAGGCTGCGCGCAGTCTCGAGGAGGTCGCTGTCGGCGGGGACGAGCTTGACGTGGGCGAGCGCCTCGGCGAGGGGGACGGCGCGAACCACGGGCGGGTCCAGCGCCACCATGGTCCCGAAGCATCGCTCGTCGACGAGCTTCACCGCCGCGGCGCCGAAGCGGAGCGCGAGCAGGCGGTCGTACGAGGTGGGTCCGCCGCCGCGCTGGAGGTGGCCGAGCACGAGATGGCGCGTCTCATGGCCGGTCCGCCTGGCGATCTCCATCGCCACCGTCTGCGCCATTCCGCCGAGCCGCTTCTGTCCACCGGACTCGTCCTTGTAGAGCATCTCGCCGCCCGCCGGGCTCGCGCCCTCCGCGACCACGACGATGGCGAATCGACGACCTTCCGCGTAGCGCTCGTCCACCTTCCGACAGACCTCGTTCATGTCGAAGGGGAACTCGGGGATCAGGATCACATCGGCAGAGCCGGCGATCCCGGCGAAGAGGGCGATCCAGCCGGCCGTGCGTCCCATGACCTCGACGCACATCACGCGTTCGTGCGACTCGGCGGTCGAGTGGAGCTTGTCGAGGGCATCGGTGGCCGTCTCCACGGCGGTCAGGAAGCCGAACGTGAGGTTGGTCGCCGCGAGGTCGTTGTCGATGGTCTTCGGTACGCCCACGACGTTGAGCCCGCGCTTGGAGAGCTCGTGGGCGATCGCGAGCGAGCCATCTCCGCCGATGGCGATCAGCGCGTCGACCTCGAGCTCGTGGAAGCGATCGATGACCTGCTGTGACTTGTCCGAGTAGACGAACGTGCCGTCGGGCTGCTCATCGGGCCACTTCAGCGGGTCACCGCGATTGGTGGTGCCGAGGATGGTGCCGCCCTGGTGGGTGATGCCTCGCACCGCGTTGTTGTCGAGGTTGACGAGACCGTCCTCGCGAAAGAGTCCGTCGTAGCTGTCCTTGATGCCGATCACTTCCCAGCCACGGCGGAGCGCGGAGCGGACGACGGCCCGGATGACCGCGTTCAGGCCGGGGGCGTCACCGCCGCCGGTGTTCACCGCAATACGCTTGATGGAGTCGCTCATCGAATGGGATTCCCTGTTGAATCGAGATTGAGTCGAAGTGGGGCCAGGTCGCAGGAGGCGGGATCCTCCGGCCCTCCGGTCGGACGATCGAGGCCTTCGAGGATATCCCTCCGGCGGGGGTGAGTCCCGGCGGGTCGGAAATTCCATCGAAGGGTCGCACGCTGTCCTGTGCCGGCGCATTCTAACGTGCCGAGGCGGCGTCGGGGGCTTCCCGCATTGGACGTCTCGGAGCCGCTTCGCGCCGAACCCAGCCAGAGCGTGTCGGAACGGACGTAGCCCTGATCGGCTACACGCCCGCCGATCGGTAGGCCTCGTGCGGCCCGGGCCGCGACGCCGGGGCATTCCCCCGGCGATCCTGGGGACTTCTCCGGTGATCGGCTCTGCCCCGGTATGAGGACGATGTCTCCCGGATCCGCCACGTGCGGCGTGGCGAGATCCGGCCGTCTCTTGGTGGGCCTGGCCACGTGCGCCTCCACCACCGCTCCGAGGGCGATGTGGTGATCGCCCCGCTCGCGGATCTCGGCTCGCTTGGGCCCGAGGCGGGCGATCACCTTCTCCAGGACCGGAGCCCCCGGCTCGCCGCCGATCATCCCGTCGCGCCTCTGGTGGGCGGGCGATCCGGACGGAGGGGCGTGTCTCGGCGGGACCCTGCCCGGCACCTTCAGGCCGAATACCCCTGCTGATTTCAAGACGGCGTACGGGCCGGAGCCGGCCTTGAACCGACCCCTGTCCGACTACTCCGGCATGCGCCTCGACGCTCGAAGGCAGTCGGTCATGGCGCCATTCATCGTCCTGCCCATTCGTCGGCTCCCGGTTGCAGATGCCGCACCGTTGGCGCGACCCCGCGCGATCGTCCGGAATGCGCGGGGTCGGAGGGGCGGCCTGCCGATCCGCCGTCGCCGGGCCCGCGAGCCGATGCATGCCGTGATCACCGGCGTGTGCGACCATGCGCCCGCGATCCGCACAGACATCCGATGAATCCGATCCGCCGACCAGACCGAGGTTGCTCATGGACTTGCAGAGGATCCACGCCGACCACCACCTCGATGTGGAGATCGTAGAGGGGATCGCAACGGTCACGATGGACCGTCCGGAGCGGAAGAACGCCGTGAATGCGGCGATGCATCGGGGGCTCGAGATCGTCTTCCACGAGCTCTCGATCCACCCCGATGTCCGCGTCATCGTGCTCACGGGCGCCGGCGACGCCTTCTGCGCCGGCGGAGACACGAAGGACTACGGCGGTGACGGGAGCGTGCTCGACTCGGTCCGCAACCGCGCGCTCAACTGGTCCATGGTGCAGTGCGAAGCGCCGGTGATCGGCGCGGTGAACGGCGCCGCCCGCGGTCTGGGCGCTTCGATCGCGCTCACCTGCGACATCGTCTACCTGGCGGAATCCGCGACCATCGCCGATGTGCATACCGGCTGGGGGCTCCCGGCGGGCGACGGGGGCCAGGTGATGTGGCCGCTGCTCGTGGGACCCAACATCGCGAAGGAGTACTTGATGCGCGGCCTTCCCATCGACGCAGTCGAGGCCGTGCGGATCGGCCTCGTCAATCGCGTCTTTCCAGCGGCTGCGCTCATGGAAGAGGCGCTCGCGTGTGCGCGCGACATCGCCTCACGGCCTCCGGCCGGGGTGCGTTGGACGAAGCTCTCGGTCAACAAGATGATCATCAATCAGCTGAACCTGAACCTCGAGTTCGGCCTTGCGACGGAGTACCTCGCGGCGCAGGGGGCGAAGTCGCTCTCCGATGTCAAGCGTCAGATCGAGGAATCCTGAAGAGCGGGCCTCCGCTCGCGTCCGGCCCGCGACCACCGAAATCATCGAAGGAGGTCGACTTCACATGGCCTACGAGTTCATCCTCACGGACGATCCCGCGCCGCAGGTCCGGCGGATCACGCTCAATCGCCCGGACAAGCGCAACGCCCTGAACCACGGGCTCCGCGGCGAGATCATCGATGCGCTCCGCGTCGCCGACGCCGATCAGGACGTCCGCGTCATGATCCTGCGCGGCGCCGGCAGCTGCTTCTCCTCGGGCTACGACCTCGGCGATGGCAATGCCGGCCAGGAGCCGCCGTGGTTCACGCCCGATGGCGAGGGGTACTGGCCCAGACACGTCACCGAAGGATGGATGAGCATCTGGGAGCTGTCGAAGCCCGTCATCGCACAGGTGCACGGCTACTGCCTCGCCGGGGGGAGCGAGCTGGCCACCTGCTGCGACCTCGTCTACGTCGCCGACGATGCGCAGATGGGCTACCCGGCGGTTCGATTCGGTGTCCCCGACAACCACTTCCATGCGTGGTTCGTGGGAATGCGGAAGGCAATGGAGATGATGCTCACGGGTGACTCGCTCTCGGGGACCGAGTGCGCGCGGCTCGGATGGGCGAACGAGAGCGTGCCCGCCGACCGGCTCGAGGCGAAGGTCCTCGAGGTGGCCGGGCGCATCACGGGGGTGCCCCTGGACCTCTCGCGCCTCAACAAGCGCGTGGTCCACCGGCAGATGGAGATCATGGGCTTGTGGACGGGGATCCGCGCGGGCTCGGAGCTCTGCGCCCTTGGCACGCATCAGAAGAGCCTTCGGGACTTCGTCGCGAA
Source organism: uncultured Spirochaetaceae bacterium (assembly GCA_964594405.1). Taxonomy (GTDB): domain Bacteria; phylum Myxococcota_A; class UBA9160; order UBA9160; family UBA4427; genus CAZQMY01. The sequence goes on along the minus strand of CAZQMY010000305.1, from coordinate 978 downwards.
GACGCGCGAAGGCGGGCTCACCGAAGCGCTCCAGGAACGCGATGAGCCCTTCGGCGACTACCGGACGCGCGAGCGCTAGCAAGGCGTCGTGGCCGCCGGAGCGGGCCGGGCCCGAAGCCCGCGACGGCATCAGCCCTCCCCCGGGCCGCCTTCGTTCTCTCCTTCGCCGTGGCGGTACCGGTTGCCGAACTCCTCCTCGCGCCACTTCAGGGCCTCCTTCAGTCCGTCGCGGCTCGAACGGGCCATGAACTCGTCGCCGCCTTCGCCATCTTGCGATCGGCGCGAGTACAGACCGTTCTTGCGGAAGCTCGAGAGCGCCAGCAGATCCACGCTGGCCGCGATGCCGGTCCGGAAGCCCATCACCTCGAACTGTCGGTTGATGCTGCGCTTGGTCAGCATGATGAGGTCGGTGGGCGTCAGCGCGATCTGCCGAGCCAGCTCTTCGGTGCGCTCTTCGAGGCGCACTTCGGGCACCGACTCCGAAGCCCAGTTCGCCTCGAAGGCCTCCTGTCCGCTCATGGGCTCGCAGGTGAACATGTAGTACTTCGCGCGGGTCATCCCGACGAGCCATGGGATGTACTGCAGGTTGCCCGGGGACCAGTTGCGACCGACCGGCCAGCCGATCTTTGCGTCGTCGGCCACGATCCGAAGGTCGCAGAAGCCCGCCAGCTCCGTGGCGCCGGCCAGGCAGGCGCCGTGGATCTGGGCGATCACGGGCTTCTGGAGGTCGAATAGCGTCATGTAGACGCGCGCGTGCTCGAGGTCGTAGGACTGCCAGAGCTGGTCGCGGTCGGGATGGATGTAGCCTCCCGGCGGCATGTTTCGCTGTCGCTCGCCCCGCTTGACCGGCGTGATGTCGTAGCCGGCGGAGAAGCAGGGTCCCCGACCCTTGATGATGATCACGCGAACCTCGTCGTCGAGCTCGAGCAGCTTGGCGGCCATCTCGATCTGGAGCAGCCGCTCGTAGCCGAGCGGGTT
>CAZQMY010000304.1:0-7278 GCA_964594405.1 uncultured Spirochaetaceae bacterium | reverse complement strand
ACGAGCATAACAATGAGATTCGTACCCCGACTGCACTAGTTGCGGCCTTGAGGAGAGGCATTTCACCGATCAGCGTAGCCCCGCAAGCGAGTTTGCCTAGAGAGGAGCGCGGCACGCTTCTTCGATGAATGCATCCTCTCATGTTTGAGCTGCGGGTGGCCGCATTCGAGGTCGTGCACGCAAGGAGGCAAGGCAGATGCAATGTGACTCGCAAACCACCGCGATAGGGCGACTCATGGAGGTTCTCTCCTGGTATGGAAAGAGCATCCGTCTGCTGCGGGGCCACGGACAGGGAATCGAAGACGTTCTAACGACGGAGGTCATCCAAGCGCTCGATCTTCTTCCCCGCAGCTACTTTCTGGCGCGCGTGCTCGAGGAATGCGCCGGCCCGGCAGGGAACGCTCGGACGATGCTTGTGGACGCAGCTGAAGCGCTTCGGGTCGAAGCCCACGCCGACCGGTACTACCTGAATCCGTCGCAGAAAACGCATCAGGCGGCAGTCGCTGTCGACCCGGATGCCGTCCTCGAATCCACCGAGGTCATCGCGTTCGTCGAAGCCAAGCGCATCGCGAAAGGCGCGGCGTTTCAGCCGGAGCAGCTCGCCCGACAGTACTTCGTCCTCACGAGGGAGGCGCGAGGGCGCGCCGCCTGCCTCCTGCTCTTGCTTGGAACCGAGCCGCCTGTGAAGGTTCGCGGCACCCCAGGGCGAGTGGACCCGGTGGAGGCGATTCGCGAGACGTTGCCGGCCGTCTACCACGAATCGGAGCAACATCCGTTGACGCTCGAGGCTCTACTTGATGAAGTCGAGGGGCACCTGCTGTGGACGACCTGGGAGATGGTGGAGGGTGTAGTTGCTTCTGCGATCAAAGACTTCAGCTCGAGAAGCAAGTCCGTCGACGCGAGCGTTGCTCGGGTTGCACGGCCGATACTTGGATGTGTCGAACGACATCGGCGCTAGTGCGGCGCTGTGGAAGTCACCAGCACTCTAGGCTGGGAGCATCCGGGACGTGTGCCGATCCCACAGCATCACCGAGACGATGAACGTCATCGGCGATGATTGCGGGCTTGATGATCCAAGCAGAGACTCGGAGATTCGGCGCTGTTGTGGGCGCTTCGAGCGGAGAGTCTCAGTCGCTGACTTGCGCGGTTCGGTTTCGCCAGTGATTCGCCTCTCTCTCTGCTGCCAGCTCGAGCTCGGCGGCAGGAATCGATCGCAAGGCGAATCGGGTGGTCGTTGGCCCAATCCAGACTCTGCTTCTCTTCAGAGCCTGGCTTCGACGATCTCCTCGTTCAGCGCCCTGCGGCGCCGTTCGTCCCCTGATCGAGCGGAGAGTCCGGATCGAAGAGCGTATGTGTCTCTTCGAAGGGGATCGCCTTGGCGCCGTCGCTGAACTCATGGCGTTCTCCGTTGTAGACGATGTAGCGGCCTGCCAGTGGAGCGACCTTCTGGTGGAAGCGTTCGAGGCTCTTCTTGAAAGATGCGTGGTAGGTCGAGCTCGATTTCACCTCGATCCCGATCAGCTCCCGGCCCACCACGTGGAGGAGGTCGATCTCGTTGCCGTGGCTGTCTCGAAAGAAGTAGAGATTCGGAGTGCGTGCCTGATTGTATCGGCTCTTCAGTGCCTCCAGGACGACCAGGCATTCGAACAGGCTGCCGACCAGGGGATCGCGAGTCACCTGCTCGGGCTTCTCGATGCCCAGCAGGTAGCAGAGCAGCCCAGTATCCGTGAAGTAGTACTTGGGCGACTTGATGACTCGCTTGCCGAAGTTCTCGAAGTAGGGTGGCAGCTTGAAGACGACGAAGGAGGCTTCGAGGATCGAGAGCCAGTGTTGCACGGTCTTGGTATCGACCCCGACGTCGTTGCCGAGCGAGCTGTAGTTGATGATCTGGCCGACGCGGCCTGCAAGCAGCCGGACGAACTTCTGGAATAGGTCGGCATCCTTCAGCTGGATCAGCTGGCGCACGTCGCGCTCGACATACGTCTGGTAGTAGCTCGCGTAGGCGACCCGGGGCCGTTGCTTCTCGGCATGCACGCGCGGCAGGAATCCGTGCAGAAGACTCTCTTCGAAGGAGTCGAACCGGATCTCGGCTGCGTGCATCTCAGGAAGAGAGAGCGGCAACAGGAAGAGCATTCCCGTGCGGCCGGCCAGCGACTGTGAGATGGCCTCGCGTAGCTCCAACTGATGCGAGCCGGTGAGCACGTACTGCCCGTTGGTTCCTGCTTCGTCGACGATGCCCTGCAGGTAGCTGAGCAGATGCGGTGCTCGCTGGATCTCGTCGAAGATCACCTGGGCGGGATGGCTTCTCAGGAAGGCGCGAGGATCCTCCTTCGCGATGGCGAGTGTTTCGGGATCCTCGAGGGTCACGTACTCGAAGTGGCGCAGTGCGCTGCGGGCGAGCGTGGTCTTGCCGGCCTGCCGCGGACCGAGAATGGTCACGATGGGAAACTCGCGCAGCTGCGCGTGGAGCTCGTGCTCGAGGAGCCTGGGGATCATCGAGGCAGGATAGATGTGAAATTATGGAGTTCAAGTCCTATTCTTCAAATATTGTGTCCCCGAGGGGGACCCGCTGGAGTGCTCTGGCGATCGAGGTCGCGGTACGGTCGACATCAGCGACTCGAGTCGCTGCGGTTGTCCGGGTGGACTCAGGGTCTCTAGAGCAATACTGCGGGTCCGAATCCAACTCTCTCCGCCATCACTTCACCGAGGTCAGAGACTTCTGCCCATCCCGAGCAGTGGTGCGGAAAAGCTCGGGTGTTCGCGGGGTTCTTGCGAGCGGTCGCTTCAGGCACCCCAGCAGAGACTCGGAGATTCGGCGCTGTTGTGTGCCCCTCGAGCGCCAGGCTCTCTGCCAGTCGCTCGATCTGCGTCGTTCGAAGGGCTGAGACCGCCGCGATCGCACGCTCTTCAGTCAAGTCGCGGCGAACGACCGTGTAGATCTCGTAGGCCTGGATCGCACTCGAAACGAGTGGCTCGGGCCCTTCGATGTAGGGCGCGAAGAGATGTGCCTTGGGTCGTGCGGCGAGGTATTCGATCCAGCCACTCGAGACGACCAGGATCAGTGCCGATCCTTCTTGTCATGCGGCCCCTTGCGCTTGGTGCCTCCTGTCCTGGCCGCGACGCCTGTATGCGTCCGACTTCTGCAGCAAGACCCTCAGGCCTTCTTCTTCTCTTCCTTCAGACGCTCCGCCACCCAGACCTTGATGATCGACTGTCGGGGCACACCGAGGCGCTTGGCCTCTTTGTCGAGCGAGTGGATCATCCCGATCGGAAAGTCGACGTTGACGCGGCGCTGCTCCTGCTCGGGTCGATGAGGCTTCGACACATCGAGGTACTTCGTGATGTCCTCGCCTTCGTCGAACTTCTTGTCGAGCTGCTTGGCCTTCATGGATACTGATCTCCTCCTTTCTGGATCGACGAACGGAGATGATCCGGATGTGGTCGTCGCGGTAGGTGATGATGGCGGACCAATGCCGGCGCCCGATTCTCCCGATGACGACGAATCGGGGCTCGTCGCTGGTGCGCGCCGGAATCTCGATCAGATCAGGATCTTCCCACAACGCCTGGGCCCTGACGGAATCGATCCCGTGCTTCTCCTCGTTCGCACCGCCCACCCTGTTCACGATCACCGATCGGCGCGTTCACGATGCCCGATCTGAGTATTCACGATCGAGCGATCTGGGTGTTCATGATCGGCAGAATGCGCAACCAGGACGAGCGGCACCGTTTTCCACTGTCTCGGGCACTCCCCTCGTCGCGCGCGGACACCCCGGATCTCTGACGCTCGGCCGCCAGCGTGACGTGAAGGTGAAGACCGCGCCGCGCTGCGCGCCAGGTCGTGCGTGGGGATCCCACCCTACCCTACCATTCGAGCTCGAATGGGCCATCGACAACCGGGTGCTGATGATGCCGCGACGCGCCGACCGAGCCGACCCCCTCTCCGACTGCCTTCGTTTCGTGGGCGGCTTGCCGCGGCGACTCGCTCTTGGCCGACTCATCGCCCGCGCCGGCGCCGCGTCGTTGCTCATCGTCCCGCTGCTCGCTGGACAGGCCCTCGCCCAGGCTTCTCTGACGGCAACCGTGGGCGCGAACGTGGCCTCGGGGCCGACGCCGCCGCAGCAGGTCTTCGACACGACGACCTATGGCGCCTACTCGGCGATCGCCAGCTACGGGTCTCTCGTGGCGTCAGGCACGTTCACGATCTCCGAGGTGGGGAGCGAAGGCATCAGTGCGCTCAACGCGCAGTTCAGCGATCGCCTGACCGTGAGCGCGCCAGGCGCCACGACGGTCCAGGGCTTCGTGACTGGCCGGATCCGTATCGACGGCCTCCCGTCCTACACGGCGGCATCTCTTGGCACGGGCGTTGGCCAGAACGTGACCGCCTCCTATCAGGTGCGGCGGCTCCAGGGCGCAGGCACCTTCAACGTCATCGACGGGGCCATAGGATTCGCAACGAATCAGGTTCCCCAGGAGACGACCAGCGGCACCTATCCGCCGCCGGCCTTCATCGAGGTCGACTTCCCGATCCTCTTCGGCTCGCCATCGGACTTCGGTCTGTTCCTGCTTTCAGTCGCGAGAGGGGGCAATGTCCTCTCCAGTGGATCCTCCGAGGGGACGATCACGGGCAGCTCGCCGATGAGCCTCTTCTGGGATGGGATCGTGTCCATCCGGGACGCCAACGGCAACGAGTTACTCGGTACCGCGAGCGTCACGAGCGATTCGGGCACCGACTACCTCGTCTCGCAGGCGCCCCCACCCGTCCCCTTCGGCTTCTGGACCGGCCCTGCGCTGGTCCTCGTGGCGACGGGCGTGGCGACCCGGCTGGGGCGCACGCCGTAGTGTGCGAAAGCTCCGCCGGCCTCGACGCCGCCCGTCGGTCGTATTGCAGCAGCCCTCCGAGCCGTTTCCGACTCTCGATCTCCCCGCACCACGATCCCAAGCTCGGCTCCGGATCGATCAGCTCGTTCCCGATCCCCCGGTGATTCCGCTCCAGATGGCGGTGCTCGACGTACTCCCGCACCGCGCGATCTGCGTCATCCAGGCGCAGTCTGGCATTGGCGAGATGCCCGCGACGTCCACGCGCCGACTCTCGAGATCGATCACGAAGAGGACGAGGGAGCGGACCAGCCCTTTCCACGTGGCGACATCGACGCTGAAGAAGTCGGTGGCGGCGATATCGTGGATCGGCTCGGGCCATCTCGATGATGAACTGCTCGATCTCCGCGCTGATCCTCCGCCGACCCGAGCCGCGCTTGGCGCTTCCATCGTACTTGCGTGCTTCGAGCTCTCGGTACCAGCGAAGCAGGGTACAGGGCGTGACGATGGTGGAGATCTCTTGCAGGCGCTTCCGACCGAGCGCGTGAGCATGGCGAGCGAGTCGGCGGCGCTGGGAGTCGGTGAAGAGGATGCGCCCTTTGCCGAGTTGCTCGCGGAGCATCCGGTTCTCGGCCTGGAGGTACTCGACCAATTCATTCTGCTGCTGGTTCAGCCATCCGGCGATGAGGACAACTTCGAACTGGATCGGAAGGGGGATTGCTCGAGGAGTAGGTGGACGAGGTGAGCGAGAAAGTGCGGGTTGTTGGGGAAGTCGCGCGAAGCCTACTCAGGTGGCCATCGCCGTGCTTCGTGCAGCTCGCGCGGGGTTCGGACGATCCGGTGCTGAACCCGGTAGATCAGCAAGAACCGAAGCCCTGGAATCGGAAGCTCTCGGGTCTCCGGCACCGAGCCTTCGCGGCCCATCAGCGGAGACTCGGCAAGGTGCAGCGCTGTGTCCTCGATTCGGTCGACAGTCGCGGGGGCCACAGCTGGATCGTCGTCCCCGATGTAGTCGAAGATGTCGATCAGGTCCGCTTCTGCGGGCCGGCTCCACTCGAGGATCATCGTGGCTTCGTGCGGTATCGATCTCGCAAGCGCTCGAAGAGATCGTCGTGCGAGACGATGTCTCGCTGGTCGGCAGCCGCGATGCCTTCCGCGACGCGATCGAGCTTCCAAGCGTGGTAGTCGAGATACTGTTCGATGGCCTGGCTCACGAGGTAGCTTCTAGTAGGTCCCCGTGCCGAGGGTTCTCGGCGGCACCACGCTGTCGTCGGAGACGTTGAAGACGACCCGGTCCAGCGGGCCGTCGTAGGCAAACGGGTCTGTATACATCTCCGAGACCTGTGTGCCCGTGTCGCGGCCGACGTCGAAGGTCTCGGCGAGTGAGTACGTGCTGATGTGCATCAGGGGCATCTCGACTTCGTCGACCTTCTCGCCATCGACATAGAGCTCGCCGGTGCCACCGAACTCCTGTGTCTTGATGAAGTTGAAGCGGATGTCGTGCGTGCCGGGGGGGAGCGGCTTCGATTCCAGGATGTAGTGGACGCCGTCCAGATAGTTGTAGTCGTAGTAGACGCGCTCGTCCTTGATGAACAGGGTGTAGCCGCCGGTCATGCCGCCTACAGCGACGATGACGCCCTCCTCGCCACCCGTCCGCTCGAGTGTGACCTCGATCGTGTGCGCCCGGTTCTTGACCGGCGCCGAAGACTTCTCGGCGATGCGCACGGCACCCGGCGCATAGTAGACGAACTCCTTCTGGTCACCGAACAGTCGGTCCTGCTGCTTGCCGATGCGCTGGATCATGTCGTCGTAGAGCGGGTACACGTTGTACTTCCAGGCTTCCTCCTCGAAGACCGCCTTGAGCTCTGCGAGCTTCTCGGGCATCTCGTCAGCGAGGTCGTTCGCCTCGGAGAAGTCCTCCGCGACGTGGTACAGCTCCCACTTGTCCTCATCGAAGGGCAGGGTGACGGCCAACTCCCAGGGCATGCGATTCGCGTGGATGGTGACCGCCTTCCAGCCGTCGGCCCAGATCGCCCGGTTGCCGAACATCTCGTAGTACTGGCGTTGCTTGGCGTCCGGGGCGTCCGGCGCGTCGAACGCGTATGCCATCGATACGCCGTCCATCGGCTGTTGCTCGACCCCGTGGTAGGTCTCGGGCACTTCGATGCCGGCCGCCTCCATGATGGTCGGCGCGATGTCGGAGATGTGGTGGTACTGGCTTCGGATCTCGCCCTTCGCCTTGATTCCGTTGGGCCAGGACACGACCAGGTGGTCCTGCTGGCCGCCCCGGTGTTCGGACTGCTTGAAGTAGCGGAATGGCGTATTCCCGGCCATTGCCCAGCCTGCGTGGTAGTGAGGATATGTCGTCGCGGTGCCCCATTCTTCCAGCGCGCGCTGGTTCGCGTCGAGGGGGGTCTGGAGGCCATTGAGCACATAGGTCTCGTTGAACGTGCCGGCCAGTCC
>CAZQMY010000303.1:0-7323 GCA_964594405.1 uncultured Spirochaetaceae bacterium | reverse complement strand
CGAGTCCGGCTTCACCATCAGCCAGCTCCTGCACGGCGAGCAGTCGGCGCTGCAGCTCTGTGGCCAGCTCACCAACGTCTGTGAGCAGATCGATCAGAAGCTCTACGCCGCCAGCCAGGTGATCGACGAGGCGCGCCACGTCGAGGTCTTCGCGAAGTTCATGATGGAGAAGATCGGCACTGTCTATCCCATCGGCGGCACGCTGAAGACCCTGCTCGAGATCCTCCTGCAGGCCGAGGGTGCCGCGAAGAAGACCCTCGGCATGCAGACCCTCTTCGAGGGGATGGCCGTGGGCATCATGACGATGCTGCGCGCCGAGGCCCGGAATCCCCTGATCATCGAGATGATCCGCAACGTGGAGAACGACGAGGCCCGCCACGCGGCCTTCGGTGTGCTGAACATGCGGCGCGTGGTCCAGCAGGCCAGTCGGGCGGAGATGGAGGAGATGGAGGACTGGGCCTTCGAGATCCTCGAGGCGCTCAACGCCAACGCCCAGCTCGACATGCTCAAGCTCTTCGGACCCAGGTACGACATCGATCCCGAGCTGACCGTGCGGATGCTGACCTCGCTCGAGAACTTCGCCGAGCTGAACAGCATCGCCTACATGCACACGGTGATCCCCAATCTCCAGCGCCTCGGGCTGCTCACCGAGCGTACCGAGCAGCAGTGGCGGGATCGCGGCATGATGATCGATCGCAAGAGCGCGGCCTACGTGAATCCCGAGCTGAACGTCGTCGCCTAGACCGCGGCCCGAGCAGCGGCCGAGGGGCCGATGCTAGTCTCCGCCCATGCGTGGAGATCAGCTCGCGAGACAGTGGCAGCTCATCCAGCACCTGGCGCGGAGCCGGGCCGGCGTGGGGCTCGATCAGCTCGCCGACGAGCTGGGCTGTGTGCGGCGCACGGTCTACCGCGACCTCGATGCGCTGATGTACGCGGGCTTTCCGCTCACCAGCGAGAAGCGTGAGGGCAAGGTCTACTACCGCTTCCTCGACAGCTTCAAGCTCGGCGACGTCCCCTTCTCCGCCGACGAGGTGCTCGCCCTGGCCTTTGGCGAGGACCTGCTGCGCACCCTCGAAGGCACGGTCTTCCACGACTCCATCCGCTCGGCGCTCGCAAAGATCCGTGCCGGGCTGGGCAGCGAGCTGAGCGGATTCCTGGATCGGATGGCCGGGTCCTTTCGGGTGCTTCCGGGGCCGCACAAGGAGTACGCCGCCTTTCGCGACACGATCCGCGTGCTCAACGACGCCGTGCTGGCGAAGCGCAGCGTGCGCATGCGCTATCGCACCGGTCGCAGCGGCGAGGAGAAGACGCGCGAGCTCGACCCCTATCACGTCTGGTATCACGGCGGCGGGCTCTACGTGATCGGCTTCGACCATCGCTCCGGAGAGATCCGCACCTTCGCCGTCGATCGCATCCTCGAAATCGAGGCGACCGAGCGCCCGTTCGAGGTGGAGGAGGGCTTCGACTTCGATGCCCACACGGCCTCGGGCTTCGGTGTCGTGGCGGAGGAGCCGGTGGCCGTGCGGCTGCGCTTCACCCCTGAGTGGGCCGGGCACATAGGGGAGCGCAGCTGGCATGCGAGCCAGCGGATGGAGGCCCTCGAAGGCGGTGGGCTCGATCTCTGGCTGGAGGTGGGAGCCACGGATGAGCTGGTGAGCTGGATCCTCTCCTTCGGCGCGGGCTGCGAGGTGCTCGCGCCCGAGGCGCTGAGGGGCGAGGTGGCCGCGCGCCTCGAGGCCGCGATGAAGCAGTACGCGAGCGAGGCCTCGGACGGGCGCTGAAGGGCGCGCCGGGCTCAGTCCTCGTCGCGGAAGAACTCCACCAGATCGTCCTCCATGGCCTCGGCATCGGCGTGGCCGAGCTCTGCGAGCGGGATCGTGTAGGCCGCATCGAAGAGCAGGTACGAGAGCAGGTCCGCCTCGCGGAAGTCGTCGCCGACGCCTGAGCTCCTGATGAACATCCGCATGAAGGCGTTCAGCTCGAGATCATTGTCCGCATCGGCGATCAGCTCGCCCGCCATCATGCCGAGATCCCGCGAGGGTCTGATCACCAGATCGCTGATCCGCTGCACCGGTCGGTGGCTCTTCCCTTCGTCGACGGCGTTGATGTGATCGAGGAAGTCGGGGCCGTAGGCCGCTTCGCCTCTGTCGATGAGGTCGTTGATGAAGTGCATCCGCGCCAGGTCCGCGTCGACCGGCGAGAGCATGAGCGCGTTCAGGACCTTGCCGAAGAGGAACATCGGGTTGCCGAAGCCGGCGGTCCGCTGCTGGGCCAGTGCCTCACTCACCGTCGGTGGGATTCCGTGGGAGAGACCGATCACGAGCACCTTGTTCGCGCCCAGGCGCACCGCCGGTGCCAGCGGCGTGTTGATGCGCAGTCCCCCGTCGGCGTAGTAGCGCGAGCCGACGCGCACGGCGGGAAAGAGCAGGGGAATCGCCGCGCTCGCCAGGGCGTGGACCGGGGAGAGCCGGATCGGCTGGATGCGGATCGCCGCCTGGTTGGCCCAGGGCGGAAGGCTGCGGTCGCGCTGCTCGCAGAAGACGACGGCGCGTCCCGTGGCCAGCTGCGTCGCGGCGATGCAGACGGAGTCGATGAGTCCGGCGTCGAGGTTGCGCCGAATCCCGTCCCAGGGGATCGCGCTCAGCACGAGCTCTTCTAGCGGGGCGGTGTCGAGCAGGCCGAAGAGCCGATCCGGTCTGCGTCCTTCGCGGAGCTGCTGCGCCACCTTGCGCACGCCGAAGAGCTTGCGCGGGATGGAGAGGAAGTCGCGGCTGGTGAACTTGAAGACCTCGTCGACCTGGAGGCGCTCCCAGATCCCCACGAGGCGTGGCCCGCGCCCGGTCGGCTGGTCTGCGGTGGCCGCGAGGAAGGCGGCGTGGATCGCACCGACGCTGGTGCCGCAGACGATCTCGAAGCGCGGATCGATGCCGTGGCGCCGCGGCAGCTCATCGAGGATGAACTGGATCACCCCGGCCTCGTAGGCACCGCGAGCGCCTCCGCCCGAGAGGACGATGGCCCGCTTCGTGTGCGCCTGGTCGGCGGGGCCGGTGCCGCTTGCGCTGTCGCTCACCCGGATCCCTGCGCGCTACTTGACGCGCTCGGAGTACTCACCGGTGCGCGTATCCACGCGGATCTTGTCGCCCTCGTTGATGAAGAGGGGCACCTGCAGCGTGGCACCGGACTCGATGGTTGCGGGCTTGGTGGCACCGGAGCTCGTATCGCCCTTGAGCCCGGGGTCGGACTGAGTGACGACGGCCTCGATGTAGTTGGGGAGCTCGACGTTCACGGGCTTGCCCTTGTAGAAGAGCACGTCGACCTCCATGTTCTCGAGCAGGTAGTTCACGGAGTCCCCGAGCACGCCGTCCTCGATCGGAATCTGATCGTAGCTCTCCATGTCCATGAAGATCCGGCCGTCCCCGTCCTGGTAGAGGTACTGCATGGTCTGCTCGTTGACGTCCGGCACCTCGCACTTCTCGCCGGAGCGGAAGGTCTTCTCCACGACGCGTCCGTTCAGGATGTTCTTGAGCTTGGTGCGCACGAACGCGCCGCCCTTGCCCGGCTTCACGTGCTGGAAGTACACGATGGTGAAGGGCGTGCCGTCGATCTCGATCTTCAGGCCGTTCTTGAACTGCGAGGTGTCTACTGCCATGATTTTCCTTGGGTTTTCGGGCGTCCTGCTCGGTCCGGCCGCGCGGGCGGCGGGATCATAGCGGAGCGTGCGCCCGACGCGAAGGGGGCGCCCGAGCCCGGCTTCGCCCCCCTTCGCTGTCGGCCCCAGCCCGCTTCCCCGGCAGCTGGCTGCCCGGGTGCTGCGAGCACCGGGGACATCTCGTGATTCAGCGGGCCGACGCCTCGATGAGCGCGCGGCCATCATCCGCGCGACCCAGTCCGATCCGGTAGCCCGGGCGGAATCCGAGCTCGCGCTCCGCTCGCCGGGTGTCGAGGGTGAAGCCATGCCGCAGATGGGCGCGGCTCAGACTCATCCGCAGCGCCTCCGCCCCGAGCAGCCGGGCAGCGCGCGCCGCGCCATCGAGGAGCGGGCCCGGAACGGCGAAGCTCGCTCCGCCGCTCCACTCGGCGAGGACCGAGATCGGCAGACTCTCCTCGGCGGCGATGTTGAAGATCCCATTGGCCCGCTGATGGAGAGCGAGCGCGATCGCCCGGGCGACGTCCTTGTCCGCGATCAAGGAGCACATCGGATCGAAGCCCATGACGCGGAGGGTGGGGGCGGGACCGCCGATCATCATCGGGTTCAGATAGAGGTGCCCGTCCCGGCCGACCACGGTCGGCACACGGAGCAGGGCGACGTCGAGGCCCTCGTTTCCGATCTCGCCGTGGAGGAGCATGTCACAGTCGATCCACGCGCGGGCCTCGGCGCAGAGCGTCGCGTCGAGATCCAGCGCGCTCTGCTCGGTCATGCGGTTCGCGTTGCCCGGCTGCGTGCGATAGACGTAGGCGCTGCCCACGGCCACGAGCTGATGGACGTGTTCGAGCTCGAGGCAGTGCTGCAGGATCAACCGCGCCTCGGCCACGCGATCCGGGACTCCGGCCAGCGCCGGGCGGCTGCCCGGGGCGGGCGACGCGTGCTCGGGGAGATGGATGACGGCGCTCACGCGCAGTCGGCGCACGAGAGGCGAGTGGAAGACATCGTGCGCGGCACGATGCCGGGTCAGGTCGCTCTCGAGGTAGTGGAGTCGCTCGCCCGGGCCCCGGAGCGCGGCTTCGAAGTGCCTCGGCGGGGGCCCCGCGCCGATCGCCACCACGTGGTCGACGCGCTCGTCGTAGAGCAGCCGCTTGACCAGACGTCGGCCCAGGGGTTGATCCGCGTGCGTGACCAGGACGTTCCTCAGCGATTCGGGCATGGACGCGCGCTCCCGGCCGGCTCAGCGGTGCCGATCGATCAGGCTCTGCACGGCGCCGCGCACCTGCCGCGCGAGGTATTGCACGAGTCGCGGATCATCGGCGTCGTCGGGGCCGAAGCGTTCTTGGAAGTTCATCGCTTCGCCATAGACGATGCGGTAGCGGACGGGATACGGAAGCAGTCCCATCGGACCGAGCCATGGGAAGGTGGGCGTGATGGGCAGGCTGGGCAGCCCGAGAGGCCCCGCCACCGAGGCGAGGTCGAAGAGCACGGGCGTCTGGTCGTCGCTTCCGATCACCGCCGCCGGGACGACCGGTGCCTGTGCGCGAAGCGCCTGCTCCACGAAGCCTACGTGGAACTTCTGCAGCCGGTAGCGTTGGGTGATGAGCTTGGTCGCTCCGCGCATGCCCTCCGGAAAGACCAGGACCAGCTGCCCGTCGTCGAGCAGGTCCGCGAAGTTCTCGCGCGTTCCGATGATCTGACCCACACGGGCATAGAACACGCTGACGAAGGGGAGCTCGCCGGCCCAACGATCGACGATCGTCCGTGCCAGGCGGGGCGGATCCGTCTGCAGGAGCAGATCGAGCACCAGCATGGTGGCATCGAAGGGGAGCAGACCCGCGTGATTCGAGGCCACCACGACTGGCCCCCTGGTCGGCACGTTGCCAGCGCCCTGGCTCTGCACGCGGAAGTAGTGCCGGTAGAGCAGATAGATGATGGGGAAGGTGCGCTTCAGCGTCGGGATCGAGAGCCCATAGCGGTCGTAGGGGCTCTCGCCCTGGATGAGGTGGGCGAGCGCGGCCATTCGCTTGCGATCTTCGACGCTGAGGAGATGGTCGATGAGCTCTTCCGCCCGCGGTGTCTCGACATCCGCCAAGCGCGGCGTGGTCGCCCAGCGTCGCGCCGAGAGCGGCGTCGCCGCGGGTGCGCGCTCCGCCTCTGGCAGGGGCGCCTTCGCGGGTGCGGGGCGTGCGCGTCTGGGCATGATCTGCTCTGCAGGACCGAGACCGTCGAGAAGCGCACGCGCCGACTCGGTGGAGAGCTTCTGGACCGCGCCTGGTCCGGGGCCGGCGTAGGCGGGACGGTTCTCGGCGCGAAGGGCGCGCAGGCCGACCAGGAAGGCGCCCGGCGCCGGCAGCTCCCGGAATGGGTTGCTGCCGAGCGCACGCTCCGGCTCGTCCGAGTGTGGATCCCTCGCCAGGCGCCCCAGCGGCTCGTCGAGGCGTCGTATCCTGCGCTCGCTGCCGGCCGGGGGGGCGTCGGATTCCATGTTCACGTCCTCGATCGGATCCTGCTCCGGTGGAATGGTGACTACTCGGCCTCGGCCGGGGGGGTGTCTTCGGGGGGGACGCCGCGGGTGTCGAGCTCTTCGGCGAGGGCGGCCATCGCGGCGGCGCCCTTGTCACGAGGTGCATACTCGAAGATCGAGAGGCCGCGCGACTGCGCTTCGTCGACCTTCACGTGAAAGCCGACCACCGTGTGTGCGATCTCCTTCGGAAATCGCTCCTTGAGCGCGTCGAGGATCTCGCCCGCCAGCCGTGTTCGTCGATAGAACGTCGGGATCACCATCGAGATCTTCAGCGAGGGATTCTCGTATCGGGTCCGCACCATCTCGATGGTCTGGAGCAACGACGCGCAACCGTCCAGGGCCAGATAGGTGAGCGGTACGGGGACGACTACTTCGTCGCTGGCGCTGAGGATGTTCAACGTCAGGGGACCGAACGAGGGGGGCGCATCGAAGAGGATGTAGTCGTAGGCCTCCTCGTCTGCGGATTCCGCGAGAGCCCCGCGGAGCTGGCCCGCGATCTCGGCGTCCGCCTGACCGGTCCAGCCGGGGAAGAGGGCGAGCGCCTTGTTGGCGACGATGACATCGAGGTTGGGAACGCGGGACGCGACGATGGGCAACGACCGTCGGCGCGCCCTGGACGACGCCGGATTGGCCGAAGCCTCGTCGCCCAGGAGGCTGTCGACGAGCAGCTCGATGCTGCTCCTCTTGGGATCGCGGATCTCGAGCCCCAGGACCTTGCCCAGCTGCCCCTGCGGATCCATGTCGATGGCCAGAGTGCGGCGTCCACGGCTGGTTGCGAGATGCGCGGCGAGATTGGCCAGCAGCGTCGTCTTACCGCTCCCACCCTTCTCATTGATGAACGCGATCCGCCGAGGAATATCGATCCCCCCCCTCCCCAAGCGGCGCCTCGTGCCAGCGGACTCGACCCCCCGTCGACCGCGAGTCACTCTGAGCCGCTGACCGACAGGTAATCCTGCTCCCGTTCTGTGTCAACGCCGAATTCGATCGCCGGGCATATTCGGTGGGAAGGTGGGGCATTCACCGGTCCCTTGGGCAGGGATGTGCTGGGTCGTGCTCCAGATGGATCGAGGCCCGCTTCACCTCGGGTGTCGCGGGCCTCGGGTTGCTTCGAGAGAGGCGTGCGGGATGGGGACAGCCCCAGGCCTGCATGACC
>CAZQMY010000302.1:0-7348 GCA_964594405.1 uncultured Spirochaetaceae bacterium | reverse complement strand
GCCGCTCTCGTACTTGGCCTGGTATAGTAAACGCAGCTAATTCGTCCTACGCGCATCCGCATCCTGCGACGCAGCGTCAGTCGGGTTCCGAAATCCTCCAGAATCCACTGGAGGGAGCGAGCGAAGACTCGGTCACTCTGATGGCTGTATGAGATGAACGCGTCGTAGCGGTCGTTCATGGCCCGCTCCGCAGCAGAGGATCCGCTCCAAGTGTAGGCTGTTGGCGCCCCCCGAGGAACTCGCCGCTCTGATCCCGGGCCGGGCCGACTGGAGATTCTGCCACACACCCCGCTCGGAGCTTCTTTGTCTATGCTCCGTCGGCACAAACGAACCGGGCAACGACCCACTCTGGAGATCTCGCCTCCCAGGAGCCGGAGCACACGATGAGTCTCAGCGTCTACACCGAAGGACTGGGCTTCTTTCACAAGGGCAGCTCGGGCAAGGGGATCGCGCAGGCGGATGTGTGTTTGAGTCCGCCCCCGCCCCCCACCGGCCCGGCCCCGATCCCATACGTCAACTCACTGTCCGCCTCGAGCCTTTCGAAGGGCAGCAAGTCGGTCAAGGTCGATGGGCAGCCCACGGCCCTCGAGGACCAGTCCTACGTCTCGACCAGCACCGGAGATGAGGGGGGAACCCAGGGCGGGAACGTCATCACTCACAAGACCAAGGGCAAAGGATACTTCAAGCTCTGGTCCTTCGTCGTCAAGGTCGAGGGGAAGGGAGTCTGCAGGCACGATGACATGATGGGTCAGAACTGCGCCTCGACTCCGCCTGGCTGCGTGGACATGAAGGCGCTGGTGAGGTTCCTGCTGATGGACGACCTGACGATCGAGCCCTGCCCGCCCGACAAGCCCTACCCGGGGCACAACAAGTTCAAGCCGACGACGGAACAGTACGAGGCGGTGAAGGGTGGCCCCTGCTGGGAGTGCCAGCGCGATCTGCCGGCTGGCAACTGGGAGTCGGTCACCCTGCCGCGCAGTGGCAAGGTCAAGACGAAGGCGAGCGCCTATACGAGCGGCCTCAAGGATCCCAAGAAGTTCACTCCGGATCATCAGCCCCCCCTGGACATCGCGTGGTACATGGGCGGGTGTCACATGGAGGAAGAAGACTTCCGGCGCTGGGCGGAGGATCCGAACACCGTGAAGCCGCACTGCAAGATTCACTACTGTGCACAGGGCGGAACCATTCGTGGAGTGACCAGCGGCAAGAAGGGCAAGGCAGCCTTCGACGCCTGCGTCAGCTTCCTGGGGATCTGACCATGAAGGACCACGACGAGCTCTTCGATGCCTACGTGGCGGAGCTTCGCGAAGCGGTGGAGCAGGCGGAGCGCTGGTGGAACGAGCTGTTGGCCGAAGAATCGAGTCGCACCTTCGAAGCGAGCTCCGGAGGCAGCGCGGTGCGCGAGAGGTGGCCCTTCGGTGTCGTATCCCACCCTCGAATCATCGGCGTCTACCGCAAGTACTTCCTGCTCTGCGACGAACTGAATCGACGCATCGAGGCAGAGATGGAAGCTCCCGACGCGACGCCGGCGCGTGAGGAGGAATGGGGTGAGCCGAGCGATGACGACGCCCAGATCGTTCTTCCACGAAGCTTCGTGATCGATCGCCTCGAAGGCGGAGAGAACGAGGATCTGCACGAGCTGATGCTCTCCATGGTCTTCAATCCCGTCGGGCTCCGAGATGGCGAGTTCGTCTAGAGGCGGGCAATGCTGGACTTGATGTCGCTAGAGCGCGTCGACAAGGGAGTCCAGAGACTCCTGATGTCGCCAAAGGACCTCACAAGCAGCGTGCGCCTCCAGTGTCCGGAGCACTCCAGCGCCACGGGGGTCGCCGAGCACCAAGAGCTCTTCGAGGAGTACGTGGAGGTGCTCGAGATCGTGGGGCAGACCGCTCTCGCGTGGTTCGACGAAGCCCTCGAGAGCCATGTCGAGGCGGCGGACGACGCAGACGCTGCGGTGAGGGAATACTGGCTCGCACGGCCCGCGGGGCCTGCCGCGTTTCCGGGCTTCGTGGCCTTCATTCGCGACTATTGGCTGAGCTGCAGCGAGATCAACGGGCGACTCCCCGAGGAGAATCGGGTTGCTCCGGAGCAGCTGCTCGTTGGATGGCTACTCGAGGGGAGCCACCCGAACGAGCTCAAGATCCTGTCGTGCATGCCCTACTGGCCAATCGGGCTCGACGAAGAGGGGAACTGGGTCTGAGTACCTTCGTCGACAATCGAACGCCCTTCTCGATGGAGTTGTTGTCCTTCCCCGACAAGGATGGCCAGGAGATCGCTGTACTCGTCATCGTTGCGGCGTTCGAGATCGACTCGGCGGGTCGCGCGGAGCAGCTCGAGATCCAGCCCGAGGTGCGACTGACGGATGAGTACTTCGCAGAACCGGCAAGCTCGAGCTTGCGCTACGAGGCCGACGTAGCGGTCTCCAAGCCTGCCGTCGACGTCATCGTCAACGGCAGTGCGTACGCACCGCTCGGTCGGCCCACTTCCGAGGTCGAGGCCTCCCTCGACCTCGCCGACATCCACAAGCGCCTGATCGTGCTTGGTGACCGCAAGAAGCTCGTGGGCGGCATCCATTCTCGGCCCGAGAGCTTCGAGCGGATGCCCATCGTCTATGAACGCGCCTACGGTGGAGCCGACTACAGCTCTTCCAACCCCAAGCGGCACAAGCTCTACAAGTGGAATCCGGTGGGGCTCGGCTACCGAGGCGTTGCGTCCGCCGATCCGAAGATCGAAAGCGAGCTGCCCAACATCAACCATGCGCGGCGCGGGTTGAAATCGTCACCCAAGATCCCTGCCGGGTTCGCTGGGGTCGCGCGCAGCTGGAGCCCGCGGCTGGAGCTCGCCGGCACCTACGATGAAGCTTGGCTGGAGGAGCAGTGGCCCCTGCTTCCGCGCGACTTCCACGATCGACACTACCAGGCAGCGCCATCCGACCAGCAGAGTGGAGTCATCAAAGGTGGTGAGGAAGCGCGACTCCGCAACCTCACGCCCCAGGGTGACTGGCGATTCCGGCTGCCCACCCTCGACATACCGCTTCGACTCGTCTATCGCGACGGAATCGATGAGACGAAGCCGCGCCTGGATACGGTCCTCATCGAGCCGGATCTGGCCCGGGTCACGCTCACCG
The DNA here is from genome assembly GCA_964594405.1 of uncultured Spirochaetaceae bacterium. Lineage (GTDB taxonomy): Bacteria > Myxococcota_A > UBA9160 > UBA9160 > UBA4427 > CAZQMY01. The sequence continues at coordinate 4,221 of CAZQMY010000302.1, read as the reverse complement.
CACGACTCGCACTACCCGTGCGGCGGCAGCGTCTCTTGCGCGAAATCGTCGCCGGCCACATGACACGCGGCTGGCTCCGTGCCAAGAGCCACCACAAGCCGTACCGAGACCCCAGCGCGACCCGCGGTGTCGACCACAGCCGCACGTATCACTCGTGAACCCGCGCTCACTCGACATCGTTGCCTGCGGCGCGGTCACTCCCGTGGGACTGACCGCCGCCCAGAGCTGCGCCGCGATTCGCGCGGCCATCTCGAACTTCGAAGACGTGCTTCCCCTGCCCCCGCCGGCTGAGCCGGTGGTCGGCGCACGCGTTCCCGCCCACTCGCGCCTGCGAAGCACCGAGCACTTCTGGCTGCTGAATCTCGCCGCTCGCGCGATCGGCGAGTGCCTCGACACGGCGGACGAAGCCAACCGCACCGCTCTGCTCGCAGTCGTCCCCGAGGACTTCAGAAAGCATCCGGCGGTGACGGGGCTCGCGGACGTCGGGAGTCTCCGCGAGCAGATCGAGGAACAGCTCGGAGTACGCTTTTCGCCCGAGTCGAAGATCCTACGCGATGGTCACGCCGGTGCGCTGAAGGCGCTTGGACTGGCGTCCGAGCTTCTTGGCGGAGGTCGTGCCGATGCGTGTATCGTTGGCGGCGTCGATTCACTGCTCAACGAGACAGACATCGAGCGACTCCAGTCCAGTAGCCGCCTTCGCGGCCCAAACATCGCTCAAGGCGTCGTACCCGGGGAGGCCGCGGCCTTCCTTCGCGTCACGTCTTCGCAGGATCCAGCGCATGCGCTCGCTCGCGTCCTGGGCGTTGGCGTCGCGAACGAGCCCGACGCCGTACTGGGCGAGCGCTACTCGCAGGGGCGAGGCTTGCAGAGCGCCGTGCAGGACGCGATCTCGTCTGCCGGTGTTCCCGAGGCGCAGATCGCGTTCCGTGTCTCGGACATGAACGGCGAGCGCTATCGCGCGTGGGAGTCCTTCCTGGCCGAGTGCAGGAGCTACCGCACGCGACGCGAAGCCTTTCCCGCCTGGTACCCCGCCGCCTCGATCGGAGACGTCGGGGCGGCCGCCGGCGCGATGAGCGTCGTGACGGCTGCGGTCGGCATGAGTCGCGGGTACGCTCCCGGCCACAGCGCGATCTGCGAGGGGGCATCCGACGAGGGACTCCGGGCCGCGATCGTGCTTACGCGTGTATAGGGTGGACTGGCGGCCCAACGCTGACGCGGCTCGAGAGCGCGATGACTCCTGATGGCACCACGAGACGTCAAAAGGAGTTCAACCTGCGAACTCCAGCCAGACCTCCGCGACGAAGCCCGCAAGCAGGTGGAATCTCTGGCACATCGGAGTGAATTCGCGGGTTCGCCGCGCCCACCGGGTGAATACACTCGTCGAAGCAGACCCGCAGTCCACCAGCAACTCGGCAACTGGGGGAGCAAGGAGACTCGCGCCCGACCGGGCGACTCGCTTCGGGTCGATCTACACTCGCAGAGCGCCGGACGCTGCCTGGGAAGCTCGGGACGGCCGGGGGGTGAGCGGCGATTAGCCTGACCAGAGCCGCGCACTAGAGTGACGAGCGCCCGCTTCCCGGGGTCGGCCAAGTCGGGAGTTCTTCGCCGCTCTCGAACTTCGCCTAGTATAGTAAACGCAGGTAATTCGTCCTACGCGCGCCGGTGCCCAGACCCCCTCGATCTACCCTCGGTCTCACCGCTCCGGCCGATGAGCCTACGCTCGCAGCGCCGAGGCTCGAGAGAACACCCCGTTTGCGCTCTTTCGTCCCCCGATCGTGCCGATCACGCCGCTATCTCGCGCCCTGAGGGCCTCGGGCCTGCAGCGGGCCGAGCTGCAGGACGACCTCGCCGCTCCCGTCCACGGATCCGAACTGGGGAGTCTGGCGTCCATCCGAGCCTCGGGTGACGCCGGGCTTGACGAAGGTTCCGATCTCGCTGAGCGTGACGAAACCGTCGGAGTCCATGTCCGCCTCCCCACCGATCGCTCGCAAGAAGTAGCTGGTAAAGAGCCCTGCGCCCCCGACCTCGATGGATTGCTCACCCTCACCGCCAGCGGTGATCATCTGGACCGCCCGCTGTGACGTCACCTTCTCGATGAATCGATTGGACGGGGTGCCGGGGGCCTTGCGTACGATGCCGCGCGTGAATCCGAGCCCGGAGTAGCAGGAGTCCATCACGTAGATCACGTGCTTCGCTGCGATCCGGTTCGAGAGATCCCGGAGCTTCTCCATCGAGATCGCTGTGGCGTAGACGTTGTTCCGTCCTCCGTCGACCGGGATCACGTAGCCGCGCTTCTAGCCGTTGCGAAGAGTCTCGGTCTCGCCATGGCCAGCGAAGTAGATCAGCGCGAGCGACTCCTCACTCACCTGGCTGTTCAGGTCCTCGGAGAGCGCCGCGAGAATGCGGCTTCGCGTCGCTTCACTGTCGTGCAGCTCGATGACCTCATCGAAGCCCAGTTCGCGAAGACTGGCAGCGACCCGCAGCGCGTCGCGCTTGGCGCCCTCCAGAGCAGGCCATGTCTCGTAGTCGTCGATGCCGATCACGACGGCGACCCGCTTGTCGTATAGGGCCTGGAATCCTCTCGGAGGTCGAGCCGACGCCGGCACCGTGATCTGCATACCTCCACTGGCGTGGATGGCTTCGGCGAGTGCCCGACTCATGACCAGGCGGTCGACGACTTTGCCGGTCGCGTCGGCCAGGCAGCGGGATGCTTCCGTCTCTCCCGCGCTCCCCAGCCCGATCGGCTCCTCCCCACTCCCGGAGTCGACCCTTTGCCCGACGACCTCGCCGAGCGACTCCACCTCGACGTTCAGCGCGATCTCGCACTGGGCCTGCATGCCGATTCCCTGTGTCCACTGCGCGACGAGTTCGAGGATCCTGACGCGATACTTCAGCGGAGCATCGTCGACGACGACGTAGCCCGCATTCATCAGGGCCTGCCGAAAGCTCCGCTCGACCACTTGCGAAGCGGAGCCGCGAAGATTGATCTTCTGCCGATACATGTCCAGCGTCGTGCCCAGGCGTTGTGGGTTCTCTCGGGTGTCGACGACCTCGAGCGTCACCTTCGCACCTTTGCCACGTGTTTCATCGATCAGGCCGGTGGCCTCGTAGCCCATCGTGACGTTCATGCTCATGCAGCCGATGGTGCCCACGAGGAAGAGGGATAAGCAGATCCAGGTCGCGCTTCGCATCGGAGTGAGCCCCCATCGTTGCGATGTCTCTTCGAATCGCTTCAGGAATCGCGAGCCTAGTACACGGCCTCAGAGGATTCCTGACGGACCGAGCGAAAGTACTCGGAGGAGCCCGCTCGGCGCCACTAATGATCGACAACTTCTGAGCTTCATCGCACACGTATTCGGCCTGAAGCGTGGCAACGGCCACGAGGCGAAGCCCGTAAAGGGCACGAGTACGCTGCGCAACTGCTTCGCCATCATGCGACGCGTCTGCACCCTGTACGAGGAGCAGGGCCTACTCGACCGCAATCCGATGGAGGGCGGCCGGAGGCTGCTCAATGCGGCCGCAAGCCAGCGCATGACTGAGGCGCCGAGCGCAGAATCGTGGACGCGGGAAGAGATGGATGCGCTGATCCGGTTGGCCGACGAGTACGAAGCCCCGGGTCGGCCAAGTCGGGAGTTCTTCGCCGCTCTCGTACTTGGCCTGGTATAGTGAAACGCAGCTAATTCGTCCTACGCGCGACGGACATCGAGCGGCTGCGGCAGGCCGCTTTGCTGCTGGAGCAGGAGAACGCGCGGCTCTTCCAGCGCCTGGAGCGGCTCGCCGGCGAGCTTCGCGACGCACGCGGTGACGAGGCGCAGACCCTCCAGCTCGAGATCGCGCACCTGAAGGAGCAGCTCGCGAGCCGCACGAAGGCGCTCTTCGGGGACTCATCGGAGCGGCGAACGCACGGCGAACCGAAGGCCAAGCAGCCGAAGGAGCCACAGCCCGGCCACGGACCCCGCGAGCAGAAGGCGCTCCCGATCGTCGAGGTGATCCACGACCTCGACGAGCCCGACCAGGCGTGTCGCTCGTGTGGCGGCGCTCTCCAGCCGATGACGGGCCAGTTCGAGGAGGCCGACGAGATCGACGTGGTCGAGCGGTCGTTCCGTGTCGTCCGTCACAAGCGTCAGAAGTACCGCTGCCGCTGCGGAGCTGGGATCGAGACCGCCCTCGGTCCCGACAAGCTCGTGGCGGGTGGCCGCTACTCGATCGACTTCGCCGTGG
>CAZQMY010000301.1:0-7350 GCA_964594405.1 uncultured Spirochaetaceae bacterium | reverse complement strand
GCAGGTCCGCTCCACGAGTACAAGGAGCGTGCCACGGGTCGGGTCGACGCCGCGCTCCGATTCGCAGGCAAGGGCTTACGGGGCCTCTTGCGCCCTCCTGCGACGGCAGCGGCCCGGCGGGCCGGGCACCCCACTGCTCAACAGTGGTAGACCGCTACCGCAAGCTGCGTCGGCCCTTGCCCAGCAGCAGCCAGTCGAGCGAGACGTTCTCCTTGAGCGCCAAGGTGATCAGGAAGTCCGTGTGCGGCGTGGTCCCGTTCTCGTAGCGGTTGACGTTCTGCTGGAAGACGCCGAGGTCCCGCGCGAACTGCCTCTGCGAGCGGTCGCCTCGGACCTGTGCGATGCGCTCGGGAAGCTTGCGCTTGAGACGCTGGACTGCGGCCTTTGCCATGGTGGTTGATCCCTTCTTCCTTCGTTCTGGTCGTTCGGCCCGTCGTTCCTACTCTGGATCGCGGGGCATTCACACTCCGGCACGTTGCTCCAGCCCCCTGGTGCAGCACGTACCGAAGATCTTCAGGCTGGCTCTTGTAGCTGGGTCGCTCGTCGTCACGGGAAGCGAGGCGGGCGGGTCGAAGCTTGTAAATGGATGCCAGAGCGTCTCGATTCGTTTCGCGTCCGGCAGCGGCGCTCGAGCTCTCCCGGGATCGGACACAGCCGCTCCCGTCGGCTTCAGAGCCGCCGTTCGGACTGCGACAGCCCTCTCAACTCTGGCCGCACCCCCTGCGGACCCACTCCCAGATGACGCTCTCCCCCTGATGACTCTCGCCGACTGAATCTCGCCGGCTGACTCTCGCCCACTGACTCTTCCAGGCAGACTCCCCGGGCGAGCCACACCAGAGTGTCGACCTCTTCGCGACCGCTTGGTCTGCGATTCCCTCGATTCATCGTCGACGCGTCGTTCGATGAACAGCTCGAAGGAGACCGGAGATCGGTGTCGACGTCGTGTCACATGAATGAGTCAACGACCTGCCAGGCGCGGGCGCAGTTTAATCAGCAGCCCTCGTACCATCAACCCCAAAGCGACGTCTTTATGCGACATGGGAAGAACGGCCCGCTGCCGAAGACGTCTCGCGCCGAGGGCGGGCAGAGGGCGGGCAGAGGGCGGAATGGAACTCGAGTGCATCGATGGGCGCACGTGCCGGAGCGCTGCGTCATGGTTGGCTCATCGAGGGCATCGCCTCATCGATCACAGGGCTTTCCCCAATACGCGAGTCTGTGTATCAGCGGCCATGAGGCGTGAACCGGCGTGAGTCGTGCCTGTGCACATGCCGTGCGCGAGGCCTCTGAGCAGTGGCCGAAGGGCGAGCACACCCTTCCGCGACGCCGTTCGGCGTCTGTTGATCGGCCTCAAGCCGACGCGCCTCGGTCGCCTGAAGGGGATGGCCGCGATTCCGGCGGGCTGGCAGAATCGAGCGGGGAATGGATCCAGGCGGACGGGAGCACGGGCCATGCGAGTGATCGCGGGCAGACTGCGGGGGCGCACGATTCGAGTGCCCGAAGGGAAGGCGACGAGACCGACTTCGGATCGCGTCCGCGAGTCGCTCTTCGCCCGACTCGGTGACCTCTCGGGCTGTCGCGTTCTCGACCTCTTTGCGGGCTCGGGCGCGTTGGGCATCGAGGCGCTCTCCCGGGGGGCTGCTTCATTGGTCAGCGTCGAGAGCGCGCACCGGGCGGCCGTCACGATCCGCCGCAACTTCGCTGATCTGGGCCTCGTAGAGAAGACGCAGTTGATGCGCATGAAGTGCAGCGTGGCGCTGGCCCGTCTCGGAGAGCAGGGAGCGCGCTTCGACCTGGTCTTCCTCGACCCGCCGTACGCTGAGGGTGTGCTCGAGCAGACCCTCGTCGCACTGGCTCACGAGGGCCTGATGGCGTCCGGAGGAGTAGTGGTGGCCGAGGGGGCAAAACGCCATTCTTTCCAGCCCGTAGGGGGCTTTCGGCTCGAGCACGAGCGACGTCATGGCGACACGATCGTGCGGGTGCTGATTCGTGCGGATGACGAGCGACCCGCCCAGGACCGTTTCGAGAACGTGGGGCGCACGGGAGAGGGCGCATCGGAGCGACGCAACGCGGGCAGTGCACGGGCCCGATCCACTGAGGACACCCGGTAAGGGGAAGGGAAGGAACGTTCAATGAGCAGCGCCGAGCGGCAAGCGCGACTCGCTCTCTTTCCGGCGAGCTTCGATCCGCTGACCAATGGTCATCTCGACCTGATCCATCGGAGCCTCTCGATCTTCGACGAGATCGTGGTGGCGGTCGCGAAGAACGTCTCCAAGAGCGGCACCTTCAGCACGGAGGAGAGGCTGGAGATGCTGCACGGTGTGCTGGATGCGGAGCCTCGCATCCGCGTCGAGGTCTTCGACGGGCTCGTCGTCAATCATGCGCGCGCCATCGGCGCCACTGCGATCATCCGGGGGCTTCGCGCGGTCTCGGACTTCGAGTACGAATTCGAGATGGCGTTGATGAACAAGCACCTGAACCCGGACGTCGAGATCCTCTTTCTTGCGTCCAATCAGGACTATCTCTACGTGAGCTCATCACGCTTGAAGGAGCTCGTGCGCTTCGGCGCGAGCGTAGACGAGTTCGTACCGGCCATCGTCGCCGACCACCTGAAGCGGAAGCTCGGCTGAGTCGGCCTCGCCCTCAACGACCGCGTCGAGGAGCAACGACCCGGGCACGGGGGAAGCGAAGCGGTGATCCGATTCGGCACGAGCGGATGGCGAGGTCGATGGGGCGAGGTGGTGACGCTCGAGGCGACGCGCCGGTTGGCCCGCGCCGCGATCCCGTTCTTTCGCGAATGCGGCGAGGGCGATCCATCGCGGCCCGTCCTGGCAGCCTTCGACACGCGCGCCCATAGCGCGGCGATCGCCCGGGAGGGCGCTTCGGTGCTGGCCGCGGCTGGCCTGCCGGTGCTGCTCGCCGACGGGCCCGTGCCGACGCCGGTGGTGACCCACCAGCTCCTCGAGCGGGCGTGCTCCGGCGCCTTCATGGCCACCGCCAGTCACAATCCCGCCGAGGATCACGGCGTGAAGCTCTTCTCGGCAGCCGGTCTGGCCATCGCGGACGACGCCTCGAGAGCGATCGAGGGGCGGATGAACGACTGCTCGGCCGAGCCGGGCGATGGCGCCGAGAACCGTCCGCAGCTGGTCGCGGCCGGGCTCTGGTGTCGCGATCACGCCGACTCATTGATGCGTCTGCTGGCGCGAACCGGTGGGGGTCTCGACGCCCTCCGCGTGCACTACGATGCGATGCATGGTGCGAGTGGGGCGTTGATGCCCGGGCTGCTCGAGGCGCTCGGCGCCGAGGTGGCGCCCCTGCGCTGCGATCCCGATCCGCGATTTGGCGGAGGGGCCGGGCCCGATCCGAGTCCGCAGGGCCTCGCCTGGCTCGCGGAACGGATCCGGAAGGACCAGTGCGGCGGGATCGGTCTGGCGACGGATGGCGATGGCGATCGCTTCGGCGTCGTCGCCGAGGGCGGGCGCATCCTCTCGGAGCCCGAGGTGATCGCCCTCCTGGTCGACCATCTCGCGTCGAGCGGCGCCGTCGCCAGCGGGGTGGCGTTGACCGCCGGCGCGGGCACGCTCGTCCGTCGGGTCGCCCGCATGCATGGCATCCCGGTTCGACTCGTGAGCGCGGGATTCAAGCACCTCTCTCGCGCGCTGGTCGGCGGGCAGGCCGAGGTTGCCGCAGAGGAGAGCGGCGGCTTCGCCATCGCGGCGCATGCGTTGGACAAGGATGGCATGCTCGCCGGGCTGCTCGTCGCCCAGATCGCCGCGAGCTCGGCGAACGGTCTCTCCGGGAGACTGGACGCGCTCCACGAGCGATTCGGGCGCTTCTGCAGTACGCGGATCGCCGTGCCGGCCCGGTCAGGTCTCACCGAGCGTTTCGGCTCCCTCTGCGCGGCACCCCCGGAGCGACTGGGAACCGCCGCGGTCGTGCAGTCGTCGATTCAAGGTGGCCTCTTCCTGGAATTCGACGATGGATTCGCACTCTTGCGGCGTTCGGGGACCGAGCCCGTCTTCCGCATCTACGCGGAGGCCCGAGAGCCCATCGGGCTGATGCAGCGCCTGCGCGACTGCCAGGATCTGCTGGGCCTGGGCGCCTGATCGAGTCGCCCGGCGGCGCTCTCCGCCAGCTCTTGGTGCCTCCCGATGCGTCTTGTACTCTCCTCCGGGGAATTCCGGTGCACCAGATGGGGGGAGGCGCCGCCCGCCAGCGCGATCGGCGCGGCGTGATGGTCTGAAAGGAAGCCCGATGGAGGCGCGACGCATTCTCGTCGCCGCGAGTGGTGGCATTGCCGCCTACAAGGTCCCCGAGCTGGTCCGGGCGTTGATCCGCGCCGGCCATCAGGTGCGGTGCATGCTCACCGACGAGGGCGCGCGATTCGTCTCGTCCCTGGCGCTGCAGGCCCTGACCAACGCCTCCGTTCGGCAGGACCTCTTCGATGCCGGTGAAGAGCACGAGATTGACCACATCGGTCTCGCCGACTGGGCCGAGCTCATCGTCGTGGCACCCACCACCGCCAATCTCATGGCGAAGATGGCGAGTGGTCTCGCGGACGACCTGGTCACGGCCGTGCTGCTGGCGACGCGAGCCCCGATCCTGATCGCCCCGGCGATGAACGTCAACATGTGGTCCCATCCCGCGACCCAGGCCAACCTGGCGACTCTGGTGGCGCGTGGAGTCCAGACGGTCGGCCCCGAGTCCGGCGAGCTGGCCTGCGGATGGGAAGGACAGGGTCGTATGAGCGAGCCCGAGACCATCGCGGCGCAGGCCGAGGGGCTGCTGCATCCCAAGAGCCTGGCCGGCGAGTGCGTGGTGGTGACGGCCGGTGGCACCGCCGAGCCGATCGACGCGGTGCGCAGCATCACGAACCACTCGAGCGGCAAGATGGGCTTCGCACTCGCCGCCGAGGCCGCACGGCGCGGCGCCGACGTCTGTCTCATCGCGGGGATCACGGCCTTGCCGACACCCCATGGTGTGCGCAGGATCGATGTAGGGACGGCGCTCGAGATGCGCGAGGCCGTGTTGGCAGAGTTCGAGCGCGCGAGCATCGTCGTCAAGGCGGCCGCGGTCGCCGACTTCCGGCCCGAGGAAGCCGCCAGGCTGAAGATCAAGAAGGAGAGGCTGGTCGCAGGCCAGCCGATGAGCATCAGCCTCGTTCAGAACCCCGACATCCTGGAGGAGATCTGCGCGAAGAAGGGCAGTCGGATCGTGGTCGGTTTTGCCGCTGAGAGCCACGACGTGGTGGAGGCCGCGCGGCGCAAGATCGCCCGCAAGGGTTGCGACCTGCTCGTGGCGAACGACATCTCCCGCCGGGACGCGGGATTCGGCGTCGACGACAACGCGGTGCTCTTCGTCCTGCCCTCGGGCGAAGTCGAAGAGCTTCCCCTCTTGCCCAAGTCCGAGGTGGCCTCGCAGATCCTGGACCGGGTGGAGAAGCTGAGAGGAAGCAAGCAATGACGAGACGGTCTCTTTCGAGGCGCTGGCGCAAGACCTGGTTGGGTCTGATCGCTCTGGCGTTCGTCCTCTCCCCAGCTGCGGCGCAGGCGGGGCACGTCTACCGGATCGTCGTGGACGGCATGATCAGCCACGCCAGCGAAGGCTTCATCATTCGGACCATCGAGCGCGCCGAGCAGGATGGTGCCGCGGCGGTGCTGATCGAGCTCGACACCCCCGGTGGGCTGGTGGCGGCCACGATCCCCATCCTCAAGGGCATCCTGAACGCCGAGGTGCCAGTGATCGTGTGGGTGACGCCGCGCGGGGCCTGGGCGGCGTCGGCGGGGACCTTCATCACCGTGGCTGGGCACGTGGCCGCGATGTCGCCCGGCTCGAGCATCGGGGCCGCGCATCCGGTCACCGTGGGCGGCGAGAACAAGAAGACGCCGAAGCAGGTCGATGATCAAGGCAACGAGAGCGGAGGTGACTCGACAGACGTCTCGATGGAGAAGATGAAGAACATCCTCATCACCACCATGGAGGGGGTCGCCAAGGAGAGAAAGCGGAACATCGAGTGGGTGACCAAGGCGATCGACGAGTCCGAAGCCGCCACTGCGGACGAGGCCCTCGAGCTCGGCGTGATCGACTTCGTCGTCTCCAGCCGGGAGGAGCTCTTCGAGAAGGCCGAGGGCATGGAGCTGGCCGTCGGCGACGAAACCGTGGTGATCAGCCTGAAGGGCGCCGAGGTGCGCACCGTCGAGATGTCCTCGCAGGAGCGCTTTCTCGCCTGGATCTCCGACCCGACGATCCTCTTCATCCTCTTCCTGGTGGGCATGGGTGGCATCTACATCGAGGCCAACAGCCCCGGGCTGATCATCCCCGGGACGTTGGGCGTGATCTCGCTGATCCTCTTCGGCTATGGCGTGCAGATCATCCCCTTCTCCGGGCTGGGGCTGCTGCTCCTGGTTGCGGGAATCGGATTCTTCGTGGCAGAGCTCTTCTTCGCATCATACGGCCTGCTCTTCGGGGCGGGGCTGGTCTGTATGCTGATCGGCGGCAGCATGCTCTTCGACATGCCCGAGGTGAACGACGTGAACGTCTCGTTCTGGCAGGTCGTCTTCCCGGCCGTGGCGGGGATGGGGCTGTTCATGGCTCTCGTCGTCTATTTCGTCGGCCGCTCCTACGCGCTCGCGCAGACGGCGGGCGTCGACGAGATGATCGGACTGGTGGGCGTGGCCTCCACGGCGCTCGCCCCTGCCGGCAAGATCTTCATCCGCGGCGAGTACTGGAACGCCATCGCGGATACACCCGTCGACGCCGGGCAGCGCGTGGAAGTGGTCGCCGTGGATGGGCTCAATCTCAGTGTTCGCGCTTCGGAGCACGGACAGTAGAAACTCAGGGGTCTCGCCGAGAGCGACGGCCGGACGCAGCGTGCGCGCTGCACAGAATGGGGAGGTGAGGGAGAGATGGGCGTACTGATCCTGGTCGGTATCTTCTTGGCGTTCTTCGTGGCGGGCATTCGGATCCTGCCCGAGTACGAACGCGGCGTGGTCTTCCGCTTCGGCCGCTTCGTGGGCGTCAAGGCCGCGGGCCTGAACTGGATCATCCCCATGGTCGATCGGATGGTCCGCATCGGCCTTCGCGAGATCGTGATGGACGTGCCCGCCCAGGAGGTGATCACGCGCGACAACGTGTCGGTGAAGGCGAACGCGGTGCTCTACTTCCGCGTCCTCCATCCCGAGAAGGCAGTGATCCAGGTCGAGAACTATCTCTACGGCACCAGCCAGCTCGCGCAGACCACCCTGCGAAGCGTCTGCGGCCAGGCCGAGCTCGACGAGCTGCTCAGCGATCGCGAGCGGATCAACCAGCAGCTCCAGGAGATCATCGATCTGCAGACCGAGCCGTGGGGCGTCA
>CAZQMY010000300.1:0-7421 GCA_964594405.1 uncultured Spirochaetaceae bacterium | reverse complement strand
AATGTCGTTCCGATACGCGGGCGAGTCCCTCACACGAAGCCGCCGGCGCGGGGGAGCGAGCTCGGCGCCTCATCACTGAGTGGACGGGCGACTCTCTGATGTGGGGGGACGGGCGGCCAGTATAGAAGGAAACCCCCAGGTGCGCAGGGTGGCGCGCACGGGCCCTGTCGCTGCGAGACGCCCCTGGAGTCGTGTCCGGCCCACGATGCCGTCGGATCCCTCTCAGGCGATTGCGCCCGAGACCAGGGGATCGCTCCCGGGCGTGCTGGCCACCCGCGCCGCGCTGCGCGGGGCGGGCAAGCGGATCTGCTCGGCGACCCGCCCGGCCAGCGCCGCGAAGGCTTCGCGCATCTCGCTGATCTCCGGATCGTCGGTGCACGTGAAGGCCAGCGGAACGCCGAGGTCGCCGCTCTGGGAGAGAGCGGCAGAGAGAGGCAGACTCGCCAGCAGTCGGAGCGGGTCCCGCTCCTCCTGCTGCAAGGGCCTCGACGAGCGCGCAAAGGGAACGCTCGCGACGCCGCAATGGGGGCAGACGAGCATGGCCATGTTCTCGACGAGTCCGATCACGGGGATGCCGTTGCCGCGGAAGAGCTCGCGCGCGCGACGGATGTCGCCGAGGGCCACCTCCTGCGGCGTGGTCACGAGCAGGACCCCCGCGTTCTCGACCTGATGGGCGATGGTGAGCTGCACGTCACCGGTGCCCGGGGGCATGTCGACGACGAGGAGATCGAGCTCGCCCCAGAAGGTGCGCCTCAGGAATTGCAGCAGCGTCCCGCTCACCAGGCTGCCGCGCCAATCCAGGGCCTTGCCCTCCTCGAGCAGATACCCGATGGACATCGTTCGCATGCCGTGGGCCTCCACGGGCAGCAGATAGTCGTCGGGCAGCACCTGCGGCTTCTTCTGCGTGCCGAGCATCGTAGGGAGACTCGGGCCGTAGAGGTCCGCGTCCATCAGACCCACGCGGTAGCCCGCAGCCGCCAATGCGGACGCCAGATTCACCGCGATGCTGGACTTGCCTACGCCGCCCTTGCCCGAGCCCACGAGCAGCACCCGAGAGACGCCGCGAAGGCCGCGGGTGCTGATGTCCACACGCCCGATGGTCAGCTCGAGCTTGCGATTGCAGGTGACATAGCGGAGGGCCTGCCGTGCGCGCTCCCAGAAGCGGTCGATCACGGCGCGATCACCGCTGAGGAGATCGATCCGGACGCGCAGCCGCGCGTGGTCGGAGTGCACCGCGCTGATCAGGTTGAGGTCGACGATGGAGACGCCCAGGGTCGGCTCCACCAGCGCCTTCAGCGCCGCTCTCACCTTCTCGAAATCACTCGGCTCGTCTGCGATCGGACTACCCATCGCGGCGCCGACCTCCATCGTCGCCTGCGCCGTCCGGGCAGGCCCCCGCTCCGCGAAGCAGCGCGCTGAAGTGCGCGTCGGAATCGCACTCGTTCTCGGCCCACTGATCGCAGATATCGCTCAGGAACTCGTGCAGTCCCGAGTAGTTGAGCAGGAGGCGATTGGATGCGGCCAGCGCGTCCTCGTCTTCGTCGAAGAGCACGAGGCCATCGAGGCCCGCGCTCTGCAGCATCGCGAGGGTGGGAATCCGCCGGGTACGCAGGTGGTCGAGCAGGCGCGGCTCGGGCGGCGCCTCCTTGGCGTGGGTCCGAGCTGCTTCCGCGTCGGCTCGGCTGGCTCGCGTATGCGTTCGTGCCATGCGGGGCTCCTGTTGCGAGGCGGGGACGTGCCGCTCTGGGCCATCGGTGCGGCCGCGGGGGCGCTTGAGCCGTGACGACGGACGGGTGTCTTCTCGCGAGTCAATTTCACGCGCTGCGACAGCGGCCGACGTCGCGCCTGGCCGCCGATCCGGGCCCCGCCCGAAGGGGACGACGTGAAGCGTGACTTCAGTCGTCGGCGTCGTAGACGAGCCGACCTGCGCAGATGGTCGCTCTTACCCACCGAGAATCGAGATCGGCCGCGACCTCGGCCCAGGGCGCCCGGAGCAGGCAGAGGTCTGCGCGGATGCCTTCGGCCAGGCCGGCGCATGGGCTGCCCGGGGCTTCGAGCGGTCCGGAGAAGAGCGCGAGCGCCTGGCCGGGCGTGAGCCCCTCCTCGGGCGAGATCGGAGCGCCCGATTCGCTCGTGCGCTCACACGCCGAGCGCATGTGTCGCCACGGATCCGGGGTCGCGTAGGGGGCATCGGTGCCCGCCGCGAGGGGGACGCCGGCCGTCATGAACGCGCGGATCCGATAGAGGTGGGGGAGGTCGCTCGCGTCGACCTGCTGGAGGTAGGCGTCGCCCCGCTCGTGGACGAAGCCGGGCTGCGTGACGACACGGATCGGCCGCCCGGCGAGCAGCGCGATCAGCTCCGGCGGCGCGACGCTGGCGTGCTCGATGCGATCGAAGACGCCGCGGCCGGGCGGCGCGGCGGCCAGGGCCGCCTGGGCGAGCACGAGCTCGCTCCGCGTCACGCAGTGGAAGGCGCACCCGCGACCGGCACGATGTGCCGCCTCGACGTGCTCGCAGAGGGCATCGAGTGCCGGGAGGTCGCCTTCGTGGAGGATGATCTTGAATTCGCCGACATCGGGCTGCAAGGCTTCGGGCAGCGCCTCGAGCGCGCGCCCGCCCATCACGCGGAGTCGTTGGGGCAGAGCCCCTTCGCGCTGGGCGCGCGCGAGGAGCGCATGGGCGGTCGGGTCGTTGTGCACGGTGGCATCGGTCAGTCCCGTCAGACCGTACGCCGCCAGCTGGCGACCGACCTCGGCCAGGTCCGGGGAGGGATCCGCCGGCAGTCGATGGCGGAGCAGGCTGTCGACTCGGTAGAGCCTTCCGGTGGGGCGACCCGTCGCGTCTCGCTCGATTCCGCGATGGATCGACTCGCCATCACCTTCGCCCGGGCCCTCGGCGATCGCGAGGGCGCGCAGCCCCGCGCTGTTGACGACCCAGAGCGCACCGGAGCGATGCTGGATCCGAAGCGGACGCGCGGGCACGAGTGAATCCAGAAGCGCGCGATCCAGGGCGCCGGCCACGGATTCGTGATAGCCGACGCCGCGCAGCCATCCTGCATGGTCGCCGCTGCGTGTCCGCTCCCGATCCGCGGACGCGAGGGCCTCCTCGAGCGCCCGGAGGCTTCGTACCCGGGGCGGCCCGCAGTGCACGGAACGCGCGGCGGCCGCCAGGGCGAGCAGGTGGACGTGGTGATCGTTCAATCCGGGAAGGAGCGCGCCCCCGCGCCCATCGATCTCCAGCGTTCCGCCGTTCCTGGGTCGCAGCCCGGCGCCCAGGGCCTCGATGCGTCCTGCCGAGATCAGAACGTCCAGGCCGCTTCGGCCCTGGCACTCGACATCGCGGAGCAACAGGTCGCGAGCGCTCACGATCCGGCTGGACCTCCGAGCTCGGCGAGGACACGCGAGGTGTCTGCTCCGAGCGCGCGGGCCGGGCCGCTGGCCGGCCGCGCGCGCGGTGCTGCCACGGGCACCTCGCCCTCGTCCGTGACGAGCGCGAAGTCCGACCCGCCGCAGCGCCTCACCTCGGCCGCAGCGGCGGCTCCCGGGAGCGCTGCGAGCATCTGCGTGGTCCGGTGGAGCGAGACGTCGAGCAGGCCGCCACGTCCGCTGCGATACGCCGCCAGAGCGACCACGGCGGCGTGCGTGCCGGTGATCGGGTCGGCGATCGCATCGCCGCAGAAGAGCGGCGTACCGGCTGCGTCGCGCAGCCCGCCCGAGAGACCCGCGGCGACTCCGGCATCGTCACCGAAGGCCACCCACTCCCGCCGCCCCCCCGTGCGTCCGTAGCCGGTGATCGAGATCCAGCAGAGTCCGGGACGCCGGCCCACCATCTCTTCGGCATGGATCCCGAAGCCCTCGAGCGCGCGTGGCCGCGCGCTCTCGACGACGATGTCGGCGGCCAGCAGCAATCGCCGGAGCGCCTCGACGCCCTCGGTGGCGCGAAGGTCGAGTGCCACCATCTCCTTCTCGCCGTTCAGGAGGTCGAAGAAGCGCGCCGGTCCCCGACGCGCGCCGTCCGGGCGATGGCTGCTCTCGACCTTGATCACGCGCGCCCCAGATCGCGCGAGCAGCCCTCCGCAGAGGGGGCCGGCCCAGAGCGAGGAGAGGTCGACGACCAGGGGAGGGCGCTCGCCCCGCATCGGTGCGGTGCGGTTCAATGGGCCCGGCCAATCGTCGTCGGCGGGCGGGCTCGTGGGCTCCGGGAGACAGGGCGCGATCGGAAGACCCAGGAGGCGCCCCCGGGCCACCCAGTGTGCGGTGGTCGCGCGCCCGAGATGCTGCGCGGCCAGGTCGAAGCCGAGCATCGATTCCGACACGTCGCCGGCTTCCGTTCCCCTCTCCCATGCGCACTCGAAGAGCGCCGGCAGCAGGCATGTGTCGTCCGGGCGAGCGAGATTCAAGGCCAGCCAGCCATCGGCGGTCGGGAGCAGCCGCCAGGCGCCGCCCGGCGAGGTCGCGCCTCGCCGGCCGAGGCCGGCGAGGGCGGCGCGCTCGCCCAGGAGTGCGGCGCCATCCAGTCCTTCTACGGCCTCCCGATGCCGCTCCGGCGTCAGCGCGCCGAGCGCGCGGAGCGCGCCGCGCATGCAGGCCGCCAGGGGCGCCTTCGCGAGCCGAGGCGGACCATTGACTTCCCCCGTCAGGTACATGGCGCCGGACTCCGCCCAGGCGCGGCTCGCTCGTTCGCTGAGCTGCACGCGCGCCGGCGTTCGAGACGAGCCGCAACGCTCGAGCAGCCATTGCGCGTGGTCATGGAGGAGCGCCTCGCTCGATTCCGCAGTGGGCTCGCGAGGTGCGTGTGTATTCTGGTCTCGTTTCGCCCCGGTCATCGGCCTGCTCGGAGTTCGATGGCTCGGACCGTGCGTCTCGTGGGCCGGGCAGTCATGCCGCTCCTTGAATCGGCGCGGGTCCGCTGCGCAAGTTCGCAGCTGCGCTGAATGCAGCCGCGCGCGCTCGGGAGGATCGATCGGGAAGCTATCAATTGGTCGGAAGAGCAGCTATTTTCGACCTCCCGGATCACTCCGCCCGAGCCGCTCGACTCCGGCGTGGTGGTGCACCCTGCCGGCTCGGTGCCGCAGAGGGTGCTCGGCGACGTTCGCGCGCCCGGTCCGATGGAGGTCGATGCGGGGCGTGGCTCGAGGGGCCGGAACGATCGATCACGCACCAGGGCACCCGTAAACCATTCGAGATTCGAGAGAGGATGTGAATCATGGCGGTCTTGAAGGCTGGAACCCGACTCCGCAGCGCAGTCTGCAAATCCGAGATCATGGTGGTGGCTGCCCCCAAGGATGATGTCGAGCTGACCTGCGGCGGAGCGCCCGTGATCGCGATCGGCGACGCGCCGCCGGCCGGCGCAGCGATCTCCGATGCCGCCCGAGAGGGCACGCAGATCGGCAAGCGCTACACGAACGAGGCCGGCGACCTCGAGATCCTGTGCACCAAGCCCGGCGAGGGATCGCTGGCCGTGGGCGGCGTGGCGCTGCAGATCAAGGGTGCCAAGCCGCTGCCCTCCTCCGACTGATCCGGCGCCTCGATCGACGCCTCCGGCTGTGCCACCTCTCGAGGGCCTCGGCGCGGGCGCCCGCGCGAAAGCACCCAGCATGAATCTGATGATGCTCCTGGAAATGGCCAAGGACGCCTTCGGCGACCGGGTGGCCTTCGTCAACGGCGATGATCGGCTCAGCTACGCCGAGCTCTTCCAGGCGGCCGGGGCGGCGGCCGCACAGGTCCGGGCGAGCGGGGCGCAGCACCTGGCCAGCCTCGACGTCTCGAGCCTCGCGTTGCCCGTCGGCGTCTTTGGGGCCGCCTGGGCGGGCGTGCCCTACGTGCCGCTCAACTACCGCCTGACCGTCGAGGAGGTGGATCGGCTCGCGAATCAGATCACACCGGCGCGTCTCGTCACCGAGTCCTCGCGCGTCGAGCACGTGGCTGGGCTCGACGGGATCGAGGCGTTGGCGACCGAGGCGTTCCTCTCCGCCACGCGCGCCGAGGGCGCCGCCGTGCACGACGAGCCCTGGTCGATGGATCCCGACGACATCGCCATCCTGCTCTTCACCAGCGGCACCACCGGTCCTCCGAAGGCCGCGGTGATCCGTCACAAGCACCTGGTCAGCTACATCCTCGGCTCGGTGGAGTTCATGAGCGCCGCCGAAGAGGACGCGGCGCTGGTCTGCGTGCCCCCGTACCACATCGCCGGCATGGCCGCGATCGCGAGCAGCGTGTACTCCGGTCGGCGCATCGTGCAGATGCCCAACTTCGACGCCCAGGGCTGGCTCGAGCTGGCGCGTCGGGAGAACGTCACCAACGCCTTCGTCGTGCCGACCATGCTCGCGCGCATCGTGGAGGTGCTGGAGGGCCGGAGCAGCGCCGAGCTGCCGAGCCTTCGCGCGCTCTCCTACGGCGGCGGCAAGATGCCCCAATCCGTGATCGAGAAGGCCATGCGGCTCTTCCCCGAGACGGCCTTCGCCAACGCCTACGGGCTCACGGAGACCAGCAGCACCATCGCGATCCTCGGCCCCGAGGATCATCGAGCGGCCATCGAGAGCGAGGATCCCGCCGTGCGGCGGCGCCTGGTCTCGGTCGGGCAGCCGCTGCCCACGGTCGAGGTGCAGATTCGTGACGAGGACGGCAACGTGCTCGGGCCCAACGAGCGGGGTGAGATCTTCGTGCGCGGTGAGCAGGTCTCGGGTGAGTACCTCGGCAAGGGCAGCCAGCTGCAGGACGATGGCTGGTTCCCCACTCGCGATGGTGGCTCCATGGACGCCGAGGGCTACCTCTTCATCGAGGGGCGCATCGACGACATCATCGTCCGCGGGGGCGAGAACATGTCGCCGGGTGAGATCGAGGACGTGCTGCTCGCGCATCCCGCGGTGGCGGATGCCGCCGTGGTCGGCCTGCCCGACGAGCAGTGGGGCGAGTCGGTCAACGCCGTGATCGTCTGCAAGGCGGCGGCGCCGACGCCGAGCACCGACGAACTCCACCAGTTCGTCAAGGACAAGCTCCGCTCGTCGCGCGTCCCCGAGCGCATCGAGTTCGCCTCGGAGCTGCCCTACAACGAGACGGGCAAGCTGCTGCGTCGCAAGGTGCGCGCCGATCTCATGGGTGGCTGAGGCGCCGATGCACGCGTCGCCAGGACAAGCCGGGAGCGGGCCGCGAGTCCGCTCGCTGCAGGAGGCCATCGCCGAGCTGCAGTCGCCGGCGGCCTTCGAGCGCTTCGCCACGTTGACGGGTGAGGCTGCGCTGATCGTCGATCTCCCGGCGCAGTCGGATGAGGGGCGGCTCCCGGACGGCCGGGCCGTCGAGCGCGCGCGCGAGCGCCTCGGGCAGCTCGCCTGTCCGACCATCGCGGTCCTCGGCCCCGATCCCTCACCCCTCGCCGAGTCGCTGCTTCCGGCATTCGACCTCGCGCTGGAAGGCGCGCAGCCC
>CAZQMY010000299.1:0-7427 GCA_964594405.1 uncultured Spirochaetaceae bacterium | reverse complement strand
GCGAGGGGGGCGGGGTGAGGGCTCGTCTCGATCAGGGCCCAATCTTCGGGTCACGAGCGAATGCTTGCATTCGCGGCTCCGAGCTGCGGCTCCGTGGGCCTGCTCTCGAGCGTCCCGGGGGCGAGCCTTTGGGGGCGTGTCGCACGATTCGGGGTTTCCCCTGCGCTACTCTGATCGCGCGAAGCAGGCTGCGGGATGGCTCCTATTCTCAGGCACAACTCGACGGGAACCGCACTGGGCGGTGCCACCTCGGCGGGCCGTCCCGGGCTTGCCGGTGATTGTCAGCGCTCGCCGCTGCTGGGCGCCCTCGGACGGAGATCGGGCATGGCTGCGATGATTCTCGGGAGCGTCCTCGGCATCCACGCCGGCGCCGTCGAGCCGCTCGACCCCGTGGCGGTCCACTTCGACCTGCAGTGCAAGACGCGCGTCATCGAGCTCGAGGTCTATGATCGGCGCGATGGTCGCTGGGAGCCGCACATCTTCCACCCCAGAATCCTCTCCGGGAGCTGCCAGATCGAGGACGCGGGCTATCTGATGAACGAGATCCGCCTGCGTTGTCTCGAGCCGCTCGGCAGCGCGACCCCGAGCTGGATCACCGGTGTCGAGGTCTACCGGCCCGGTGTGATCGATGCGTGTACACCTGCGAGCCAGCGGGCTCCGGTCGTCACCTTCACCTCTCATGAGTCCGGGGCCCGGGTGCAGAGTGATTCGCGGTGGGTCCGGGTGGAAGGGCGCATCGACTTCCCCGAGACTCCGATCGAGGGTGCCCGAGACGACCTCGTTGCGACCTTGCTCGAAGACGAGCGGCGCGCTCTGCCCAGTGTGCGTACGATCCACATTGGAAACGCGCTCGAGCCCGAGTTCCGGATCGAGGTGAGCCCGGACGAGAAGGGGCGATTCAGGGCGGTGGTGCCGCTTCGCGCCGGAGAGAACCGGCTCCGGGCGAAGGCCGTCGCCAGCAACGAGCGCTGGGGAAGCGCCGAGCTGCTGCTCGATTTCGACATCTCCAGGATCCGCGCCCGGTGGATGGATCTGGAGCGACGGCGGATCGAGGCCGAGCGCGCCCGGCTGCGCGGGTACATCGAGATCGGCGCAGAGGATCGGCCCGATCCGTCCGGCAAGGGGAGGTCGGATGAGCGCGTGCACTGATCGGCGGCGGCGCCTCTGAGAGTCCGCCGCTCCCGCGCCTCCGACAGGCCCTCGAGCCGCCGGGGGATCTCGGCTCCGGGGCACGAGGGGCGAGGGCGGCGCCCAGCAAGGCGGCTCATGCTGGGGGCACGATCCGCCGATGAGGCCGGAGGACCCGAGTGGAGGGATCCCCGTGCCCGAACCGTCCATCAAAGGCTCGATCTTCGGCTCCGTGGTCGACGAGATCCAGGCGCTCCGCGAGCAGGGCCGGATCGACGACGCGACGCTCGACGTGAATCTCGAGCCGGCCGACATGGAGCTCCTCGACCAGAAGATCCTGACGGCGGACTGGTATCCGATCGCGAGCTACGCGCGCTACCTCGAGCTCCTCGTGCAGATCGAGGGCGGCGGCAACGATCGCTACCTGGAGGAGCGCGGGGGACGCTCGGCGCAGCGTCTCGTCGACGCAGGCCTCTACACCCAGCTTGACCTGCTCGGCGGCCTCGCGCAGAGCAGCGATCGAGAGGGCCCGGACGCCCGCGAGCGCGCACTCGCCGAGTACCGCTCGAAGCTCACCGTGGTCCTCTCGATGGCCGGCAGCATCTACAACGTCGGCCGCTGGACGGTGATCCAGGACCCCCAGAACTCCGACCGCATCGCGATCCAGATCGAGCAGGCCGAGAGCTACTCCGACGGCATGGTCCGCGCCATCGTCGGCTTCCTCGAGGCCTGTGCCCGCCTGGTCAGCGACCAGATCGATCGGCTCTACCGCATCGAGCGGCCGGCGCGGGATCGCATCGTCCTCTACATGCTCGAAGATCTGACTTCGCTGCGCGAGCGGGTGGGCGCGCGCCCCTAGTCACGAAGCCAGCCCCCGCACCGGGGATCGCTGCAGACAGACGCCATGACGAGGCTCACCCCACGAGACGTCGAGGTTGCGCTGCTCGCTTGCGATCGCGTCCGTGGGGCAGGGCGCACCCGGGCGCCGAGGTCGATGATCAGGGCGACCAGGACGATCACAGAGTCCCGCCTTCTGAATCCACCGAGATGGGCGGCGCCCTGAGAATGCGCCGTGGGTGGAACACCCGATCGTGTCGACCGCCGGGCCTCCCGTGTGACTGAATTGCTCAAGTCCGGGCGGAGAAGCCCGATCAAGCCAGTTGACGGGCCGATGTGCGAGCTCGTCCCCTCCACGGTTGTCTGCGCGCCTGGCCACGGATAATCGAGATGCGAAGATTCAGTAGTCGAACGACCCGACGCGTACCCGCGCTGGCGGTCTGCGCCACCCTTCTCCTGGCGAGCGACGGAAGGGCGGCGGCTCCTGGAGTATCCAGTGAGGAGATCGTGCTCGGGTCGTGCTCTGCGCTCGATGGCCCGGCTTCCTTTCTGGGATCACAGATGACGCTCGGGGGCAGGATCCACTTCGAGGAGGTCAACGAGGCGGGCGGCATCCATGGCCGAAAGATCCGACTGATCGCCAGAGACGACGGCTACGAGCCCACGCGGACGATCGAGTGTGTCAACGAGTTGATCAGGGAGGACGGAGTCTTCGCACTCGGCTTCTTCGTGGGAACGCCGACCGGGGTCAAGGCCGGGGCAATGGCCCAGCGCCGGAAGGTGCCGCTCTTCGGCCTCATGACGGGGGCCGAGCCCCTCCGACATCCGGTCAAGCGCTATCTGCTCCACGTCCGTGCCTCCTACTACGACGAGACGCGGGCCATGATCGACGGACTCGTGGGGGTCGGCAAGGACCGGATCGCCGTCTTCCACCAGGACGACGCCTTCGGCCGCGCGGTGCTCAAGGGCGTCAGGATTGCGCTGGCGGAGCATGGCAGAGAGCCAGTGGCGCTCGGTCGCTTCGCGCGGAGCACCATGGACGTCGCCGCCGGTCTGTCGGAGATCGAGGCTTCGAAGCCCGACGCCGTCGTGCTGGTCGGCACCTACGCGCCCCTCGCGAAGTTCGTCGATGAAGGCCGGCAGCGCGGACTCGACGCGCTCTTCCTGAATGTCTCCTTCGTCGGCACCAAGGCCTTCGCCGAGGCCGCCGGTGCCGCCGGCGAGGGCGTGGTCGTCACCCAGGTCGTCCCGTCCCCGAATCGTCGAGACCTGCCGGCCGTCGCGGAGTACCACGCCGCGCTCGCGCGCTTCGGTCAAGGGGCGGCGCCCAACTTCGTCAGTCTCGAGGGCTACGTGACCGCCAGGGTGCTGGTCGAAGGGCTGCGGCGCGCCGGTCCGGCACTGACGCGCGAGTCCTTCGTCGACGCGGTCGAAGCCATGGCCGGCGTCGACGTCGGGCTCGGACCTCTGACCGCCTACTCGCCCGACTACCACCAGGCCTTCGGCAAGGTCTTCCCGACGGTGCTGAGAGGCGGAGAGGCCGTCGTCTTCGATGATTGGAGCGAGGTGGTGCACGCTCCAGCGAGCGCGAAGTAGCTGCGCTCCCGCGCACGCATCGCCGTCCGACGAGATCGCGGGCGAGAGAGATCCGTGGTCCTGATGCGGCCGACACGGTTTCGGTCATGACGACTCGTCGTCCCGCCGCCGGCGCCTCTTGGGTCGACCCAGCCACCCGCGATGCCTGAAGTAGAGCACCAGGAGGCCGGCGACGACGACCATCACGGCGAGTACGACGAAGTAGCCGCCGGGGGTCCGGAGCTCCGGCATGTTCTCGAAGTTCATGCCGTAGATGCCCGCGATGAAGGTCAGCGGTATGAAGATGCTCGCCATCAGCGTCAGCACCTTCATGATCTCGTTCTGGCGATGCCCCATCGCGGACAGGTGGAGGTCCATCAGTCCGATCGCGACCTCCCGGCAGAAGTCGAGACGACCCACGATCTGTCCCATGTGCTCGTCGGCATCGCGCAGGTACATCTGCGCCTCCTCGCCGATGAAGGGCGATCGCGCGCGCCCGAGATCGTGCAGGGTGTCTCGCTGGGGCCAGGCGACGCGGCGAAGGCTGGCGAGGTCGCGACGGATGCGATGGAGGTGAGCGAGATCTTCCGGCTCCGTCTCCTCCAGCACGTCATCCTCCAGCGCGTCGAGCTCGGCGGAGATCTGGTCGACCACCGGATAGAAGCGATCGACGAGGGCATCGATGAGGGTGTACGTCAGGTAGTCGACGCCACCCGAGCGGATCCGCTGATTGCCGGCGCGGATCCGCTCTCGAATCGGGTCGAAGAAACCGAAGTAGCGATCCTGGAAGGTGATCAGGTAGTCCTGGCCGACGATGAAGCAGACCTGTGGAAGCTCGAGGCGGCCGTCGTCTTCGAGGGGAGCCCGTGCGATCACGAGCTGATGCTCGTCATAGGTGTCGCTCTTCGAGCGCTGCGGGATGTTGACGGCATCTTCCAGGGCGAGTGGATGCATTCCGAAGATCTCGGCGACCCGGCGGAGAACCGCCTCGTCCCCCATGCCCTGGATGTCGATCCACGTCGTGCGCTCGTTGTCCGTGAATTCGGAGAGCTGCTCGGGGTCGTCCACCGGGTTCTCGATCAGCGTCTCCGGATCGAACTCCATGAGATGGATCCGCGGCGGCGGCGTGCCGCGGGGAATCGCCAGAGTGCCCGGTCGGGATCCGATCGGGGGGCTACGCTTCTCCATGTTCATGTCCACCCCCTCTGGTCCCGCTCTCGGCTTCGCCGACCAGTCTCACCTCGACGGGCGAGAGCGTGTCGAGGTGGAGATCTCGCTGCGGGAACGCGATGGTGATGCCGGCCTCTCGAAAGAGGTCGTCGATCCTGAAGCGGACCTCGCTCTCGATGCGCAGCCGCGCGAGGACCGTCGGCATGAGGATCCACAGTCGGGCCTCGAAGACGAGTGCGTTGTCTCCGAAGTCCATGAAGAGGATCACCGGCGCGGGGTCCGGCAGTACGCCCGGATGCTCCCGCACGGCCTGCTCCATCAGCCGGGCGACTTCGCGCGTCGGCGAGCCGTAGGCGACGCCGACGGCGATCGTGATGCGGACCTTCGGATTGGAGTGCGTCCAATTGATGACGTTGCGCTCCAGGAATGACGCGTTGGGAACGATGATGTGGACGTTGTCGCCGGTCCGCACACGGGTGCTACGCAGCCCGATCTGCTCGACGTTGCCGAACACGCCCTCGAGCTCGACCAGGTCGTTGCGCTTGATCGGGCGCTCGGCGAGCAGGATGATGCCGCTGATGAAGTTGTTGACGATGTTCTGGCTGCCGAAGCCGATTCCGATGGCCAGCGCGCCGCCGGCCACCGCAAATGCGGTCAGCGGAATGTCGACCATCCGCAGTGAGGTGAGGAAGGCCACGAGGAGCAGCACGTAGAAGGCCAGGGATTCGAAGGCGTGTGCAGCCCCTTCCTCCATCCTGAGTCCCGGGAAGATGCGGCTGCCCAGAAGGCGGGACACGACCCGCGCGAGCAGCCATCCGATCAGGAAGATGACCAGCGCGCTCACCATCTTGCCCAGGGTGATGGGCTCGGGCTCGCTGCCGGTCAGGCGATAGTTCCAGATCTCGCGCAGGTAGTGGAACGCGCCGCGAAGCCGCGCGCCGAGCGGTAGCTCCCGCTGCGCCACCGCGATCCGCTCGATCAGGGATTCCGAGAGCGCCTGCGCGGCTTCGATGTCCTCGACGTCGGCCGTGTAGGCGTGCTCGAGCGCCGCAAGGGCGCGGCGGCGCACGGACGCCCATCGCTGCTCCGGGCTGCCGACGGAGAGCGCCTCGATCTGCTCGGCGGTGTATTCGAGATCCCGGCGCACTTCGTCGAGGCGGTCCTCCTTGACGGCGGTCTCACGCGAGCGCTGCTCGCGGAGCTCCTCGGCCTCGGAGCGCCACTCGGCGAGCGTCTCCGGCGGCACCGCCTCTTCTCCGAGCGCGTGGAGCCGCCGCCAGGACGTCTCTGCCTCCCGCGCACGCTCGAGTCGCTCCTCGATCAGTCTGACGCGACGCTGGTCGGTCTCGAGCTCGAGGCGGCGCGCGCCGACCTCCTCGCGGAGGATGTCGCTCGGATCGATCTCGGCGTCGAGGCGTTGCTGAGCCGCCTCGAAGCGCCGCTTCGCCGACGCCACGTCGAGACGCGCCGAGGCCAGCGCACGCTCGAGGTCGAACTCGCGCTTCGAGACCCGTGCGAGTCGCGTACTGAGCGGTACCCGATCCGCACCATCGCCGCCGACGGACTCCTCGTCGGCGGGACGTTGCGCCGACGGCGTCGATTCCTGCTGGCCCTCGGCCCTTCCAGCAGAGCCGCGCCCAGCAGAGCCTCCGGACGGGCCGGACGAGGTCCGATCGCCGGGCGCCTGGGCCGCCGCGTGGGCTGCGAGCCCGAGACAGATGGCCAGAAGGAGTGCGGTGCGCGCAGCACCTCGGATCGGCATCCCTGCAGGCTACCGACCTCCACGCCAGCAGCAAGCCCGAGGGCATGGTCCCGAATGGTCCCGAGAAGCGAACTCAGCGTTCGCACGAGGGCGAAGTGCTGCGTTGCCTGAGACCGAGAAGCCCGGCGTTGCCCTGCCTGTTCGCGCTCCCTGGGTGTCGGGCGGGTCCGGCTTGGCGCTGGCGTAGCGGTCTGGCCGATCGTGCAGGCGCGCGCGTCCCGCTCCGAGAGGCTCGCGCGAGCGCGGTCCTCCCGCGACCATGGACGCGCACGCGCGCCCGATGAGATCGCAGTGTCGGGTGGCCTATCGGGGCTCCGTGGCCGGAGGGGTGCACAGTCGAAGCATGAGGGTCACCGCGTCTCGGGGCCACGCGTACGCCTCGGCGTCGCGTTCCTGCGCGACGTGCTCGACGCGCTCGGCCAGTCGCGGTCGCTCCTCGCTCGCCACCACGAACAGATCGGCGTCGGCCGAGGCAGCGGGGCGCTCGAGCGCCGGCAAGGCGGTCTCCACGCGCAGGATCGGAAGCGGTGGGACCACGACGATCGCGCGCGTCCATGGCGTCATGGATCGGATCGCGTCTGGCGTCGCGGCGGCGCGGCGCACGTCGACGCTGCGCGCCTCCAGGGCCTTGCGCAATGAGCGCACGATGCTCGACTCGCCCAGGAGCAACACGTGCGGCTCGCCGGCTTCGAGCAGATAGGGCCGAATGTGGTCGGGCCAGCTCGGGCTGGACTGCGGATCGAGCTCCGGCCGATCCGCTGGCGGTCTGCGACGCGGCAGCTGGAGCGGGACCACCTCACCCGGGGTCGCCGCTCGGCTCTGAGTCGGTCGTGTGGTGTTGCGAGCACGGGTCATCATTGGAGTCGATCCTCCCTTCTTCCTTCGCGTGGCTTGGCGTGGGGGGGGGGGTGTGAGGTCGGGTGTCACCGCATCGGGCAACATTGAAAGTAAGTCG
>CAZQMY010000298.1:0-7434 GCA_964594405.1 uncultured Spirochaetaceae bacterium | reverse complement strand
GTGCTCGATGGGGTTGAAGGTGAGGGTGAGGTTGAATTTCATGGCAGGCTCCAGTCGGGGTGGGTGGGGATGGTTCGAATGGGGAGCCTGCGGCAGGCTCGGCGATTGATCCGGAGTTGTGGAATCTGGAACTTTCGTGTAAAAAACTAGAATCGCGGTTCTGATTGCGCAAGAGCTTGAGCCAGGCCCGGCGACGTGACGCGGTTGGCGATGCGGACAGCAATGCAGAAGGCAACGCAGAGGGCGATTGCCGAGGCGATGCTGATCGAGGTCGTGGGCGAGGTCGCGATCGAGGTCGCGATCGAGGTCATGGTCGAGCGGTCGGCGCGCAGTCGCGTTTCGCGGAAAGGTGGCGATCCCGGGTTGGCGGCCAGTCGAGCAAAGAAGAAGGCGCGCGCCGCCAAGGCGGGACTCTACCGGCAGCTCGTGCTCGAGGCGGCCGAGCGGGTGTTCGCGCGCAAGGGCTACGACGAGGCCCGGATCGGCGAGATCGCCGAGCAGTCCGGGATCTCGCTCCAGACCCTCTACTCGGTCTTTCCCGGCAAAGCGGACATCTACCGAGCCATCCAGGAGAGCGGTGACGAGGCGCTGCACGCGGGCGCCCTGGATGCGGCGCGCAAGGAGCGCGATCCCCTGGCGGCCCTGCTCGCGGGCCTCCGCTCCACGACCCTCTACTTCCTGGAACACCCGGACTTCCTCAGGATGCGCCTGCACGGCGGATTCACCTGGGGGACCGAGGCCATGGCGGCCAGCAACGTCGGACGGACCGAGTCGTGGAGAGCGGCCTTCGAGCTGCTCCTGGGCGCCTGCGAGCTCTGCGTGAACGATGGGCTCTTCGTCGGCCGGCCCCCCGAGCTGATCGCCCGCACGATCCTCTCCATGCAGCAGGTGGAGCTGGCGCACTGGCTGCAAGGTGGGATGGAGGGCGACCTCGCGCGCGTCGCACGCGACCTGGAGGCACAGGTGGAGCGCGCGTTCCGGGTCGATCTGGACGGGATGGAAGGACGAAGTGATCGACGACCATCGTGAGCTCAGCGAGGCCGTTCGTGCACACGGCGCGAGGAACCCGCCGCGGATCGCGCACTCGGGCCCGGATGGTCTCGTGCCGGAGATGTGCGGCGCGGCGAGCGCTCCACCCGCAAGCTGCCGGCCTGGCAGTCCGCCGACGCGTGCCTCTCGAGCGGCTGCGCTGGAGGGTGCCTCGGTCGTGACAGCGCTCTAGGGTTCCTGGCGAGAGCCCCGGACATCAACGAGAACACAAGTAGAGGAGACGAGAGATGAGTGAGCTTCCCCCGGCCCTGGCGGTTCCGAAGGAGTCCTGGCGCTGCGTGCAGGGACATGACAAGGAAGGCTGGCTGTCGCTCATGGCCGAGGACATCTGCATGGAAGACCCCATCGGTCAGGCGCTCACCAATCCCACGGGCACTGGCGTGAAGGGCAAGGATGGCGTCAGCGACTTCTACGACAAGCACATCGCCGACGCGAACATCGCGATCACCGTGCACGAGTCTTGGTGGGCGGACAAGGAGTCGGCGCATCTGATGACCCTCGAGACGACGCTCAGCAACGGTGTGAGATCCAAGGTGACGAGCATCTTCACCTATCGGCTGAACGACGAAGGCAAGCTCACGAATCTCCGCGGTTATTGGAAGATGTCGGACATGAGCTTCGAGCAGCCCGACGCGTAGGCATCCGAGCGATCCACGAAGGGCCTCGATCAGGCGGTACCCATGCGATTCGGCTATCTCGAGACCATGACGAAACCTGCCTTCATGAAGCCGCTCGCCATCGCGGCGGAGGAGGCCGGATTCGACGCGTTCATCGTGCCCGACAGCATCTGCTATCCGGAGCACGCAGACTCGAAGTACCCCTACAACGACGACGGGAGTCGGGAGTTCCTGGAAGACAAGCCCTTCATCGAAGCGCTCACGCTCATTCCCTTCCTCCTGGGCGTGACTTCCCGGATCGGCTTCACCACGAGCGTAATGAAGCTGCCGCTGCGTCATCCCGTCCTGGTGGCCAAGCAGCTCTCCTCCATCGCCGCACTGGCGGAGGGGCGCCGGATCAGCTTCGGCGTGGGGCTGAGTCCGTGGCGCGAGGACTATGAGGCCGTGAACGTGCCCTGGGAGCGGCGAGGCAAGCGTCTCGACGAGATGATCGAGATCATCCGCGGGCTCTGCGCCGGCGGGTACCATTCCTTCCAGGGTGAGATATTCAGGGTGCCGAGCCTGAAGCTCTGTCCGACGGCCGAGCAGCGGGTTCCCATCCTGGTGGGCGGGCACTCCGAGCCCGCCCTCCGCCGGGCCGCGAGGATCGGCGACGGCTGGATCCACGCGGGGGGAGACGGGAAGGCACTCGAGAAGATGATCGCGCGACTGCAGGAACTGCGCTCCGAGTCCGGCCGAGCGCACGAGCCCTTCGAGCTACACTGCTTCAGCGCCGACGGCTACACGCCCGACGGCGTGAAGCGGCTCGAGGACCTGGGCGTCACGGATCTGCTGATCGGCTTCCGCAACTCCTACACGACGGAGCAGGATACCCAGACGCTCGAAGAGAAGCTGGCCACGCTGCGTGGCTTTGCGGAGAACGTGATCGCAAGGGTGTGAGCCGGACCTCCGCCGCACCCGAAGCGACGTCCAGCCGCGCGCCCGGCTCGCGCGCACCGAGGAAATCGAGATGGCCGACAGCCACCAGACCTCCCCCAGCAGGCCCAGGCGACTCAGCACGGTCCATCATTGGGACATCGAGACGGACGTCGCCATCGTCGGCTTCGGCGGCGCCGGAAGCTGTGCGGCCATCGAGGCTGCGGACGCAGGCTCGGCGGTGTGCATCTTCGAGGTGGCTGCGGCCAGCGGCGGCTCGACGGCTCTCTCGAGCGCCGAGGTGTACATGGGCGGCAACGGCGGGACGCGTGTCCAGCGCGCCTGTGGCTACGAAGACAGCACCGAGGACATGTTCAACTATCTCATGGCCACCCAGGGCGAGCTCGCTGATGAAGCGAAGATCCGCATGTACTGCGAGAACAGCCTCGAGCACTTCGACTGGCTCGTCTCCATGGGGGCGAAGTACAAGGACAGTGAGTACAAGGAGCGGGCCATCATGGCGATGACCGACGACTGCCTGCTCTACACGGGAAACGAGAAGAGCTGGCCCTTTCGTGACATCGCCAAGCCCTGCCCACGCGGGCACAACCTCGAGGTGGAGGGCGACAACGGTGGCCCGATGTTGATGGGCGTCCTGACAGAGAACGTCGAGAAGCGCCACGTCCGGGTGGAGTACAACGCGCGCGCCCTCGGCCTCGTCGCCGACGACGAGAACGAGGTGCACGGCCTCGTGGTGCGCATCGACAGCCAGGAGAAGACCGTGCGGGCGCGCAAGGGCGTGATCCTCTGCGCGGGCGGCTTTGCGATGAACAAGGAGATGCTCGAGCACTACGTGCCGAGGGCCAGCGTGGGCAACATCCCGGTGGGCAACCCCGGTGACATGGGCACGGGCATCCTGATGGGGCAGAGCGTGGGCGGCGCCCTCATCAACATGAACGAAGCCTTCATCACGCTGCCCTTCTACCCGCCCGCCACGCTGACCTACGGCATCTTCGTGAACGCCCAGGCGCAACGATTCATCAACGAGGACATCTACCACGCGCGCATGGCCTACCACGCGATCCGCCAGCCTGGCGAGGGCGTCTACATCATCATCAACCACGATGACTACGACCACCCGAAGTTCCTGAACGCCCCGATCGCGGTCACCGGTGAGACCACCGAATAGCTCGCGGAAGAGGTGGGCCTCAACGCCGCGATGCTGAGGCACACCCTCGACTTCTACAACGAGCACGCGGCGCGCGGCGAGGATCCGCTCTTCCACAAGTCTCCCGATTGGCTGAAGCCCATCGAGGCGCCCTATGCGGCCCTGGACTGCACGCCCGGATGCGGCGTCTTCTATCCCTACTTCACCCTCGGCGGCCTCGACACCCGCCCCACCGGCGAGGTGCTGACCATGGAGGGCGAGCCGATCAAGGGCCTCTACGCCGCCGGGCGGACAGCTTGCGGCGTGCCGCGGACCGCGGCCGGCTACGCGAGCGGCATGTCGGTGGGCGACGCCACGTTCTTCGGTCGCGTGACGGGCAAGCAGGTGGCCGCACAGGAGCGGCGGTCGCCACTCCCCCGGCGCTAGTCCACCGCGACGGCGTTTCCGATCCTTCGCCCGTTCGGTGAGCGATAGAGCCCGATCAGCGTCTGCCGGTCGCGCTCGCTGAGCCCCGTGATGCCGCTCGCGACGTCCGGATACATCACGTCCTGCGGGTCGGGGCTGTGCCCGGCGAGACCCAGTGCATGGCCCATCTCGTGCAGGACCGCGTTGTACAGGTCGGCCAGCGATGCCTCTCTACCGTCCCACCACCGGGCGGTGACCAGGATGTGGGAGACGCCCCATCGCCGCGAGAACACCTGTATGTCGTAGCTGCAATGAGCGACGTACCATCGCGGATCCGGCGGCTTCTCGTCCCAAGTGATCGGGATGTCTGCCCTGCCCGGATCGTCGACGAAGCGGAAGCTGGGGAGGCCGGGCTCGACTACGTCGCTCCAATCGGTGATGCCGTCGCGGACCGAGTCGAGTACGGCCTCGGGGTCGGCGAAGAGCCCGCGCGGCGGCCGGGCGAGATGGATGCGCAGTGGCATCTGATGATCCTGCCACCGGAGCAGCACCCGCTCGTGGCCCGGCGCCTCGACCGTGACGTATCGGAGGTAGTTGACGTCGTCGTCTGCCCTGGGCGGGGGCGTACCGCACCCGACGGCCAGCACCGCGAGCGAGATCAGCAGCGCGCTCGAGGATGTGGGGCCTTCCAGTCGGACGGGCTGGTTCATCGGCGCTCCGTCGAGAGGGTTTCCTGCCGAGTGATCGCGCGCGCATCCTACACCACGAATCGGTGTCGGTGCCGAGAACTCCAGCTCGTCCTGGCCATTCCATCCGTTCGCTACGGATAGCTGGCGCCGACCCCGGGGCCCAGTGGCCAGTCGAGTCCGATCCAGATCACCAGCAGGACCGTCCAGCAGATGCCGAAGGCGACGCTGTAGGGGAGCATCGCGGCGAGCAGCGTGCCCAGTCCGGCGTCGCGGTCATAGCGTCGGGCGAAGACGATGATCACGGGGAGATAGGGCAGGAGCGGCGTGATGATGTTGGTGATCGAATCACCCACTCGGTAGGTGGCCTGCACGGCCTCCGGGCTGATGCCCATGAGCATCATCATGGGAACGAAGACGGGCGCCATGAAGGCCCACTTCGCGGAGGCGCTGCCCACGAAGAGATTCATGCTGGTGGCGACCAGCAGAAAAGCGAGGAGGAGGGGAACGCCCCGCAGCCCCGCGTGCTCGAGCAGGCTCGCACCCCGCACCGCGGAGACTGCACCGAGGTGCGTCCAGTTGAAGTAGGCGACGAACTGGGCGGCGGCGAAGGCCAGCACGATGTATGCCCCCATGGTCGCCATCGTGTCGGCGGTCATGTGGGCGACGTCCTTGTCGCTACGGATCCGTCCCGCCATCACGCCGTAGACGATGCCCGGGACGAAGAAGAGGCCGGCGATCAGCACCTCGATGGAGTGGAAGAAGGGCGCCAGGGCAGAGATGGCCGGCGCGCCCGGCGCCGGCTCCGTCCGCAGCGGTGACCCCGGCCAGGCGGCCAGCGCGAGGAGGCCGAGCGCCAGGAGCGCGCCGCTGCCCATGGCCGTCGCGAACGCCCCCTTCGGCACGCCTGCCGTCGGATCGCCGTCGGCACTCGCTTCCGAATCGGTCGCGAGGCTCGCCCGACGCATGTCCCACACTCCGAGCATGGGCTCGACGACACGGGTCGTCACCCATGTGCCCACCGCCGTGATGAAGAAGGTCGAGACGAGCATGAAGTAGTAGTTCGACGTCGCGTTCACCGTGTACTCGGGATCGATGGTGCGCGCGGCCTCCTGTGTGAGGCCGGCGAGCATGGGGTCGAGTCCGGTGATGAGCAGGTTGGCGCTGTATCCGCCGGAGACTCCGGCGAAGGCGGCCGCCAGACCGGCCAGCGGGTGTCGACCCAGGCCCGCGAAGAGCACCGCGCCGAGCGGCGTGAGGACGACGTAGCCGGCATCGGCGGCCATCGAGCTCATGATGCCGGCGAAGACCAGCGTGGCCGTGATCGCCGAATCGGGCACGCTCCGCACCAGCTGCTCCAGCGCGGCGGCGATGAGGCCGCTGCGCTCGGCCACCCCGATGCCGAGCATCACGGTGAGCACCTTGCCCAGCGGCGCGAATCCGGTGAAGTTGGTGACGGCGCTCTGGAGCATCCACGAGATGCCATCGCGTGAGAGGAGGCTGCGCACGGTCTGCCTGACGACCGTGCCGTCGCGTTGGGTGACCTCTTCGCTCGCGCCGGCGAAGATCATCGAGGCGAGCACCACGAGCCCTGCGAGGATGACGAAGAGCGTGACCGGGTCGGGGAGGGCATTGCCGACGGTGGCGATCCGCTCGAGGATGCGGAGCAGGAGGCGGTCGCGAGGCCCTTTCGATTCCGTCATGCTTCCTCCGCGGCGCAGCTTAGCATCGGCGCTCGGAGCGCGTTGCGCACGGATCCGCCTTGCCAGTGCTGATCGCCCTTCGCGCGCAGCGGCGATCCGTCGAATCGGGGCTGCTAGTATCGGAACGAGTCGGCAGGACGGACGGATCGCCGAAGGTCGGGGAGTGTGAAGGTCGGGGAGTGGATGGGACCATGGTAGTCGCGCGAGTCGTCCGGATGGCCGGCGTGATCTTCCTGGCCTTGGCGGCGCTCCCGATCGCGTGTTCCGACGGCGGCGCACCGGACTCCGATCCGGCCGTCCCGGCGCTCTCGAGCTTCGAGGTTGTCGAGCGCGAACGTCGGCTCGTCGTCGACCTGGTGGAGGCCCTGCCCTTTGCGCGCGCGGGATTCGAGCTCGAGCGACTCGATTTCGGCGCAGAGGGTGTGCAGTCGATGCTGACCCAGGGATGGTATGCCATCCAGAAGGGCGAAGGCGCCGAGCCCTTCGTCTGGAGCGTCGGCCGCAACTCGACCATCGATTTCGTGATCGCGTCGCCGGGGCCCCGGACCCTGGTCCTGGGTGTCGAGCCGGTCGATGGGAAGGACAAGCTTCCACAGCAGAGCCTGAGACTCGCGCTCAATGGGCGCGAGCTCGGCAGCTTCCTGCTCGAGCCCGGCCCGCAGTCCCTGCGCGTGGCCGTGCCCGAGGGCGTGCTGCGCGTCGGCCTGAATCGCTTCGAGTCGATGCCGCTCTACTGGATCGCGCCTGCGTCGGCGGGAGTCGGCGTGTCGCACAACGAAGTGGCCGTCCGCTATTTCGAGTTCGCACTCGAAGGCGGGGGAGGCGAGGCAGGGGGTGTCGGGGAGCGCGTCGACGTGGCACGAGAGCAGGCGACGCTCCTACAGGCGCCG
>CAZQMY010000297.1:0-7447 GCA_964594405.1 uncultured Spirochaetaceae bacterium | reverse complement strand
GGCTAGTCGTTCGCCTCGAAGCCCACGCACGCGCGCACCGGCAGCGGGGGGTAGTCGCGAAACCGGGCGTCGTCCCGGGCGCGCCGGCATTGATAGAAGACACTGCCCTTCGCGCTCTCCACGCGCCGCGCGTGGGCGCAGTCCACGCACAGGCCGGTGCGCCGCCGCTCGCGCGCCGCATCGCCCCCGTCAGCCACGGGCGAGCAGCAGCATCGAGAGCCAGCCCGCGATCAGCAGCAGCCCACCGATCGGCGTCACCGGGCCGAGCCAGCGCTGGTGCGTGAGGATGAGCAGGTAGATCGAGCCCGAGAAGAGCACCGTACCCGCCAGGATCAGGCCCGCCGGCCACCCGATCTCCTTGCCGCTGGCGCGCGCGAAGAGGGCAAGCGCCAGCAAGACGACGCTGTGGAGCAGGTGATAGTCAGTGGCGGTGCTCCAGGAGCTGAGCTGCTCGGCGCTGAGACGCGACTTGAGGCCATGAGCGCCGAACGCCCCCGCCACCACCGCCACCGCGCCCATCGCCGCCGCCGCTCCGATCCACATGAGCTCGCCCTCCAGAAATACTCCGAGCCGCGGACCGCGGCGAACCCACCTAATGGAGCTGCGCGGCCTGCCCACGCAGCTCGTCCACCATCGCGTGGAGCGCCGGCGCCGCCGGATCCGCAGGTGCGAAGTCGAGGTAGCGCTCGAGGTCATCCAGCGCAGAGGCATGACACTCCAGCGCTCGATGGAGCAGTCCGCGGTCGCGCAGCTCGGAGAGGTCGTCGCCCGCGAGCTCGACGATGCGGTCCGAGTAGCCGAGCGCTCGGGCGTAGTCCTTCTCGGCCACGTAGAGGAGCTTCAGGTTGGTGAGGATGCGCTGGATGATCTGCCTGTGGCTGCTCGCCTCGAGCATCGCGGGATGGAACTCGGCCTGGGCGCCGACCACCTCGACCAGCCGCCTGGCGCAATCGTCCTGGCTCATGGTCCGACCGAAGAAGGCGTCCACGACGATCTCCTGGCGGGGCTCGCAGATCTTGGCGAGGAAGTGCCCGGGAAAGCCGACGCCCCGGGCGTCGAGTCCCAGCTTGCGCGCCACCTCGATGAGCACCACCGAGAGTGTGATGGGGATCCCGGTGCGCCGGCGCAGCACCGCGTCCAGAAAGCTGTTCTCGGGGTCCCCGTAGTTCGCGGCGTTGCCGCGAAAGCCCGCCCCCTCGAAGAGGCCACGGCAGAGCACCGCCACGCGCTCGGGCAGGCTGCTGGCGGCGCCCAGGCGGGGGCGGATGGCGCCGGCCAGCGCGTCCAGCTGCTCGAGCGCGGCAGTGACGTCCACGTCGCGCTCCGTGGCGGCGATCACGAGCGCCGTCTCGGCCAGCGGAATCTCGGCGTCCTCCCTGGCGACCAGCTCCCGGAATCTCGCACGCGGGTCCATGGCGCGAGTTTGACCGATCCCCGCCCAGCGCGCGAGCTGGACAGGGTCGGGCCGACCGCACCGCGCTCAGCGCGCGCGGCTGAGCACGAAGTGGACCAGCCCTGGCGAATGCCGCCCGAGGAAGCCGCCGAAGCGGCCGTGCGCGGTAAATGTGTACTCGCGCTTGCGGGCGACGATCGCGTCGACCATCACGCGCGCCGCCTGCTCGGCCGTCCACATCAGCGCGGCCGGCCGCGGATCGCGGCGCTCCTCCGAGTAGCGCCCCTGATTGTCCACCTGCGCGATCTCACTGGCCACGAAGCCCGGGTTGATGAGGGTGCATGACACGCCGTCCCTGGCGAGCTCCATGGCCAGGGTCTGGCCGATGCCGCGGACCGCATACTTCGAGGCGGTGTAGGGTCCGGCGCCGGGCGTCGGGATCATGGCCGACACGCTGGAGACCAGCGCGAGCCGGCCCCGCGTCTTGCGGAGCTCGGGCACTGCGGCCTGAACCGTGGCGACCAGACCGAAGACATTGGTCTCGAACTGCCGCCGCCAGTCGGACAACGGCACGTCCGCACAGGGCCCGCTCACGCCGAAGCCTGCATTCGCGAGCGCCACGTCGAGCCGGCCCAGCTCGGCGACGAGCTCCTGCACCACTGCGGCGAGCGCCTCGGCGTCCGTCACGTCGGCGCTCAGCGCCAGGGCGCGCCCGCCTTCGGCCTCGATCTCGCCCGCCAGCGCCGAGATGCGCTCGCTGCGCCGCGCCGTGAGCGCCACGGATGCGCCCCTTCGGGCAAGCTCGAGCGCGCAGGCCCGCCCCAGTCCGCTGCTCGCGCCCGTCACCCAGGCCACCTTGCCTTCCAGCTTCTTCCCCACCTCGCCTCCCTCCTTCGCGTTCCCCCGCTGCGTCGTACGACTCAGCGGGTCACGGCGCCGCCGTTGAGACCGATCGGACGTCGCCATGGTCGAAGACGCCGCCATGATCGAAGCCGAGGATCCGAGCGCGGCGGTCGCGGTCGAGACGATCCGGATGAACGGTCATCGCGACGTGGTTGAATCGCTGCGTGGGCGCTTCGACCATGAGACCCTCCTTCTGATCCGGCCAGTGCTGGAGACCCGGCGGGGCATCATCCACCACGGCTCGGCCGCCGATTCTAGCCGGCCGAACACTCCGCGGGATCCCCGCGCCGACCGCCCCCGTCCAACACGCAGGCGGCGGGCCGGGCTCGCCCCGACTGCGCGTCGGGCGTCGGGACACCGTGCGTCCCAGGCCGGGCCGGATCGGAAATCCGCCACGCTCGGGTGATTCTGAGGTCGAGCACGTGGCGCGCGTGAGAAGATGTGCGTGTATGAGCTGCACGGCCCTTCGAACGCTTCTCTTCGCGCTGGTCCTCGCCTCCGCCTGGCTGCGCCCCGCGGCGGCCGACGCGCGGCCAGGCGTTCATGCACCCGAGCGCCCCCCCAACATCGTCTTCATCCTCGGCGACGATCACGGCTATCCCTACGCCGGGTTCATGGGCAGCGAGATCGTCGCCACGCCCAACCTCGAC
Organism: uncultured Spirochaetaceae bacterium; assembly: GCA_964594405.1. Classification (GTDB taxonomy): domain Bacteria; phylum Myxococcota_A; class UBA9160; order UBA9160; family UBA4427; genus CAZQMY01. The sequence continues at coordinate 4,501 of CAZQMY010000297.1, read as the reverse complement.
CGGCTCGCCGAGGGCGGCACGACGTTCACACATGCACACAGCTCGGCCAGCGTGTGTCGGCCCGCCATGCAGACGCTCCTCACCGGCCTGCATCCCGCGCAGTGGACGCGACAGAGGCTGGCGCTCTACGAAGCCGCGGGCGTCTGGCGTCCATTTCGCACCGAGGTCCAGGACATGGTCACGCTGCCGCGGCAGCTGGCTCGGCAGGGCTACGTCTCCTTCGAGGGGGGCAAGCACTGGGAGGGCACCTTCGAGATGGCCGGGTTCGACGCCGGCATGGCGACCGAGCGCTCGACCTCGCCGCTGTCGAACGTCGGCATCGAGTTCGGTCGCCCCTCCATCGAGCCCATGGAGCGATTTCTCGACGCCGTCGACCCCGACCGCCCCTTCTTCCTGCAGCTTGCACCGATGCTGCCCCACGTGCCCTTCGACGCGTCCGCCGAGTTCTCCACGCCGTACCGCGAGATGGACCTCCACCCCGACGCCGTCCGCTACTACGCAAACGTCACTCGGCTGGACGACGTCGTGGGGCGCGTGCTCGAGGCGCTCGAGGTGCGCGGCTTGAGAGACGACACCCTGATCGTGTACGTGAGCGACAACGGCTGGGAGCAGGACGCCTACGTGTCACACTTCCTCGGCTGGTCGCTCGGCGGCGAGCGCGGCAAGTCGTCCATCCATGAGCTTGGCTTCCGCTCTCCACTCATCTTCAACTGGCCCGGCCGGGTGCCGGCGTCGAGGATGGTTCGCGACCCGGTCGACTTCGCCGATCTGCACGCGACGCTCCTCGACTTCGCCGGCGCCCCCGTCCCACCGGATCACCGAGGGGCGTCGCTCGAGGCGAGAATCATGCGGCGGGAAGGCCCCGCGACGGATCACGTGATCGGCCATCAGGATTGGCTGCGCGTGCGCGAGTCCGAGTGGGTCCCGGGCTCCGGCCCCGCCGGCTGGGCCGTCGACGAGTCGGCCAGCTTCCTGCGCACCGCGCAGTGGCGCTATGTGGAGTGGCTCGACCGGGGCGAGCGCAAGCTCTTTCGGATCGAGCGGGACCCGCTCGAGACCACCGACGTGGCCGCGGATCACCCGAGGCTGGTCGAGGCCTTCGCGGCGATCACGGCCGATTGGCGCGAGGGGCTCCAGGCGCCGGCATCATGGATGGACGGATTCGGGAGATTGCGCGACGCGGAGGGCCTGGCCGCCGCCGGTCATCGGCTGTGGCTGCGTGCGCAGAGCAACACCGGAGAGGCAGCGCGCTGGCAGACGCGGACCGACGCCCGCGGCTTCTTCCGGCTGCCGAACGTGCCCGCGGACATCTACACGCTGGAGTGGGAGACCCGGCCCCGGGCCGCGGCGCATCGATGGCGAGCCGATGCGCCCGTCCAGGAGACCGATTCACGGCCCGTCGACCTGCGGAGCTTCCCGACCGCACCCTTTCTCGACCTCCGGCTCGATGACGCCCTCGAGACCGAGCCCCGGCCGGCCTTCCGTGGCGCCCGGCTCGAGCTCGAGGCGACCCGGCGCGGAAGGCCCAGGGTCGGTGTCGAAGTCGCCCTGCTCGGATGGACCATGGAAGGCAGGGTGACGGAGCGCGCGATCACGGGTCCCGATGGTGTGCTCACCTTCGATGCGCTGCCGCCGGGCCTCTACTTCATCGAGGCCGACCCCGCCGGAGGACGCTGGCCCGTTCAGCGGATCGCCTTCCTGCGCGCTGGCGAGCGGGCACGCGTGCGCCTGGCCCGCCGTCCGGCATGGCTCGATGTGTTCCGGCGCTGAGTACCTTCAGCTCGCCGGCTTGAGCTTGTAGCGGATGGGCAGGCGCTTGAGGCCGCCCACCAGCCCCGAGTGCAGGCGATCCACCGGCCCCGTCAGCTCGACCTCCTGGATGCGTGGCAGCAGATACTTGTACGCCACCTCGATCTCGAGGCGGGCCAGGTGGGCGCCGAGGCAGAAGTGCTCGCCGATGCCGAAGCCGAGATGGCGATTGGGGTTTCGGTCGATGCGGAACTCGAAGGGTTCGGGGAAGACCTCCTCGTCCCGATTGGCGGAGGGGTAGAAGAGCGCCAGCGCATCGCCCTCCTTGATCTGCTTGCCGCGGAGCTCGTAGTCACAGGTGGCTGTACGCGCGAAGTGGATGATCGGCGTCACCCAGCGCACGACCTCTTCGACGGCCGAGGGCATCAAAGAGGGATCCGCCTGCAGCTTCCAAAGCTCCTGCTGATGCTCGATGAAGGCCAGCATGCCCCCGGTGGTGGCGTTGCGCGTGGTCTCGTTGCCCGCGATGACGATGATCAGGCACCAGGTCATGACATCCATGAAGGGAAGCGGCTCGCCATCCACCTCCATCTGCGTGAAGAGGGTCACGAGATCGTCTGCCGGGTTCTTCTTCTTCTCCTCCACGAGGCTCGTGAAGTAGCTGAAGAGCTCGGTCATGGTGTCCTGAGCGAGCTTCTCCGAATCCGCCACACCGTCCTGGAACTCCGGATCCTGGGCGCCGATGATCTTGTTCGTCCACTCGAAGAGCAGCGGCCACTCGGGCTTGGGAAGGCCGAGCATCCAGGCGATCACCGCGATGGGCAGCGGGGCCGAGACCGACTCCACGAAGTCGATCTCACCGGTTCCCTCCTCGTTGAGCATCAGCTTCTCCACGATCTCGAAGCCGATGTCCTCGATGTCCCTGTGGAAGCGCTTGAGCGCGCGCGGCGTGAACCGGTCGCTGATCAGCTTGCGATAGATCTGATGCTTGGGCGGGTCGAGCTGGATCAGCGTGGGCGGCACGATACTCGGCCGCTCGGGCAGGTGGCTGATCACCAGGCGCGGGCCGCTGATGAACTCGTTGGGGCGCTTGCCGATCTCCATGATGTCCGCGTGCTTGGTGATCGCCCAGAAGGGGATGCCCTCGGTATTCTCGAAGTAGTGGACGGGATCGTTCTTCCGCATCCAGGTCCAGGCTTCGTGCGGATAGCCGCTCTTCGCGTAGAGCTCCGGGTGGACGATGTTGATGTCGCCGTAGGGCGGCTGCGCGATGGCCATGGTGATCGCTCCTCTCGGGTCCCGCCGTGGGCTCGCGGAGCATGTGGCTCGCGCGTTCCCGCTGTGGCGTGAGTGCTTCAGACTCTACATCTGTTTCAGTCCGACCGAGCCCTCCGAAATTCGACTGAACAGGTAAGCCAGATTTCGGCCGGGGAATCTGGACGGCAGAATCGCCGCGTATGGCCGATCATCCACCTCCGCGCCGCTGGCGGATGGGAAGCCGACTGGAAGCGTCGCGAGGAAGGAGAATCCGTGAGCATGGAAGTCGTCCCGGAGACGCGCTGCTTCGTCGGCGATCACATCGCCCATCACTGGGCGCAGCTGAAGGGCCAGGCCGGGCGATGCCTCCGCTCACCGTAGGCCAGGGCCCGCGCCGGATCGTATGCCTGACCGAGGAGCCCACCGAGATCCTCTACCGGCTCGGCGAGGGAGATCGGGTGGTGGGCATCAGCGCCTACACGGTACGACCGCCGGAGGCGAAGCGCGACAAGCCGGTGGTCTCGGCCTTCGTCGGGGGCAGCGTCGAGAAGATCTCGGCCCTGCGACCGGACCTGGTGATCGGCTTCTCGGACATCCAGGCCGATCTGGCCCGCAAGCTCATCTCGGCCAATCTGCCGGTGCTGATCTTCAACCAGCGCAGCGTGCAGGAGATCCTGGACGTGATCATGAGCGTCGGCGGACTCGTCGGCGCGAACGAGAAGGCGCGCCGGCTGTGTGCGGATCTGCTGCGCGGCATCGAGGAGACCGCCGAGCGCAGCGCGCGCCAGAGCCATCGGCCGCGGGTCTACTTCGAGGAGTGGGACGACCCGATGATCTCCGCCATCGAGTGGGTGAGCGAGCTGATCGAGATCGCCGGCGGCGAAGATGTCTTCCGTGAGAAGGCAAGAGGAAAGCTCGCACGCGAGCGGCAGATCGCCGGCGAGGACGTCGTCACCGCCGCGCCCGAGATCATGATGGCGTGCTGGTGCGGCAAGCCGCTGGATCGCGACTCGGTGCTGGCGCGCCCCGGATTCGCACGGGTGCCGGCCATCGCCGATGAGCGCCTCTTCGAGCTGCCCCCGGAGATCATCCTGCAGCCGGGTCCGGCCAGCCTCGGCGACGGCCTCGCCGCGCTCGAGCGCATCATCGATGCCTGCAGGTCCAACGGCTGATCGCGCAACCGGGGCTGTAGTACCCTCCCCCATCGGCCGATCGTCCCCTCATCGGGCGCGATCCCGGCAACGAGGAAGAGGAGCCCATGACCGCCATCGACTACGCCGCCTTCGACGCCGACAACCACTACTACGAGGCCGAGGACGCCTTCACCCGGCACATCGATCCGCGCATGAGACGGCGCTGCGTCGAGTGGTGTCAGATGGGCACGCGTCGCTATCACGTGGTGGGCGGCAAGGTCAGCCATGCCGTCGCCAACCCCACCTTCGACCCCATCGCCAAGCCCGGCATCATGATGGAATACTTCCGCGGCAATCCGGAC
>CAZQMY010000296.1:0-7507 GCA_964594405.1 uncultured Spirochaetaceae bacterium | reverse complement strand
GGGGAATCTCGAGGCGCAGCGGCTTCTTCGCCTCGGGCCCGATCACGAGGTCACTCCCGACCTCCTCGTCGTCCAGCAGCGGCACCCGGTGGAGCTGTGCGGTCACCAGCTGGATGTCTTCCCACCGCGGGAGCTGTGATCGCGGGACGCCCATCGCGCCGACCCGGCCGTGGTGGCCGACGCGCTCGAGGCCGTGCTCGGCCATCTCGTGGATCCACTGATTCGAGGGCTCGTCTGGCGTGCCGTGAGGGTCCGCGTATGCCCCCTGGTAGGCGTTGCGGTCGTAGGGCTGCGGGTGGCGGTGCTCCCACTCGCGGATCTCGTCCTCGTCCACGAAGACGCCGTCGTCCTCGATCCAATGGGAGAAGCGCTGAAGCTGCTCGTCGTTGCTGTAGGCGCTCACGCCGGTGCGGAAGCGGTAGTCCCATCCATGGACGCCGCAGATGAGGTCGTCACCGTCGATGCTGCCGTCCGCGAGCAGCGCACCTCGATGCAGACAGCGGCCGTAGAGCACGGACACCTCGTCCTCATCGGGCCAGCGCACGATCACGAGGTCGACGTTCGCGACGACGGCGCCGGCGGGCTTCGCCGGCTCGAGGTCGCTGAAGGTGGCGATTCGGGTCTTCTTCATCTTTCGGGGTCTCCGGATTCGCCGCGGGGGCGAGAGATGGGCCAGGTCCGGGCACGAGGAGCTTGCGGTCCGGGATCGTGGCGCGCAACCGATCGGATCGGAAAGACGGCGCGCACGGAGCGATCATCCTTCGCGCAGCCCACGCTTCCTCGGGATCTGGACAACGCGGACGCCCGACGCTCAGGCATCGTCAAAGAACGGGTCGTCGTAGAGCTCGACGGATGGAGTCCTCGCTTGCCTCAGGTCTCCGATCATGTTCCGCGTCCTCTCGATGACGGATTCGCTCATCATCTCCATCCTCTTCGGGTCGGGTCTGACCAAAGTCTCGCTCGCGCCGAGTACGTCGCAGGTGGCTCGGCGGTTACCCTTACCCGGGAACGGGCAAGCGCTCGCCCCGTGGCAAATCCTCCCCCGGACTGCGAAGCATGGCCTCGGGCCATCGCGCCCGCCGTGCAGCGCAGGCTTGGAGTCGACGGTCCCGAGCGTGATGTGCGTTCTGCGATGCGTCAGCACGAGCTGCCGCTCGGATTCGAGCCCTTCGAGTGGGCCTCGCGTGGCGTTCCGGTGACAGCAGCGCACGTGCGGATCGTCTGCGGCGATACGAGCCATGCCGACGCGGTCTTTGCCACTCGCTCGCTGGGACGCGATCCTCTCGAGTCGCCACGCGTCCGTGCCGACCGAGGCCCGGATCTCCGTCGGGTCGCCGCGCGCGCCAGCATTCCAGTCCAGCATTCGAGAAGGAGCAGCCATGTCCGAGAAGCGATACTCGAAGAACGCCGAGCGCGTCCAGGCGTTGACCCCCATCCAGCGTGCCGTCACCCAGGAGGACGCCACCGAGCGCCCCTTCCAGAACGAGTTCTGGGATGCGAAGGACGCGGGGCTCTATGTGGATGTCGTGAGCGGCGAGCCGCTCTTCGCGTCCGTCCACAAATTCGATTCGGGGACCGGATGGCCCAGCTTCACGCGAGCGGTGGAGCCCGACCACGTCCTCCAGCGGATCGATCGCAGCCACGGCATGGAGCGGATCGAGGTTCGATCGCGACATGGCGACTCGCACCTGGGCCATGTCTTCCCGGACGGCCCGGGTCCCGATGGCCAGCGCTACTGCATCAACTCGGCGGCGCTGCGCTTCGTGCCGGTGGAGCGTCTCGAGGCCGAAGGCTACGCGGAGTATCTCTCGCTCTTCGAGTAGGCGCGCAGCGCAGCCACGAATCGGTCGGTGAGGTCGAGTCCGCTGAGCGATTCCAGCCTGAAGAGACCGCCCACATTGCCGGCGTTGATCTCACTCACGAGATAGCGATCACCCACGTCCCGAATCAGGTCGTAGCCAAGCAGGCGGATCCCTGCGTGTGAGAAGGCACCGGAGGTTGCCTCCACCACCTCGCGATCCGCCTCCGAGACGGCGACGGGCTCGCACTGCGCCCCCTGGCTCACGTTCTGGACCCAGTGGCCGTGCGGAGACCGCCGCATGTAGGCGCCCTGGATCTCGCCATCGACGACCACGAGTCGCTTCTCGCCTTCGCGCACGCGTGGCAGGTAGCGCATCAGGAGCAGCGGCCCGGGGCCGTGCCGCCGGAGCGCGCCCCAGAGTGCGACGAGATCGGGGTGGTGCCGGCTCCCCTCCACGGCATTGTCGGTGGCGAAGCCCCCGCTCCCCACGCGGCCGATCCGGAAGACGCCTCGTCCACCGCAGCTGTTGGGCAGCTTGGCAACGATCGTTTGGTGCCTGTCGAGGAAGGCTTCGAGGTGTTGCGAAGACTCGGCCAATCCGTGCTCGGGCAGCCACGCCCCGGCCGCGTCCAGCAGGAACGATGGGTCGAGCTGTCGTCGGATGGCCCCCGGGTCGTTGAAGAAGGGGACCTGCGCCGACAGCCGGACGAGGTGATCCAGATAACCCTGAGGGAAGGGCTTGAGCGATCGGCAGAATGCGAGGTCGAACGACGCGATCGGGGATTTCACCGTGTGGGCAGCCGCGAGCTCGTAGAACGCGTCGGCCCGGAAGTCCGGCGGGATGGGGACGCAGTCGACGGTGTTCGTGGAGCCGTGCAGGACCTCCGTATCGACGTGGAAGAGCGAGATCTCGGGATGCGCGGCCAGGCGGGCGTAGCCGAGCGGTACATCCGTGCCGCCCCGCGTATAGGCGCGCGGATTGGCGATGCTGAGCAGTCGAAGCGTCATGCTGCCCCCACGCTGGTCTCGCCGGACTCGCTGGTGCCTGGCGGCGTGAAGCGACCGAGGTTCGAGACCACGGTTCCGGCGGTGACGAACCCGAGCGCCACCAGCTGGGTCGTCGTCGGGTCCTCACCGTTGATCGCGACGGCATAGACGAATGCGATCAGCGGCGTGAACGCCGCCCACCGGGCGATGGATGCTGGCGTCAGACGGTGGAGGGCACGGTAGTAGGCCAGCTGGGCCGCTACGATCACGATCGATGCATAGACGACCATGATGCCCCAGAGAGGTCCGTAGAAGGCTTCCGCAAAGTGGTCCGGGCCGTAGAAGGCGTTGGCGATCACGAAGAAGACGATCGCCGAGACCAGGTTGCGGCTCATGACGAGGGCTCCCAGGCCCGTCCGGGGGAGCAGTCGCTTGCTCAACAGTGTCACGAGGGCGAAGACCGCGCCCGAGGCCAGGATGTAGACGTCGCCCTTCGAGATCATGAAATCGCTGCCCACGAAGACCGTCGCCATGACCCCGATCACGATCAGAGAGAACCCGCCCCACTCGGCGCGTTCGATCGACTGGCCGAGCAGGACCGCACAGAGCATCGCGAAGAGCACCGGCCCGATCCGCGCGAGCAGCACGGTGTTGGTCACGCTCGTGTTCTCGAGGCCCTGGAAGATCAGTGCCGAGAGCAGTGCGGAGAGGCCGGCGAAGACGAGGACCTCGATCTTGTGGCGGCGATCGAGCTGCAGCAGCCGGGAGAAGGTCTCGCGCGGCCCGAAGATCGCCGAGGTCACGATCCCCGCGCAGAGGTTGCCGACGAAGAGCACGTTGCAGAAGGAGATCGCGTTCTCGACCTCGCCGCCCAGCTCCGCAGCGCTGCTCACCAGCAGGGCGACCACCGGGGCGCTCAGGGCCTGAAGCGCACGGGAGAGCACCAGGAGGAGGGGCGAGGGCACGGCATCGATGGCGCGGGTCATCGGGGAATCGGTCATGGCGATGCGCTCAGAGTCGCCGGTAGGTCGACGGGTCGGATCTCAGCACCAGCATGTCGTCGAGACGCACGACCTCGCCTTCGATCTCGACGGGCTCGGCCACGAGGTCGAGCACACGCGCGTTCACCGCGGAGCCGTCCGTCGCGACCAGCAGGAAGTAGAGCGCGGTGCCCGCCTCGTCGCGCACCAGGAGGACCGGCGGCACACCTCCCGCGATGCATCGCGTCGCGCAGCCTCGATGCACTTTGGTGTTGCCCGGTCGCATCGTGCCGATGAAGCACTTGCTGTCCACGATCTCGCCCTGAAGCGTGAAGCGGCCCAGCGAGTCGGGCGGCGATACCGGGGCGGAGAAGGGGGCCTCCGACTCGGCGAGCAACTCGGCGCTCTTGACTGCGAGCATCGTCTGGGAGTCGCGATAGATCAGCGAGCCCCGAACGCGCACCGGACGGCCATCGAGTGACGCCAGGTCGACCTTCGGCCCCGACTTGCCCCGGCCGACGAGCAGGTAGCGGGAGTAGTCCCTTCCCCGTGTCCGTCCCGGTCTGGCCACGACCAGGTGCGGCGCCGGGTCCGCGAGCAGTACGCCGTCGAAGTCGCGCAGGTCCCGGAAGTCGCTTCGTGCCTCGTCGTAGGGCCGATGGAGCCCGGCGATCATGACGGCGAGCGAGGCGGCGGCCAGCACCAGGAGCGCGACGCGCGGCGCGACGAAGCGCGCCAGCGAAGGAGACATGCGCGGTCGGTAGCCGACGTAGAAGTCCTGGTCGTCTCGGGGCTTGCTCACGCTGATCGATCTCCGGGGATCTGCGCCGGCGCAACTCGCGTGCCGGCCGGGTGTGGGGCCGGGTTCACGTACGCCAGACCGCCCCGCACGATTACATCGAAGGTGGGGATCCGCTCCTGGAAGGGCGGTGGTGATGCTCCAGTGGCCGGATCGTATTGGTATCCATGCCAAGGACAGGTCACGAGCCCGTCGATGATGCACCCCTCGCCCAGGGGACCGTTCTGGTGTTGGCAGACCCCTGAAATCGCAGACAGCCTGCCGTCGTACTTGAAGACGGCGATTCGCTCGCCCGAAGCGAACACGACCCTGGCGCGATCGTCCGGGATGGCGTCGACCGGCCCGACGAGCACCCATCCGTCGCCCTCGGTGCGTGTGGGACGATCAGCCGCCCGCTCCTTCAGCGCTGCCGCGAGATGGATGGCCACGATCCAGCCCGCACCCGCGAGGACGAGCAACGTCAGCCCGGCGCCCGTGTCGCTCTGCAGCGCCCCGAGCGCGACATGACCGACGAGCAGCGCATAGGCGAAGTAGACGCCCATGTGGAGCGCCTTCCAGACCGGCGCGGTCAGGTTCGCGAGCCAGAAGTCGTGGCTCGTCACCGCCATCACGATCAGGATCGCCAGGGCGGCGAGGCCGAGCCACTCGAAGGGAAACTGCGTGAGCGACCCGATCCTCGTGTTGCTCACCAGGAGGCTGACCCAGGGGTCGAGGTTGCCGAAGTCGTGATACCAGGTGGTCGCCAGTCTGGCGTGCTGGATCCCGAGCAGGCACATGGTGACACCCATGTGTCGTCGGTTGTAGAGCAGGGGCAGGAGCCGAGCGTCGAGCCGACAGAGCGGACCGATGGAGAGGATGATGTGCAGGAGGATGAACGCTGCGAGACCGAAGGCCCGGATCTCGACGTTCATCGCCTCGGCGTTGGGGTCCAGACGGGGCGCGATCTCCATGTAGCCGAGGACGAAGAGCGCGACGCCAACGAGCAGAACTGCATCATAGATGATCTTCTGCCGGTTCCAGAGCACGGCCTTGTAGCCGGCGGACATGTCTAGCGGGCTCCCCTCGAGACGAACTCTGCCGCGTCGAAGCGGGCCAACACCTCGGCCTGTGCGACGCTGTAGACGATCAGCTCGCCCGACGCCGCATTCTCGTGATCCGGGAGTGAGAGGCCGCGTGCGGTCTGGCCAGCGAGACCCCCTACGAGCACCGCCCCTTCGCCCGGCGCCGCCGCGCCGCGCGGCACCCAGTAGATCAGCAGGTCCGGTGCGAGGGGGGTTCTTACGGGGCGCACGGCGACGGCGGCGGAATCGGAGGGGCGCTGGACCTCGAGCGCGATCCCGCCGCTCACCGGCTCGACGCTCCGCCACTCGCCAGCGGATCCGGGCGCGAATCCGGAGGGTGTGGCGAGGCGGAGATGGCCCGCCGAGATGGGGGGGACCTGCGGGCGGAGCAAGAGCGCGCTCGCCAGCAGGGTGGGAATTCCGATCGCGAGCGCGATGATGATCCGCAGATGGGCGCGTCTTCGTGAGTGGATCATGCGTCCCCGCCCCGGGATGCGGCCTCGCGGTGGGCGGTGCGCTCGATCGGTGCAGATCGCCCCTTCATGATTCGAAGCAGGAGCAGCGGCCAGAGGACGACGACCCCGGGAATGATGACGATCCGGAAGCCGTAGGTGCTGTGCGACGCGGAGGGGTCGATGCGCTCCAATCCGAGGGTCACGAACCCGATGGCGAAGAGCGCGCCCGCGGCCAGATATGCGCGCACGCACACGATCAGGAGCTGCGCGAACGCGACCTCGCTCATCTTCGCGCGGCCACCGGCCCGGCATCGAGATCGGCCATCGCGAGCGAGAGGTCCCGTTGACGCCGCGCGAGCGCTTCGTTGCCCAGCCCTGCCTCGAGGATCCGGCCGATCCGGTCATGCATCAGGCGGTGGTGAAGGAGGATCGCCTCGGGCTCGGCCTGAGGACAGGGCTCCCGGCGGCGGATCTCGGACTCGGGCAGGCCGAAGAAGACGCCCCCGTCCGTACGCTGGATACGGCGCTCGTAGAGGTCGAAGATCCGCGCATCACCCGTCACGAGGGGTGTCGGGCAGTCGACTCCGTAGAGGTGGATCGAGAGGAAAGGGGTCGTCCCTGGATTTCCCATCAGATGGATCAGATCGTGATCGACGGCGCAGACCGAGCCGGGCGTCTGCATGCGCCGCTCGTGGACACCGAGTCGTCCCTCGTGCTCGCGAAAGACCACGTGCTCGGCCGGCCCGAGGTAGCGCACCGCGCCCCACTGCGTCGCGCCGTGGTCGTGGATCGCGCTGTAGTCCCCGGGCCGCCACGACATCACCATCAGCTCGAATCGCGCGCCGGCGAAGACGAGCTTGCGCCCGTAGCCGTCGGTCACGGGGTGGTCGAAATCGGCCCAGGGCATCACGTCCGCCGGCTGGAGCTCGATGTGGCCGAGCAGCCGACGCGCCAGATCGGGCGTGAGCTCGCTGCAGGCGTCGACCGCCTCGATCAGCTCCAGGATCGGGCCGTGATGGAATGCGGTGGTCTGCGTGGCTGCGGTCAGCAAGGTTCTTCCTCCATTCTGGGGCGTCGTCAGGGCGTCTCGTCGAAGACGCGCTGCATGATCACGATGTCATGGAGTACGCCGGCGACCAGCCCGACGTTACGCTGCCGACCCACCCACTCGTAGCCGTGCTGCTCATGGAAGCGGACGCTGCTCTCGTTGATGGCGAAGATCTTCGCCACCAGGTGGCGGTATCCGAGCGCGCGAGCGCGGGCCATGGCGGCCTTCTGGAGTGAGTTGCCGATTCCCCGGCCTCGTGCGCGTTCGTCCACGTAGACGGACGTCTCGCAGGTGATGGCGTAGCCGGGACGGTCGCTGTAGCGCTTCACGATGGCCCAGCCCACGCCGCCCGCGGGGTCGCTCCCGACGAGCAGGC
>CAZQMY010000295.1:0-7572 GCA_964594405.1 uncultured Spirochaetaceae bacterium | reverse complement strand
TACGGCGCCCGCAGCCTGCGGGAGGCCTTCTACGTCGAGGACTTCGACTCCATCCAGGCGGAGAACGACAACTTCGAGTGGCATCTCGCGCTCTCGGAGCCGATGGAAGAGGACAAGTGGACCGGGCTCACGGGCTTCATCCATCAGGTGCTCTACGACAACTACCTCAAGGACCACCCCTCGCCCGAGGACTGCGAGTACTACATCTGCGGTCCGCCGATGATGAACGACGCCGTCGTCAAGATGCTCTCCGATCTGGGCGTCGAGCCCGAGAACATCGCCTTCGACGACTTCGGCGGCTAGCCGCTCGATGCCGGCGCCCGGGGCTCTCGACGCCCGCGCCAGGGTGCTGCTGATCGTCCTGCTCCTCGCCCTGATCGCGGTCTCGACGCATCGATACATCTTCGCGCCGACGCCGGGGCCCTACGCGGTCTTCTCGGGCGCGACCATGGGCACCACCTGGACCGTGAAGGTCGCTTCCGAGCACCTCTCGCCCAACGACCACCGTGAGATCGGGCAGGCAATCGAGGCAGCACTGGACGACGTGAACGGCGCCATGTCCACCTGGGATCCGGAGTCCGAGATCTCGCGCTTCAACGCCGCACGCAGCGTGTCGGCAACGCCGCTCTCCCCCCAGACCCTGCGGGTGCTGCGCGCTGCGCGCGAGATCAGCCGACTGACCGGTGGCGGCTTCGACGTGACCGTGGGCCCGCTGGTCAAGGCCTGGGGATTCGGCGGAGCGGAGCCGCCCGAGGTGGCGCCCTCGCCCGCGGACCTGAAGGCCCTGAAAGCCCGTGTGGGCTTCGAGAAGCTGATCCTCGACGAGGACGGAGCCGCGCGCAAGCTGCACCCCGAGCTGGAGGTGGACCTCTCGGCGATTGCAAAGGGACATGGCGTCGACCGGGTCGCGATGGCCCTGGAGGGCCTCGGCCATCGGGCGTACCTGGTGGAGGTGGGGGGCGAGATCCGCGCCGCGGGCCGGAAGCTCGACGGCAAGCGCTGGCGGGTCGCCATCGAGCAGCCCTCGGAGGGGATGCGAACGGTCCACCGGGTGCTGGATCTGGACGACATCGCCATGGCGACCTCTGGGGACTACCGCAACTACTACGAGGACGAGCGCGGGCGCCGCATCTCGCACACCATCGATCCACGGACGGCCCAGCCGATCCGCCACGCGCTGGCCTCCGTCACCGTGCTCCACCCCAGCGCCATGATGGCCGATGGGCTGGCCACGGCGCTGAACGTCATGGGCCCGGAAGCGGGCTATTCTCTCGCGGAGAGGGAGGGCCTGGCGGCTCACTTCATCGTGCGTGACGGCGAAGCAGGCTTCGAGGCCAGATCCACGGCCGCCAAGCGAGCGCTCCTGGCCGCCACCGACGCACCGGAGAACTGATCGGGTACGCCCTCCGAGAGCCGACGACATGCAGACCATCCTCGCCACAATCGCCTTTTTCGGAGTCATCGTCGCCCTGATGGCCGTCGGCGTGATGCTCTCGGGACGGGCCCTGCGTGGCTCTTGCGGCGGCACCGGCGAGGCCTGCCAATGCGACCGGAAGACGCGCAAGGATTGTGAGCTGCGCAAGGCCGCCGACAGGGGCGGTGCCTAGCCCCGAAACGTCGTTCACGAGGCCTGCGCGAGTGCCCATCCATGGGTGTGGCGCAAGAAGACGACCTCCAACCAGCCATGCGGTGCCTCACGCGGGATCTCACCCCAGTGGGATCCCGGATGCGGATGGGCAGGATGGGCATTCGGCCGAGCAGCTCGAGGGCCGACGCGACCGCCCTGTCCCCATCGGAGGCCTTGCTGACGCGAACGCAGCGCGGCGGTCTGCTCTCCTCTGGCTGGCCGCCTCGCGTGCATTCCCATCGCTGGCGCGCCTTCGTGTCAGCGGACGTGTCGCGCGTCGCGGGGCTGCTGCTCCGATCGGTCACGGACCGGGAAGCTCATGGAGCACCGGAATGGGCGCGACCCCACGATTCCGCCGACGCACCGACGAGGCGCGTCCTCTTCGTCGCCTCAGCGAGGCTCCGCCGGGACGGGTCCCAGGGAGGCCGGCTCACGCACGGGCAGATCGTGTCCCACGCGCGCGAAGAAATCCTGCTTCAGCGCATCGCTGGTGGTGCGAGAGCCGTCATGGCTCCAGCCAGGCGGCGCGAAGACGTATTTCAGCCGCTGACCGGGCGTCAGCCCGGGCCGGAAGAGGTCCACCAGGATCGCCAGGATCTCGTGGTAGGCGACGCGGATCGGATTGAAGGTCCCGAGGTTCTTGACGAGTCCGTAGCGGACCGGCTCGTCTCGCCGCTCCGGCTCGAAGGTGCCGAAGAGCCTGTCCCAGACGATGAAGGTGCCCGCGTAGTTCACGTCCAGATAGCGGGGATTTCGACCGTGATGCACCCGGTGGTGGCTGGGCGTGTTGAAGATCGCTTCGAACCAGGGCGGCATGCGGTCGATGGCCTCGGTATGGATCCAGAACTGATAGATGAGATCGAGCGACACGCAGAAGGCCACCAACGCCGGGTGGAAGCCGAGCAGCACGAGCGGCGCCGTCATCGCGATCAGGAGGTCGACGGGCGTCGCCCAGGGCTGGCGCAGCGCCGTGGAGAGATTGAAGTGCTGGCTCGAATGGTGGATCACGTGCCTGGCCCAGAACCACCTCGAGCGATGACCGAGCCGATGCTGCCAGTAGTAGATCAGGTCGTAGGCGACGAAGCACGTGATCAGGGCAACCGGTCCGTGGCCGAGGTCGAAGAGGCGGTACTCCCAGACCTGCATCAGGAGCACAGCGAAGAGCCCGACGATCACTCCGCCCGTGACCACCGACCAGATGCCCATGAGCAGACTGGTGATCGTATCCCTGGCCTCGTACTCGCCGCGAGCGCCCGCGAGACGGATGGCCAGGACCTCGGCCACCATCAGGACCACGTAGAGCGGCGCAACGAGGACCTCGGCGTCGGGATAGTCGGGGACCGGCGTCATGCGCGCACCTCCGGCACACCCCGCGCGAGTCCACGCAGGCGCTCGAGCCAAGGCTCGACCTGTGCCTCGTCGGAGAGCGCGATGGATGCGTCCGGGAAGGTGAAGTCGGCCAGCCGGAGCTGGAGCCGGCGATCCTCGTCGGCGGATGCGCTCTGCAGGTCACCCAACCGAAGCAGGCGCGTGGTTGCATGGGTCCCCAGGCTCTGGACCAGGCCGATGGACGGCTCGCCCGCCATCGAGACCAGCGCGCCAGCCCCGTCCGCGGCGATCACCACCTCGGCGGGTCGATGGTCCGGGTACTCCTGGGCCATCAGATCGAGCACCGCCGCCTCGTTCTCGATGGCAAAGCCGGCGCCGGCGCCGAGCCTCGAGACGAGCAGATACATGGCCAGCAGGCCGATGATCGCGGAGATGGCGAAGTAGAGGACGAACACGTCGGTCGGGCTCCGGGTAGAAGACGAGTCTACCCCACGTCGCCACAGGGCGGAATCGAGAGGACTCCGGGACCATGGATGCGCGTGCTCCCCGCCCTCGCTGATCAGGCCCGACAGGAAGGGCTCGACGACGAGCCAGGCGTTCACGCTGGATCGCACCGGGATGAAGAGCGCCAGGTGTGTGAGTACGAGCAGCAGCATTCCCATGTCGAAGAGGTGGAAATCCGAGACCTCGAGCAACCCCTGATGGCCTCGCTGCGAGAGATACTGCTCCTCGTTCCCGAGGTAGGACGAGGCGACCGAGGCGGGTGAGAGGCCCACCTTCTCGAAGTAGAGAGGAGTGCGTTGGTCAGCCAGAGCGGGCCAGCTCGGCGTCGGGATCGATCAGGACGTCGTAGTAGGTGAGCATCCGGCGCCCGCCGGGGCCGCCAGGAGGACGAGCCCCGCCACGAGGAGGGAGACGTCGAGGGTGAGGAGCTCGACCGAGACGGAGCCGCCTCCACCGGTGCCGGCATGCTCGAACTCGAGCTCTGAGTCGACCACCCAGCGATCGTTGAAGCGAGAGCCGACGTACGCGACGAAGCGCAGGGCGTCGAAGATGTCGTCCTCGTCCGCTTGCAGCTTGGAGCGGAAGCGCACCTCGCCACCGTAGCTGCCGATCGAGACCCCCTTTTCCCGCATGCAGACGTTCGAGGCCGCCGGGCCGAGGCCTTGCATGCTCGGCAGTCCGCGCTCTTCGCAGACGGTGGCGGCCACGAGTCCCGCGCCACTTCTTCGGCCAGGATCCCGACCTCGGATTCCACCTCATCGAGGCATTCTTCGTCGCTCTTCGAAGACGCTTCGACCTTCTCATTCTCGTTCTCGATCTCGTTCTCGCCTTCGGCGAGCGCGATCGGTGCGATCGAGCTTGCGATGACCAGAAAGGCGATCGCGAGCGCTCTGATTCAGGACGGCATGATCTCTCCTGCAGAGCGCACATGGCTGCGCCCCCTGCGTTGGGGTGAGGAGGGTAGAGGGTTGAAAATGAACTCTGATTCTATGGCCCCCGCCCGCCCATCGACCATTGACTTTGAATTTCATTTCAATGCACCTCCGGGTAAATCCCGGCAGAGCGCAGCCTCTTCGCACGCCGGGCGCACTCAACTTCGATCGCCGACGGCCGCTAACAGGAGGGACGCAATCGTTGCACTCCCATTGCATCCGGAGTTCCGACAGCCGGGGCGCGACCCGCCCGCGGCCGGAGGACGAGAAGGGTGCGCAAGGAGCGGCCCTTGGCCTCCTTCCTCCGCCGATTCCAGCGCATAGGCACCGTCGAGCAGAGCGGTGTGATCGGTCTCGCCCTCGAGCGCGACGGGATCGCCCTGTGCCGGATCGTCGTCAGCGAGGAGAGTCCGCCGGTATTGCAGGATTGCGAGTTCATTGCCTGCGAGGCCTCGGCACGGGAGGCAGTCCTCTCGGAGGCCGTCGAGCGCCTCGGCTGGGCGGGTCAGCGCTGCAGCTGCGTCATCACCCGGGACTACACGCTTCGCCTCGCCGAGCGGCCGGAGAACGTGGCCGCCAGCGAGCTGCGGGAGGCTGCGCGCTGGCTGATCCGCGACTTCATCGACTTCGACCCGAGCCAGGCGGAGATCGCCGTCTTCGACTTCCCCGACTCCGCCACGCGAGGCCGGGCCGACAAGATGTACGTCGTCGCCGCGCGCGCCGATGCCATCCGCGAGGCCGAGGGCCTCGCCGAAGCCGCGGGCCTCGAGCTGGAGAGCGTCACGATTCCCGAGCGGGCGATGCTGGGCATCGTGGATCGGCTGCCCGAAGTGGTCGCTGGCACGGCGGTCCTTCAGCTCGGGGAGAAGGGCGGCGTGCTCGCCCTCTATCACCAGCAGGAGCTCTATCTCGTTCGCGGGGTGCAGATCCGGGCCGACGAGCTGGAGCGGGCGCTGGTCGACTCGAGCGAGGCCGAGGGTCTGAGCGACGAAGCGCGCGCGGTGGTCGACAGCTTGATTCTGGAGGTCCAGCGCTCCATCGACTACTACGAGAGCGAGCTCGGACAGGCGCCCGCCTCCCGCCTCGTGCTCACGCCCGTCACCTTCGACCTGCAGCTGATGACCCCGCACGCGGGCGAGCTCCTTCGCCCGATGGCGGTCTCGGTGCTCGATCTCGGCGAGCTGCTGGTCTGCGACACACCCCTTCCAGCCGAGCGGCAGATGCACTGCCTGGCTGCGGTGGGCGGCGCCCTGAACGCGCTGCGCGGCGATCCGGTGAGTCTCGCGCGGACAGCAGCGGCCAGGGAGGAGGTCTCCCTCACGCTGCCCGCGTTGGTGCGCCTGGCCGCGGCCACGGTTGCCGCAGTCGCGATCTCCCACGCGGCGGGGCTGCACTTCCTCTCCCGCCAGATCGAGCTGCTCGAGTCGCTCGAGGCCGAGGCGCGGATCGGACAGGAGCGGATCGACGCCTTCCGCGCCCGCTACGCCGACGCGAGCCCCGACCTCGACCTTCGTGCGCGCGTACAGCAGATGCGCTCGGAGGCGCGCACCAAGCAGCTCCTGCTCACCAACCTCGCGGGCAAGGAGGACGCACCTCCCTTCTCGGATCGACTCGTTGCCCTCGCCCGCAACCCCGTCGAAGAGCTCTGGCTCGACACCGTCGGGATCGAGCAGGGCGGGCAGCAGATGCGCCTGGGCGGCGGCACCACCAATCCACAACGGGTGGCGAGCCTGCTCCAGTCACTTCGTCGAGAGGCCGCCTTCGCGGGGCATGGCTTCGGCGTGCTTCGCATGCTCGCCTCGGAGGAGCACGACGGGGTCACTCGATTCTCTCTATACAGCGGCGGGGATGACCAGGAAGTGGTCGAAGGGGAGGAATCGGGATGATCGAAGACTCGCCCATCCTGAAGGCCGCGCGACAGGCGCAGCTCTTCCTCGAATCGCGCAACCTCCGCGAGCGCCTCCTGATCATCGGCGCCACCGTGCTCGGCGTGCTCGCGATCTACGATGTCGCCCTCGGCCGCGCGCTCGAGCAGGAGCAGCTCCGACGAGGCGCCGAGATCAACGCCGCGCAGAGCGAGCTCGCAAGGCTCTCCCAGGAGACGCGCTTCCTCGCGGACGAGTACTCGGTGGGTCCGAACCTCGAGTACCTCGACGACGAGATCCGACTGCACAAGCTGATCAGCGCCCTCGATCAGCGCCTGGGCAAGCACCTGAGCTCCCTGATCCCGCCGACGGAGATGGCGGACGTCCTCGAACGATTGCTGACCGCGGACCGCGATCTCGAGCTGCTCCGCCTGGAGAGCCGGGGCGCGGCGCCCATCGTCGCCGGTCCCGCCGCGCCCGAGGAAGAGGCCGGGCGGCCCCGAGCCCGAGAGGGCCAGCAGCTCTACCGACACGACCTCGTCGTGGTGATGCGCGGTGGCTACCTGCCGGCACTCAGATACCTCGAGGCGATGGAGAACCTGCCCTGGCAGTTCTTCTGGCAGAGCTTCGAGCTGCGCGTCGAAGACTACCCGGACGCCATCATCACCATCCGCATCTACACCCTGTCGGACGAGGAGAACTGGATCGGTGCGTAGCCGCAAGGTATTCGGGATCGCTGGAGCGGGCGCGTTGCTCGCCGCGCTCCTCGTGGTGCGTGGCGCGACGGCCGATGCCGACCCGGTCGACGAGGAGGTCGAGGAGGCCGCCCGGCGAGCGCCGATCGACTTCGCCGTGCTGAAGGATCCGACGCGACGTCCGCTCCGAATCGAGACCGGTCGGGGCGACGCCGCGCCGATCGCGCCCCTCGTGCTCTCCGCGATCCTCTTCTCGGGCGATCGGCGCATTGCGATCATCAACGACCGATCCGTCCGTGTCGGGGACGAGGTCGACGGCGCCAGGGTCCTCGCCATCTCGCCGGATCGTGTGCGCATCCGGCGCGGCGAGAGCGTCCAGAGCCTCGCGCTCGCCACCGTCTCGATGGAGCGACGCCCCAGCCCGCAGAGCTTTCCCAGCGCGCCGGGCGGCGCGGATCCCTGGGCGGGAGGGAAACGATGAGCGCAGCCCTCGCCCGGATCCTGGTGGAGCCCCTGCGATGGCTCGTGCCGCCGCTCGCGCTGGCTCTCCTGGCCTGCAGCAGCCCGGCGCCCGAGCCCGACGCGGCGGGCGAGGTCGTCGAGACCGCGGCCGAGGAGGC
>CAZQMY010000294.1:0-7579 GCA_964594405.1 uncultured Spirochaetaceae bacterium | reverse complement strand
AGGATCTCCACCGCGTCGAGCTGATCGGGATCTACTGGCACTTCGTGGACCTGGTCTGGATCTTCCTCTTCCCTCTTCTCTACATCGCCAAGTAACCGCGCCCCGGGAATCCGAACAAAAATGTCCGAAGAACACGCAGAACACTCCGTACAGGGTTATGTGAAGGTCTGGGGCGTGCTGGTGGTGCTGCTCGTGATCAGCGTCATCGGCCCCGAGCTCGGAATCCAGTGGGTGACGCTCGTCACCGCATTCGGAATCGCCGTGGTCAAGGCCTGGCTGGTCGCCACGAGATTCATGCACATCCGGGAAGAACCGCCATTCGTCTCCTATGCTGTGATCAGCAGCCTCGTGCTGATGTTCCTCTTCTTCTTTCTCACGGCGCCCGACGTGATGAAGGACGACGGGACGAATTGGATGAAGGACGAGGGTTGGCAGGCTCACTCCGGCCTCCACCCCATGGACGAGAGTCACGGCGGAGGGCACCACTAGCCCGGCCGCACTCTCAGAGAGGCAGGCATCGAGATGAGTACGGACGTCGCAAACCCGGGCGCCCCCGGCTTCCCGCAGCCCCCGGCCTCCGAGCGCCGCGGCCTGGTCCCGCACGGCGTCCTCGGAATGAT
Organism: uncultured Spirochaetaceae bacterium; assembly: GCA_964594405.1. GTDB lineage: Bacteria > Myxococcota_A > UBA9160 > UBA9160 > UBA4427 > CAZQMY01. Next base: position 6,959 of record CAZQMY010000294.1, on the reverse strand, counting down.
CCTCGTCGTCATCGCCGAGGCGATGTTCTTCGCCGGCATGATCAGCGGCTTCGTGATCTACCGGCAGTCGGCGCCCATGTGGCCGCCGCCCGATCAGCCTCGACTTCCCCTGGAGGCCACCGCCTTCAACACGGCGGTCCTGCTCGCTTCCGGCGCCCTCGTGCTCCTGGCGCACCGCCACTTCCATTCCGGCCGCCGGGACGCCATGCGCAAGCCCCTGCTCGGCGCCCTGGCCCTGGGCGTCTTCTTCGTCTGCTTCCAGGGCTGGGAGTGGATGGGGTTGCTCTCGCAAGGCCTGACCATGACTTCGAGCAACCTGGGTTCGTTCTTCTTCCTGATCGTCGGGATGCACGCCGCTCACGCCGTCGCGGCCATCCTGCTGCTCGGCTATGCGGTGATCCGCCTGCAGCGCGGCTGGCTCACGGAGAGCCTCTTCGGCGCAGCCGAGATCTTCTGGCTCTTCGTCGTGGGGCTCTGGCCGGTGCTCTACGGGGTGGTGTACTGGTGATGAGCTGGACGGCGATCAAGTGCTCGGGACCCGTCGTCGCCCTCACCAGCCTGACGATGACCCTGCTGCCGCGCCTCGCCGAGGCCTGTGCGGTCTGCTCCACGGGCCGCGAGGACGAGACCAACGACGCCTTCCTGATGATGACGGGCTTCATGACTCTGACACCACTCATCATCCTCGGCGGCACGATCGTCTGGTTCATCCGGCGCACCCTCAAACGTGAGCGAGAGGAGGCGGCCGAGGACGACGCCACCGGGCGACGCCGCGACGCCCGCCCTGTGGGCCATCTGAAGGCACTCACAGACGCATCACCCCGCGGCTGAGGCGAAACCCGCGGCGACCCATGGATGCCGGCGCGTCCGCGCAGGGCTTCGTCAGGACGCCGTCACAGCGTCCGGTGCCCGCGTTCAGCTCAGCGGGACCTCGGGCTCATGAAGATCCGGTCGCCCATGCCACCCAGGCGTGCGCCGGCGGCGATCGCCCGGGCCGGGGATCCGGGGCGGGGATGGGGAGCGGGGATGGGGAGCGCGGATGAGGAGTCGGCGCGCCCATCAGCCCGTCCGAGGGCGCGGCTGCGCCGACCGTATTGAGCACCAATCACGCCATCGCAATGGAACAGGCGCGAACCGTCTCGGGCTCGGACTGGGAACCCCTTTTTTCGACGACCCTACAGGATCCGCCACTGGTCGCCGTAGTAGGCCATCACGGTCGCCACGATCCACCAGAGCGTCAGTACCGCACCGAAGGCGCCGTAGCGCTCGCGCACGCGCCGCTCATAGGCGACGCCCTTGTAGGTGAGCCAGAGCAGCCAGAGCAGGATCGGCAGCCCGAGCCATCGGCCGTCGCGGAAGATCCAGAGCAGGAGCGGCGCGAGGAAGGCGCCCGCGTGGGCGAGGATGACGATGAGGACGGGCCAGAGGGTGGAATCCTCGATGTAGGGGATCACCCATCGATCGAGCGGGTTTCCACGGTCCTCGAGGGCGCCCTCTCCCTCTCGACGCCCGTCTCGGACGGGCTTCAGCTCGGTCATCGACTCGTCCCCACTGTGAGCTCGCAGAATAGAGGTCCGATCGTGCACTCGCGACGCCGCAGCAGGCTGCTCGACGTCTCGGGTCTTGCCTATTCAGTCACATGACTTAAACTCGGATCCATGGCCACGACCATCGACCTCCACATGGGACCCCGCCCCTGCCTTCGAGAAGCCAGGGAGCGCCTTCGCAGGCTCTGCTTCGAGCGATTCGAAGTGCGCCCCGCTGGCGGTGTCCTCGGTGCGGAGGTCCGCGGAATCGACCTGCGCGACGACCTGTCGTCGCGGCTCGTGGAGGATCTGCACCGCGCCCTGGTCGAGTACAAGGTGCTCTTCTTCCGCGATCAGCACATCGACTCGGTGCAGCAGGCGAAGGTGGCGGCCTGCTTCGGTGAGCTCGAAGAGCACCCGTTCCTCCCTGGCGTCCATGAGCAGCCCGAAGTGATCAACTTCGAGAAGGACGAGACGGTGGTCGGCGTCGAGAACGCCTGGCACAGCGACGTCTCGTGGCGCCTGATCCCCTCGCTCGGCTCCCTGCTGCGCGCCATCGAGGTCCCGCAGAGCGCGGGGGACACGCTCTGGGCCGATATGGAGCTGGCCTACGAGGGCCTGCCCGATGACCTCAAGGACGCGATCGACGGCCGGTTCGCGATTCACGACTTCGCCCACAGCTTCGGGCAGCTCCTCACCCCCGAGCAGCTCGAGGCGCGCCGGAAGGAGTTTCCGCCCGCACGGCACCCGGTGGTGCGCACGCATCCGGATACCGGGCGGCGGTGTCTCTACGTCAACCGGATCTTCACCAGCCACATCGAGGACATGTCGTTCGACGAGAGCCAGGCGCTCCTCGAGAGGCTCTATGCCCAGGCCGCGGTCCCCGAGTATCAGGTTCGCTTCCGCTGGGCTCCGGGCAGCCTCGCGTTCTGGGACAACCGCTCCACCCAGCACTACGCCGTCAACGACTACTGGCCCGAGCGTCGCGTGATGAATCGGGTGACGATCATCGGCGAGATCCCGTCCTGAGACTCGCGTGATAGCCTCTCCGGACTCGCTGCGCGCGAGCCCGATTGCTCCAGGAGGCTTCGATGCAGATCACGCGTATCAATCACACGGCCGTCAACATCCACGGGCACAGCGACGAAGCCCGCCGCTTCTACATCGACTTCCTCGGCCTGCCCGAAGTCCCGATCCAGATGCCCGGGCAGCCCCCGATCGAGAACAACACAACGGGCGGCTTCTGGCTCGAGAAGGAAGGCGTGCAGGTGCACGTGATCGGCCTCCCCATGAAGGGCGAGCCGGGCGAGCCCACGGGCCCCCATGTCTCGTGGTACGTGGCCGACCTCGACGAGGCCGTACGCCTGCTCGACGAGCGGGACATGATCATCCGGCAGATCGGCGAGGGGCGAGATCGCATCATCTGGGTCGCCGATCCGGCCGGCAACACCTTCGAGATCCAGCAGGATCCCGACTGCTGAGGCGGATGAGCGCCGGCGCCGCGCTGCTCGACCGCCGCACGCGGCGAGATCCCCTATGATCATCGCCACCATCACGTATGGAGGCCTGCGTTGAGCTCGCCCGGTCGATGCCCTGCCACACTCATCCCCTCGATCACCCTCTTGTTGGCCCTGCTCGGAAGCGGCTGCCGGGAGGCGGAGCCCCCGCCGGACTTCCCCCCGCGCGCCATCCGATGGATGAAGGTCTCGGGCACTCTGCCCGCGGAGCAGCGGGTGGTCTCGGGCATCGTCATGGCGGTGGACGATACCCGCCTGGCCTTCGAGGTCGGAGGCAGCGTGGATACGGTGGAGGTGCAGCTCGGCGATCACGTGGTTCGCAACCAGGTGCTCGCGCGCCTCGACCCCGAGCCCTTCGAGCTCGCGGTACGTGATGCGCGGGCAGAGCTCGACAAGGCCATCGCTGCCCGGCAACGCGCGGAGTCGGACTACGCACGTACGCTGAGCCTCTACCGGGAGAACGTCGCCAGTCGACAGGAGCTGGATCGCAACACCGCGTCGCGCGACTCCTCGATCAGCCAGGTCGAGGCCTCGCGCGCGAGACTCGAGCTGGCCGAGCGCGACCTCCGACGCTCGGTGCTCCGAGCGCCCTTCGACGGCGCCATCTCGGTCCGGAACATCGATCCGGCGATGAAGCTGATCAGCGGGCAGGGCGCCTTCGAGATGGACAGCGAGGAGAGCGGCCTGCGCGTCGAGGTGCAGATGCCGGAGACGCTGATCCTACGCGTGCGCCAGGGCAGCTCCGTCGACGTGAGCTTCCCCTCGCTGACCACCTCCCCCGGCGGCGGAGCGCAGGTGGCGACCGCCGAGGCAGTCGTGACCGAGATCGGCACGCGTGCCAGCACTGGCAACGCCTTTCCGGTGCGCGCCAATCTCATCAGTCCGCCCGACGGGCTGCGCCCGGGCATGACGGCGGAGCTCTCCTTCGCCCTGGAGGCGGCGCCGGGATCGGACCTCGGCCTCGACGGCTTCGTGATCCCCTTCTCCGCCATCAACGCGGAGGCCGAGGAGGCGTTCTCCGTCTTCGTCTACGAGCACGACAGCTCCACGGTGAAGCAGACGCCCGTGCGCACCGGCGGCGTACGCGACAATGAGGTGGCGGTCCTCGAAGGGCTCAGCGAGGGCCAGATCATCGCCACCGCGGGCGTCGCCTTCCTCCGCGACGGTCAGGAAGTGCGGCTCATGGATGAGTCGATCGAGCTGACACGACAATGAATCTCACCGGATTCGCGCTTCGCAATCAGCCCTTCGTACTGATCCTCGTCGCGGCTCTGGTCACCTTCGGGATCTCCGTGCTCCCGAACTTCCCCAGCCAGGAGGACCCGCCGATCACCGTCCGCGAGGCGGTGGTGACCACATTCATGCCGGGCATGATGGCGGACGAGGTGGAGCTGCAGATCACCCGACCCATCGAGCAGGCCCTCGCTCGCATTCCCGAGCGCGACTACGTCTTCTCCTGGTCGCGCGACGGCGAGTCGACGGTCCGCATCAAGGTGCTCGACGCCTACGTCCAGGATGACCTCGACATCATCTGGAAGGACGTGCGCAACAAGGTGAACGACATCCGCGGGAAGCTGCCCGAGGGTGTCGTCGGCCCCTTCATCAACGACGACTTCGGCGACGTCACGGTGGTGAGCGCAGCGGTCACGGGCGACGGATTCTCGATGGCCGAGGTCCACGAGGTAGCCAAGCGCATCCGCGACGCGCTCTACGTGCTGGAAGGCGTCAAGCGAGTGGATCTGCTCGGCGTCCAGAAGGAGACCATCTGGGTCGAGTTCTCCACCGCCCAGATCGCGCAGCTGGGCTTTTCCGTCAGCGAGATCAGTCAGGCGCTGAGGAGCGAGAACCTGCTCCTCCCGGGCGGCAGCATCGACACGGGTGCGCGCGAGGTCGTCGTCGTACCCGAGGCCGATCTCCAGACCATCGAGGACATCGAGAACGTCACGCTGCAGCTGCCCGATTCCGAGCAGGTGCTCCACCTGCGCGACGTCGCCACCGTTCGCAGGGGATACGTCGATCCGCCGGAGGCGCCCTTCTACTACGATGGCGAGCAGGCGGTGCTGATCTCGGTCTCCATGGCCGACGGCGAGAACGTCCTCGACGTCGGACCACGGATCCGCGAGCGGCTCGCGTCCATCGAGCAGCTCCTGCCCGTGGGCTTCCAGATCCGGATCGGCAACTACCAGCCGACGCACGTGGACCGCGCGGTGGCCGCCGTGCGGTCGAATCTGCTGCAGACCATCCTGATCGTGCTGGTCGTGATCATCGGATTCCTGGGCTTGCGCACCGGCGCGATCGTCGGGCTGCACGTGCCGCTGACCATGATCGTGACGCTGGCCGTGATGTATGTGATGGGGATCGCGATGCATCGCATCTCGCTCGCCACCCTGATCATCTCGCTGGGACTGCTCGTCGACAACGGCATCGTCATCGCGGAAGAGATCGGCAAACGCCTCTTCGAGGGCGAGGAACACGAGGAGGCAGCGGAGAACACCGGCAGCACCCTCTCCATGCCACTGCTCACGTCCTCGATGACGACCATCCTGATGTTCATCCCCCTGGCGCTCGCTCCCCACGCAGCCGGCGAGTATCTGCGCTCCATGTCCATGGTCATCTTCATATCGCTGCTGGTCTCATGGCTGCTGGCCATGACCGTGACGCCGATCCTGTGCCGACACTTCCTGAGGAGATCGGAGGTCACCCAGCAGGAGATCGACGGGCAGTACGAGACGCGCGCATATACCGGCTACCGACGACTCCTCGAGCTGGTGCTGCAAAGACGCGTCCCCTTCCTGGTGCTGATGGTCGGCCTGCTGGCCTTCGGCGTCTGGCTCTTCGGGATGGTCCCGGTGCAGTTCATGCCCCAATCGGATCGCCCCCAGATCCTGGTCGACGTCAAGCTGCCCGCCGGATACGGCATCCGCGAGAGCGATCGGCGCATACGTGATCTGGTGGCGTGGCTCGAGGACGAATCCGAGAATCCGGAGATCCAGCAGACACTCACGTACGTGGGCAGCGGTGGCGTGCGATTCTTCGTGACCATCGCGCCAGAGCCCTCCGCCGCCAACATGGGCTTCATCCTCGTCACCGTCGACTCGCTCGAGGCCGTCGGGCCCGTGATGCGGCGGATTCGAGAGCGCGGATTCACCCACCATCCCGAGCTGCAGCTCCTGATCAAGCGCATGTTCATGGGCGCCGTCGAGACGGGCCTGGTCGAGGCACGCATCTCGACGCTCGGCCTGGGCGGCGATCGCGACGGCCTCTACGACGCGGGCAACGCCGTCGAGGCCCTCTTCGCGGCGATCCCCGGCACCGTCAACATCTACAACGACTTCGAGAATCGCATCGTGCGGGCGCACGTCGAGGTCGACCAGAATCGCGCGCAGCGCGCCATGGTGCGCAACGAGGAGATCGCGAACTCGCTGCGCGGCGTGCTCGATGGCGGGACGGCCACGTCCGTGCGCGAGGGAGACGAGCTGATCCCCATCACCGGCCGGGCGATGCCGCGGGAGCGCCTGAGGGCCGATCGGTTGCACAGCGCCAGCGTCTTCTCTCAGGAGAGCGCGTCGGCGGTGCCCCTCGTCCAGGTGGCCACGATCGAGCCGGAGGTCGGCTTCGCGCTGATCAAGAGACGCGACTATACGCCGACACTGACGGTGAAGGCCAAGAGCCTGAACCTCACCGCCACCGAGCTGCAGGCCGCGGTCGAGGCGAACGTCGATGCCATCGTAGAGGCCCTCGGCGTGCGGTTCACCTGGGAGTGGGGCGGCGAGATCGAGTCCCAGACGGACGCGCAGGCCGCGCTCTTGGCCTGCGACCCCAGGTGCCTGTTCGGTGTGCTCGTCTGCCTGGTCGGCCAGTACAACGACTTCCGCAAGCCGATCATCGTGCTGCTCACCGTACCCATCGCCTTCAC
>CAZQMY010000293.1:0-7626 GCA_964594405.1 uncultured Spirochaetaceae bacterium | reverse complement strand
AGCGCGATGGCGCCGCCATTGACGTTCACCTTCTCCTCATCCGCCCCGCAGACCTGGAGCCAAGAGAGCACCACCGAGGCGAAGGCCTCGTTGACCTCGAAGAGGTCGAAGTCCTTGATGCTCATTCCGGACTTCTCGAGGAGCCGGTTGGTGGCGTCGATGGGGCCGTCGAGGAGGTAGTACGGATCGGCGCCGACGGTGACGTCGGTGATGATGCGCGCACGCGGCTTGAGGCCGAGAGCCTTCGCCTTGTCGGCATTCATCCAGAGGATCGCCGCGGCGCCATCGGAGATCTGCGACGAGTTGCCGGCGGTATGCATGAAGGGCGGGGCGGCCTCCTTGAGCTGCGCGAGGCCCTCCATGGTCGTCGCCCGGATACCCTGGTCGGTGTCGACCACCCGCGTCTGGCCGGTCGGCTGCATGTCGTCATCGAGCACCGGCGCCTCGATGGGCAGGATCTCGTTCTCGAATCGCCCCTCGTCGCGGGCCTGTGCCGCGCGCTGCTGCGAGCGAAAGCCCCACTGGTCGATGTCTTCGCGCGTGATGCCGCGATTCTTGGCGATGCGGTCGGCCGCCTCGAACTGGCTCATGCTCATCTCCCAGCCGAAGCCCTCGGCGGGCACGAAGAAGCCGGGGCCGTTCATCACGTTGGCGCCCAGGCCCACGTGGCTCATCACCTCGCAGCCGCCAGCGAGGCCGCAGTCGATGCTCCCGGAGGCGATGAGGCCGTTGACGAGGTGGTTGGCCTGCTGTCCGCTGCCGCACTGGACGTCGACGGTGGTGCCGCCGGCGCTGTAGTCGTCATGGCCGGTCAGCCAGGCGATGCGGGCGAGATTGCCGGCTTGCTCACCCGCCTGTGTGACACAGCCGGCGATCACCTGCTCGACCTCCCTGGGGTCGACGCCGGCCTTCTCGACGGCGCCGTGGAAGGCCTTGCTGAGGAGCTGGGCGGGATGGAAGGCCGAGAGGTCTCCCTTACCCATCTTCCCCTTGGCGATGGGGGTACGGACTGCTTCGATGATGACGGCCTCGGCCATGGACGGCCTCCTCTGGAGCCTCCCCGGTTCGGGACGCGGGACCGGCCGGGTCATCGATCGGGGGGCGGTTGGATGTGGGTTGCGTGTGTCGGACTCGAGCGCGCGCGACGTCCAATCACCGCTGGGCCGAGCACGGGACTCTTGTCGATCGCTGGTCTGTTCCGGCGTCGTCGCTCCGGATCCCGGCGCGGTCAGGGGCGGTGCAGCGTGGAGCCCGACCTCGGTCCCCGCGTGCGGATCGCTCGCGGCGCAATTCTACAATGGCTTCGGGAAATTCCAAGGTTTCCCTTGAAGTGGCGGGCACTTGAAGGACTGTCAGCCCCCCGGGTCACGCTCTCTTCAGGCCGACTGAAGGGGGTCGGGCCGGCGGGAGCCGGGGCGCTTCGATGGGTGGCCACGGGATGCGGGGCTCAGCGCACGACGGCTCGCTTCCGATAGGCCTTGAGCGGCGGCGGCGCACGGATGAAGCCGCTGAGGAGAGGGTCATCGAGCAGGCACGCGTGATCCTGGTCGTGGATGAGTCGAAGAGCCGGCGCGCCCTCGCGTGCCGACTGCTCTCCGGGCTGGGCTATATCGCTCAGGAAGCTTCCACGGCCGCCGAGGCCAGCGCGCTGATCGCCGAGTACCCGCCGGACGCCGTTCTCGTCGCGTGGGAGCTGCCGGACGCCCCGGCGCCCGAGGCGGTGGCCGAATGGATGAGCCGAGAGGATTCCCGGTGCATCCCGGTCCTGGTCCTGACGCCGCACGCAGAGCCCGGGCGGATCCGCGAGGCGTTGAACGCGGGCGCGACCGATTTCGTTCGCGAGCCCATCGAAGCGATCGAGCTCGACGCGCGCCTGCGCGCGGCGCTGCGAGTCCACGATCTCAATCGGCAGCTGCTTCGACTCGCCCGTCGCGACCCGCTGACCGGGCTCTGCAATCGACGCGCGCTCGTCGACCACTTCCGGCGCGAGGTCGATCGGGCCAGGAGGCACTGCCATGGGCTCTCGATGGCGCTCATCGACGCCGACCACTTCAAGGCGGTGAACGATCGACTCGGTCACGAGGCGGGTGACGAGGTCCTGGTCGCGCTGGCGCGTATGCTCGAGGACGTATTCCGCGCCAGCGACCTCATCGCGCGCTGGGGCGGAGAGGAGTTCGTGGTGCTCATGCCCGAGACTGATCAGGCGGGCGCTCGGCTGGGGCTCGAGCGGTTCTGCGAGCGGTTGAGGCAGGCGAGCCCGAAGACGGTGCTCGGTCGCCTCGCCGTTCGGGTCAGCGCGGGCGTCGTCACGGCCGACCAGAGCGTCGGGCTGATCGAGCCGGACGATCTGCTCGAGGCCGCAGACCGGGCGCTCCAACGCGCCAAGGACGCGGGTCGCGACCGCGTCGAGTCGGCCACGGCCGCCGACGCGCCGGACCGGATCCACGACTGATGGCGCAGGCCCGGGCGTCCATGGCACCTTGACGCGCGAGGTCCGGGCGGGCGTGGTGCGCGAGGGCAGATCGGGCAGGGGGGAGGGATCGGTGTCGGAGTCAGAGCTGCAGGCAGGCACAAGCGACGGCGCAGCCGGGGGATCCGAGCCCGGCGGCGCGAGCTGGCCGACGGCGATGCTGCTCGTTGGACTGCTCGCCGCCGGCGCGCTCAGCTGGACGCTGATGCTGCGCCCCGATCTGATTCCGAATCCCGAAGTGCTCGAGCGGGTGCCGATGCAGCTCGGCAGCTGGCTCGGCGAGCCGGTTCCGGTGGAGGGGAGCATCGAGAAGATGCTCGCCGCCGACTTCAATCTGCAGCGAACCTATGTGCAGCGGACCGGTGAGGTGGTCTGGCTCTACGTGGGCTACTACGGAACGCGACGCGGCGGTCGGCCCGAGCACACGCCCTGGGAGTGCTATCCGAGCAACGGCTGGGAGATCGTCGAAGACCGCCGGATGGTGGTGGATCCGAGCAGCGGACGTCGCGCGGTCGAGCTGCTGGTGCGTGACGGCGAACGCGAGCGGCTGGTGCACTTCTGGTATCAGTCTCACCGCCGGCTCGACCTGCTCGACGGCTTCGAGCAGGCGATGGACCGGATGGTGGGCCGCGTGATGGACGGCCGGGCGGATGGCTCGCTGGTGCGGTTGTCGACGCCACTGCATCCGGCGGAGTCCATCGAGACCGCGCGTGCGCGGCTCACCGGCTTCGGGGCCCGTCTCGTGCCGCACCTCGCCGAGAACTGGCCCGGCGAGCGGCCGGAGGAGACCGGCTGAGGCTTCAGCTCGCGCCTCGCCCGGTCAGCACCGTGGGGATCGTGGCGAGCAGGATCTTCAGATCGAGGAAGAGCGACCACTCGTCGATGTACTGGAGGTCGAGCCGCATCCACTCCTCGAAGCCGATCTCGTTGCGCCCGGACACCTGCCAGAGGCAGGTGAGACCCGGCCGCATCGAGAGGCGCCGTCGCTCGCTGCCCTCGTACTGGACCACCTCGTCGGGCGTGGGCGGTCGGGGCCCGACCAGGCTCATCTCTCCGACGAGCACGTTCCAGAGCTGCGGCAGCTCATCGATGCTCAGGCGGCGCAGGAGGCGGCCGACGCCGGTCACGCGCGGATCCCGCTCCATCTTGAAGACCGGACCATCCATCTCGTTCTGCGCCATCAGGGCGGACTTCATGGCCTCGGCATTCTGCACCATGGTGCGCAGCTTGAGCATCTCGAAGGGGCGTCCGTTCAGCCCGGAGCGCAGCTGCTTGAACAGGATCGGGCCCGGAGAGGTGAGCTTGATCAGCGCCGCCGAGACGCCGATCAAGGGCGCGATGAGCAGCAGTCCGATCGCAGCACCGACGATGTCTACGCTGCGCTTGGTCGCCAGCGCGAACTCGTTGTGGTGAACGGCCGCGAAGCGGAGCGTGCTCGTGCTGTCGAAGCTCGAGGCGCGGGGCGGCGGAAGCAGGTCACCGAAGAGGTCCGAGAGCAGCGTGATCGGGACGCCGATCAGCGCACACTCCGCCACCACGGGCGCCAGGGATCCGATCATCGCGCGCGGACAGGCGACGAAGACCTCGTCGACGTGCTCGTTGCGAAGGAGCATCGGTAGATCCACGAATTTGCGGACCTGCTCGGTCGGCACCGCTTCGGTGAATCCCTCTCCGCCATCGTCCAGGAAGCCCACGATGCGCAGCCCCCACTGAGGATGAGCCAGGACCTTTCGGCGCAGCGCTTCGGCCATCGGTCCGGCGCCGACGATCAGCACGTTCCGGTAGTTGTTGCCCGCCCGGCGCGCGATGGACAGTGCCCCGAAGATGACGAAGCGGATCAGCGCCTGCCCCGCGACCAGCGTTGCGCAGAAGAGCGCCGGGAAGCTGCGGTGGACCGGTGCGTCGAAGGAGAAGGCGGCCATGCCCAGCGCGAGTCCCGTGAGCCCCGTGGCGCCGACCACTCGCCCCACTCGCTGGGCCATCGAGAGCTGTCGCTGCGAGTGATACACACCGAAGTGCGAGAGGAGCATGGCGTTGATCAGCGCCACTCCCGCCCCGGCGAGACCGAAGAAGGCAGGCTGGACCTCGGGAAAGTCCGCGCGTTGCATGGTGGGCTGGATCAGCAGTCCGCCGAAGAGCACCGTCGCCAGCATCACGTCTGCGGTGACGGCACCGAGATGGATTCGCTTCGCATTCTCTTTGAGCATGATGGAATTGCAACCTGCGAGCGCCGGGCCATCGGCCCGGGATCGGTGAATGGGTTGCAGCTCATCTGTGCAAGGGGTGTGCCCGCATCTGGCGCGCTTTGCGGTGGCTCCTCGCGCGATGCGTCCGCCCTGCGGAATCACGCGGGATCAGATGGGGTAACGCGCGCCCAGCGCTCCCCTTCACTACGCAGCGCGTTGCAGAGTGAAGAGGAGCCCGGCGCTGCGACCTGCGTAGGCGCTTCCGCCTGGCTGCGTCCCGCTCAGGCGGAAGCGACGCTTCGGCCCCTGGAGGCCAGGTCGCCGAACGCCTCCTCCAGTCGGTCGGCCATGCCCAGCTCGCACTTCCGGGTCCAGGCGCGGGGATCGTACTGCTTCTTGTAGGGCGTGCCGTCGTCGGGGTCGATCTGGTGGACGAAGGCCTTGGGGTGCTCGTCCACGTAGGCCTTCACCGGGGCAGAGAATGCGAACTGAGTGTCTGTGTCGATATTCATCTTGAATACGCCGTAGCCGACCGCCTCGTGGATCTTCGCCTTTTCCGAGCCCGAGCCGCCATGGAAGACCAGGTTGAGGGGGTTTTCGTCGGTTCCCTTCCTCTCCTTCACCAGCGCCTGGCTGTTCCTCAGGATCTCCGGCCGGAGCTTCACGTTCCCGGGCTTGTACACGCCATGCACGTTGCCGAAAGACGCCGCCACGGAGAAGTGCCCGATGGACGAGAGCCGCTCGTAGGCCTGAAGCACGTCCTCGGGCTGTGTGTAGAGCTTGGAGTTGTCCGCCGACTCGTCGATGTCGGCGCCGACGCCGTCCTCCTCGCCGCCCGTCACACCGAGCTCGATCTCGAGGCTCATGTCGAGGGCAGACATCCGTCGAAGCACACGCTCGCACTCGGAGAGGTTGAACTCGATGTCCTCGGCCGACAGGTCGAGCATGTGCGAGCTGAAGAGCGGATGACCGTGTTCCTTGTAGAAGGCCTCGCCATGGTCGAGCAACGCCTCCACCCAGGGGATCAGGCTCTTGTCGGCATGGTCCGTATGCAGAGCCACGCAGATGCCGTACTGCGCCGCGACGAGGTGCGCGTGGCGTGCCGCGGAGACCGCGCCGAGCACCTTGGCCTGGAAGCCGTCCGCGATGCCCTTGCCGGCGAAGAACTGTGCCCCGCCGTTCGAGAGCTGAATGATCAGGTCCGTCTTCGATCGCCCCGCGGCTTCCAGCGCCGCGTTGAGCGTATGCGTGCTGCTCACGTTCACCGCGGCCAGCGCGTAGCCGCCGCTCTTGGCCGCCGAGACGAGCGCCTCGTAACGCTCACCGGTGACGACACCGGGCTGCAAGGATGCTGATGAACCCGACATGATGGAGATCCCCCTCTCGCTGTGCCTCCCCGATGACCCGTCGCCCTGTCTCGTCGAGCGGCCTTCGGTGCGGGCGTGTTCGCCCGGGAGGTCGAGTGGGCGCGGAGTATAAGCCAGTTGCGGGCGGCAGCGAGGAGGGCGCCGTCGTGGCCGCGCACGGGGCGATTCGGGCCCGCTTGGGCCGTGCAGGGGATTCAGCTGCGCCCCGACTCGATCGAATCCTCGGCGACGACGACGGGCGCCCGGCGAGCCTGAGCGAAGCGATCTTCGAGTCGACTCGCGAGTGACGAGAAGCGATGGGCGTGCCGCCCGGCCCCGTTTCGTGCGCGTATCCGCTCGGCGCTACGGCGCGATGCACCAGCGATGCAGCAGAGGCAGCCGAGTAGGATGAGATATCCGGAGAGGTAGACGATCAGGGTCATCACGCGTCTCTATGCTCCAGCGGTTGATGCTCCAGCAGTTGCTCCAGCCGTCTCCGAGGATTGTCGTAGAACGATCCGATGATTGAAGTGTGCCGGCCGGGCTGGTAAGTCCATGACACGCACCTATTCTCGCGCCGGCTCGGGGGGCGTCGAAGTGATCCGCATCACCAATACGTCGGATTTGTTTCCGTCAAGCGACATTCCGATGAATCGCAGGCCGATCAGGGAAAACCCGGAGAAATCGGTTGCTAGAAGCCTGGTATCGGACATACTGCCGGCTGTCGTGGGAATCCTGCCCGGGGCCCACGCGCGAGTGGCCCGCCGACGGCGGCAGCGGCAGCGGATAGGCAAACCCTCTGGAATCCGCCGATCATCGATCGGGCCACTATTTCCTGTTCCTGGTCAGATGCTGGAATCTCGGCGAGGCGGCGAAGGGCGGTCGCATCACGCGCCCGTCGGTGAATGGGTGAGTGGGTGAGTGGGTGAGTCGGTGTGTCATCACCGGCGCGCCGGACGCGACCTGCGACGGGAAAGCACCTCGGGCGCTGGGTCGGCGGCCAGATGCCTCGCCGGAAGCACGAGTGATGACGCACGGGCGCCGAGTGCGCGACGAGAGCAAGAAGGTTCCGGACCGACTCTGATTCCTGGGCGGATCGGGCATCACCTGGAAGAGAGTGCGTGGTACTCACTGAGCGAACCCGGCCGGACCGGAAGGTCGAGCCGGGCTTCGGGCAGCCGGGCAGCCAGGCGGCTTAGTCGGCGAGACGGTCACATCGAGTTGGAGCGAGTACGGGCGGGACGATGCTGAGGCAGCACGCAAGACTTCTGGCGAGAATCTGGTTCGGCGTCTACGTCGTCCTGGTGGCGGCGGCCTTCTCGGCGTTGGCGATGATCCCCGCACTTCAACGCCCCGTCGAGATGACGACGACCCGGGCCATGACCCTCTCCGCGCTCGGCATGCTCGTTGTGCTCGGCTGGCCGCTCCTCCTCCACCGTTTCGGCCTCTACGACAGCCAGCGCCGGACCAGCCTCTCCGAGCAGGTGGGGCGAATCATCGCGGCCAATGGAATCGGCGTCGCGGTCCTCTCCGCTCTGAACTTCGTCCTCGACGCGCCCTTCACCGCCTCGTTCCCCCTGGCGCTCGGCGCCGTGCTCGCCACTGTCCAGATCGGGCTGCACCT
>CAZQMY010000292.1:0-7628 GCA_964594405.1 uncultured Spirochaetaceae bacterium | reverse complement strand
GATTCGTGGGAGCGGGGGCTCGATGCGCGTGAGCGCGCGCTCCACGCCCACGTACTCCTGCTCGACCACCTCGCCCCAGCGCGTGATCTGATCGAGCACGCGGCGCGTGTTCTTGTCGACCTCCATGGCGGATCGGAGCTTCGCGCTCACCCAGTGCTTGGCGTTGGCTTCCATCGAGCGCTGCTCCTTGTGGCGTCCTGCTCGGGTGCGATGTGGAGGGTCGATCGAGGGGGGCCTAGACGGAGGTCGGGGGAGCACGCCGGAAGGCGCGCGCCGCGCGCCCCGCGCGTCCGCTCAGCGCGCGGCGTGGGGGCGCCTCGCCCAGGGCCTGTCGGGCCGTATCGAGATGGGCGCGCAGCGCGCCGTCGCCGGGAAGCTCGCGCAGCATCAGCTCGCAGAGCCGCTTCAGCTCGCGGTGCGCGCCCGTCTTCGCGAGGCGTGCGATCGCGGTCCGCTCGGCTTCGCGAAGGGGCGTCACGCCGCCCAATTGCATGAGCCTGCTCTTGCGGGGACGGGCGAGTAGCAGATCATCGAGGCCGCCCGGTCGCGAGGTCGCCAGGCGCAGGCGACCTCGTCGATAATGGACCGCCGGCTCCGTGAGGCCGATGGCGATGGCGCGATCGTAGAGGTCGAGGACGAGCTGCTCGTCACCGCCCGCCACCTCGAGGAGTCGGCCGCGAACGAAGTGGAGCAGCGCGTGCGCGGGCTGCTGCTCGAGCAGCTTCGTGGCCCGCTCGAGAGCCTCCTCGAGGTGGCCCCGGCCCGCCGAGCGAAGCGTCTCGTCCACGCCCGCCTCGATCTCGAGCAGCGCGGCCGCCTGCTCGCCCGCATCGCCGCCGGCCTGCCTGGCCTGGCGGAGATCGGTCCGCCCGATCTCGAGGCCGGCCGCGCAGCGCCGCGCGCCGCGCGCCAGGCGCACCCGCGCGGCGTCGTAGCCATAGGCCAGGGCCTCATCGTAGTGCCAGAGGGTGCGCTCGAGCTGACCTCCTGTCTCGTCGAGGGCCCGGGCGAGCAGATAGTGGAGGCGAGGAGAGGTGGGCTCGCGCGCGAGCTCGCGCTTCAGCTCGCAGAGCACCGTCTCTCCCTCACCTTCGCGCACCCGCGCGGCGTGAGACGCGAAGGCCTGGTCGGCCAGGGGCGCGGTCGACGCGTCCTCATCCAGCCGTCGCGCTTCGCGAAGCGCGTCGTCGCGATCGGCCTCGCCCAGCTCCTGCAGCGCTTTGCGGGCCAGCGCGCTCGACTCGTCGCCGACCGCCGCGCTCAGCTCGAGATCCTCGCGCCCCGCGGAATCGCCGAGTGCGAGCCGCAGCCGTCCGCGGTGATAGTTGATCCAGCCTGGCTCCATGCCCAGGGCGAAGGCCTGATCGTAGTGGGTGAGCGCGCTCTCCAGCTCGCGCTCACGCAGATGGAGCGCGTGGCCGAGCAGATAGTGGAGGCCCGCATCCTCGGGACAGCGCTTCAGGGCCTGCGAGGCCCCGCGCTCGACGGCGTCGAGATCGCCCGCATGGAATCGCGACCAGAGCCGATCCACCACGTCCCTCTCGAGGAGCGTCGCGGCCGCCTCGCCCGCGTCCCCGCCGAGCGCGCGTGCCCGCTCCAGATCGCTCCGGCCGCTCGGCTCGCCCCGCTCGAGCAGGAGGCGACCGCGATGGAATCGCGTCCAGCCCTCGTCGAAGCCGAGCTCGAGGGCGCGGTCATAGTGCGCGAGCACCCGCGCCCCGGTCTCCCCGGAGCTGTGGGCCGCGTGAGCGAGCAGATAGTGGACGTCCGCATCGTCGTCCCGGCCCGCCTCCAGCATCACGCGGCAGATGGCCCGGACCTGGGCGTACTCGCCGGCGAAGAAGAGGTCCCAGCAGCGTTCGCGCCAGCGCGCGGGCGAGCGCGCGATGCTGCGCGCGGCGCCCGACAGGATCTCGACGCTCCGCGCCTCGATGGCTTCGGGCTCGAGCGCTGCGTCGAAGATGCGGCAGCGCGCCAGGGCGAGCTCGAGCGCGTCGCAGTCCGAGAGCTCCGCCCGATCGAGGTAGACCTGGGCGCGCCGCGACTCGGGGCAGAGCGCGTGGTGGGCGGAGGCCAGCTCGAGCAGCGCCTCGCCGGGCAGCTTCATCTCTTCCAGCCGCTCTCGCGCGAGCTCGAGCGCCGGCAGGGAGCGGCGCTCGACGGCCTTGGTCAAGACCTCGAGATAGGGGGCGTGCGTCTTGTCGGGTGATTCGAAGCCGGGGATCGGGGGCGGGTCCGGGAGGCGGCGCTCGAACGCCACCTGGTAGCGGTCGAAGACGTGCTCGAAGTGGAAGCGCGGTCCGAACTCGCGGGCGCGCGCGCGCATGGCGATCTTCTCGGACTCGGGCATCGCCAGCATGTGGGCGATGCGATCGCCCCATCGCGACAGATCGTCGTCGATCACGCAGTGCACGCCGTCCTGCACGCCGATGCCTCGTGCACCGAGCGAGGTGGTGAGCATGAGGGCACCGCGGGCGAGGGCTTCGACGGTCTTGATGGACTGGCCCGTGGCGTGGGTGAGTGGGACGAGCACCACCGAGGCGTGCGCGTAGGCGAGCGAGAGCGAGAGCTCGTCGATGCGACCGAGGGCGCGGAAGTTCGCCTCTGCGCAGGGGGCCATGCAGCTGCCCGCCACAACGAAGAGCAGCTCGCTCTCCGGATCGCGCTCGCGCGTCCGCGCGGCGAGCTCCCGGATGAAGGCCGCGGCCTCGCGATTGGGCTGGTACGCGCTGCCGATGAAGAAGCAGAGCGATCGCCCCTCGAGATCGACGTCGTAGAGCTCGCGGAGGAGCAGCACGGCCTCCGCTTCGCTGGCGCTGAGCGCGCCGTCCTGGTCCACCGGGTTGGGGATCACGATCGGGTCGGCGCCCGCTTCGGTGCATTGGAGTGCGTCGCTCTCGGTGGTGACCACCAGCCTGGGCGCGCGCTTCAAGCCCTCGAACTCGAGCCGATGCGTGAGCGCGTGCAGCAGCGGCTTGTCGCGCGACTGATCGGAGACGATGTCGTGATCGGTGAGGTGGTAGCTCTTGCCGAGCTCCCGGCACGCCCTCTCGACCACCGGGGCGAAATAGGTGTACTCGAGGTAGATGTCGTCCGCCCATCCCACCATCTCCCTCACCTTGAGGTGGAAGGCGTGATCCAGGCGCGGCCAGAGGTGATGCCAGAGGTGGTAGAGCTGGCCCGGCTCGGCATGGAAGACGAAGCGGTTCAGCCGATCGAGCCAGCGCTGGAGCCAGCCCTTCTCCCAGCCCGTGATGTCGAAGCCCTCGACCGAGGTCCGCGACGAGAGCCGTCCTCGCCTGGGATCCATGTGGAGCACGCGGATCTCGTCGAAATGGCGCTCGAGGTAGCGCGTGAGGAGCGAGAGTCGCACCGTCGCTCCGCTGCTCACCTCCAGCCCGTTGCCCCATGGAAAGAGGACCACCGCGCGCGAGCCCCTCGGCGGCTCGACGCTCGGGGCGTCGCGACCGAGCAGGTGGGCGACGAGCACGTCCGCGGTGTGGCGCGCGGCGAAGTCCTCGCGCGCCGCGCGTGCGCGTGCGGTGAAGGCGTCGTAGTCGTCCGCGATCTCGAGCAGCCGGACGAGGAGGTCCGCCGCCGAGCCATCGCTGCAGCAGAGGCCATTGCCGTGCAGCCCGAGCAGCTCGCCCATCCACGTATCCGAGGTGCAGACCACCGGCTTGCCCGCGGCCACCGCCTCGAGGAAGACGCCCGAGGTCCGCGCGTGATAGATGGCGCGGTGATAGGGGAGCAGGATGATGTCCGCCGAGCCGAGCAGTGCGTAGTAGTCCGCGGTGTCGAGGGCCTCGTTGATGAACTCCGTCGAGGGGTGCGACGCGAGGTCGAACGACTCGACGCTGTCGGCGACGTCGGCGCTTGGATCATTGGCCTGCAGAACGAAGCGGAAGCGATGGTCCACGCCCCGTCGTTCCGCGATCGTGATGGCTTCGAGGATCTCGCCGAAGCCCTTCTCGCCCCGCGCATTGCCCAGGCTCACGACCCGCAGCGGTGCGCCGGCGGGGCGTGGTCCGGACTCGGGTCTGTCGACCATCGGGAGGTCGGTGTGCGGGATCGGATAGACGTCGAAGGGCAGCGTGGTGAGCGAGCCGTGCTCGCGTGCCAGCCGATGACTGTCCGTGCACAGGGAGACGTCGGCCTTGCGCGCCAGCTTCTCCAGTGCCCGGAAGGCGCGCGCGCAGATGGCGTCGTCGTAGAGCCCGCGGTCGTAGCGCAGCATCAGCACGAAGCGGGCGCCGGAGCCGCGCAGGCGTCGGATCACCTCGACCATGCCGGGCAGCTGCGTGCGGGTGAGCATGTGGGCGAAGACGACATCGCCCGCGCGGAGCCGATGGCGCCGGAACCAGCCGAGCGCGTCGCGCGCGAAGACGGCGCTCTGGTGTCGGATGTTCTCGGGCGAGTGATAGCCGCTGCCCTGCTCGAGCCCTTCCTTCACCGACCAGATGTCGGCGCTGAAGACCGGCACCACCCGAAGGCCTTCGATCTCCGGCAGCTCCGCGCCCTTCGCACAGAGGACGCTGCAGGAGAGGCCCTCGCGCCGGGCCGCGGCGGAGACGGAGCGATCGTATTCGAAGTGGTGACCGACCAGATCCTTCAGGTTCTGATCGATGACGATCAGCTGCCTCGGTGCTCTCGCAGTCTCGGACGACATCTCGGCCAGGGTGCCGATGGCGTGTGGGCGCATCGCGGGGGCGAGTTTCTCGGTCGCGCTTCGGGCTCGAGCGACCGTGCGAGGGCCGCCCGTCCACATCGATTAGCAGAGCGGAATCGAGATGTCACGATCGTCCGGCGTGCTGGCGGTCGTGTGGGTCGGGTCCGAGGTCACGTTGGTGTGTCGACCCGATGCATCTCGGTGGCCGGGCGAGCATCGCCTCCCTCTTCTCGCCCGGGCGCAGCGGGGAGTCCATCGGAGCTCTCGTGTGGAGGCAATGAGGCGGCCGCGAGAGATCTCGTGCGCTTGTCGATGTCGGCCACCCCCCCATTTGATCGCCGGCATCTACGCTCCTGCGAGCTCTCCCGCGGCCGCCCTGCCTACTTCACCCCACCAACGCGTTCGGTCATCTTGCGCAATTCACATCGCAAGCCGCGTGCCATCTTGAAGATGCCCTGATCGCGGCGAGATCCGGAAGGCTCCGTTCTCGATGTCGATCTGCGTACGGTGGCGAACCCATTCGTACGGCCGGTGCGTTCGATCAGGAGAGGCGGGCCAGCGTCGTTCGAGCCGCTTCGAAGATCGCCTCTGGACCGCCTTCGATGCCGGGGGCGGCGGCGAAGATCTTGTGGTCGGGTGTGACGCGGATGCCGGAGCCCGCGCTCGTGAGCAGCTGCACGAGGCGGCTCGGGTCGATCTGGCTGCTCTGCGCCACCTGGAGGATCAGCTCTCCGCGCGCCATCCCGATCTCGGTGATGCCGAGCCTGCGCGCGAGGATCTTGAGGCGGATCACCTCCAGGAGGTTCGTCGCGTCACCGGGGAGGGGCCCGTAGCGGTCGAGCAGCTCGTCACGGATGTGCGCCACCTCGCTCTCGTCCCGTGCGCTCGACAGGCGCTTGTAGTGCACCAGGCGCTGGCTGACCTCGGGCACGTAGTCGTCGGGCAGCCGCGCGACGATCGGCAATCGGATCTCGGGATCGATGACGTTTTCGTGGACGTTGCCGCGAAGCTCTTCGACGGTCTCCTCGAGCATCTCCATGTAGGTCTCGTAGCCCACCGCCCGCAGGTTGCCGGACTGCTCACTCCCGAGCAGATCACCCGCGCCGCGGATCTCGAGGTCCATGTTCGCCAGTCGGAATCCGCTGCCCAGCTCGGTCAGGTCCTGGATGGCTTCGAGACGGCGCTGCGCGTCGCCGGAGAGCTGGCCCATGGGCGCCGGGATCAGGAAGTACGCATAGGCGCGATGGGTGCTGCGCCCGACCCGGCCACGCAGCTGGTACATCTGCGCCAGCCCGAGCGTGTCGGCGCGGTTGATGAGAATGGTGTTCGCGCGCGGGATGTCGAGGCCGCTCTCGATGATCGTGGTGCAGAGCAGGACGTCGGCGTCGCCGCGCATGAACGCGTGCATGCGGTCCTCGAGCTCGTGCTCCTTCATCTGGCCGTGCGCGATGAGGGTCTTCGCCTCCGGGACCACGCGCTCGAGCATCTCGGCCACGCTCTCGATGCTGCGTACGCGATTGTGGAGGAAGAAGCACTGCCCGCCCCGGCGCAGCTCGCGCAGGATCGCCTCGCGGATCAGCGACTCGCTGCTGCGGCAGATCTGCGTCCTGACCGCCATGCGGTCGACCGGGGGCGTGTCGATCACCGAGAGGTCGCGGATGCCCGTGAAGGCCATCTGCAGCGTTCGGGGAATGGGCGTGGCGGTGAGCGTCAGGACGTCGACGGTCTTCTTCAGCTTCTTGATCCGCTCCTTGTGGGCGACGCCGAAGCGCTGCTCCTCGTCGACGACGAGCAGACCGAGGTCACGGAACTGCACGGACTTGTGGAGGATGCGGTGCGTGGCCACCACGACGTCCACGGCGCCGCTGCTCAGGCCCTCGAGGGTCTCGCGCCCCTGCCGGGGCGTGCAGAAGCGCGAGAGCATCTCGACGCGGATCGGATAGCCGGCGAAGCGCTTCTCGAAGTTCTCGAAGTGCTGCTGGCAGAGCACCGTGGTGGGGACCAGCACCGCCACCTGCTTGCCGTCCAGCGCGGCACGAAAAGCGGCGCGGATGGCGACCTCGGTCTTCCCGTAGCCGACGTCGCCACAGACCAGGCGATCCATGGGCTTCGGATTCTGCATGTCGCCGAGCACGTCCTCGATGGCGGATGCCTGGTCGGGCGTCTCCTCGAAGCCGAAGGTGCCCTCGAACTCCTCGAAGTAGGCGTCGCGTGGCGAGAAGGGAAAGCCCTGCGCGACCTCGCGGGCGGCGTGGAGGCTGAGCAGCTCACCCGCCATGTTGCGAAGGCTCTTCTTGACCTTCTTCTTGGCCTTCTCCCAGGTCTCACCGCCCAGGCGATCGAGCCTCGGCGTCGCCCCCTCGAACTGCCCGTAGCGCTGGACCCCGCCCAGCCGATGCACGGGCAGGAAGAGCTTGTCGCCACCCGCGTACTCGATGCAGAGCAGCTCGCTCTCCACCTGGCCGGCGCGCAGCTCGGTGAGCCCACGATAGATGCCGATGCCGTGATCGACGTGCACCAGGTAGTCACCGGGGGAGAGCTGTGCGAGCCCCTCGACGTTCGTGCCGGCCTCCCAGGTCTTGCGCCGCCTGCGCCTCTGACGCTTGCCGAAGATCTCCTCCTCGGTCACCACCGCGAGGCGCTCCATGGGGAGGGAGAAGCCCTCGGAGAGCTCGGCGACGCGAATCTCGATTCGGCCGGGCAGGGACCAGTGCCAGGCGGGGCGCGGATCGCTGATGGTCCTGGTCTCGAGGCCGTAGTGGGTGGTGAGCAGCTCTCGGAGTCGCTCGGCGGCGGAGAGCGAGCTGGCCGTGATCATCACGCGCCAGCGCGCCTTCATCCACTCCGAGAGCTGGTCGGCGAGCGGGGCGAGGGCGTTCTCGTGGGTGCGCGCGGCCGCGAGCGCGCGGACCAACGCGTCGTGGGTGGTGGTCTCGATCTCCATGTGCTGAAGACCGCG
>CAZQMY010000291.1:0-7640 GCA_964594405.1 uncultured Spirochaetaceae bacterium | reverse complement strand
CCGGGCGCGGCGCGGAGATCCTCGGGGCCTGCGATGCTCGCCTGCGCGACCTCGGTGGAGCCGTAGAAGTTGACGAGATTGTCTCCGAAGGTGTCCATCCAGCGCAGCGCCAGCTCTCCGGGGAGAGCCGACCCACTGGCGAGGGTGAGCTCGAGGCTGCTGGTGTCGTACTTGCGGCAGACGTCATCACCGAGATTCAAGATGCGCTGGAGCATCACCGGGACCACCGCGACGTACTGGGCCCGGTGCTTCTCGATGACCGCCAGCGTGGACTCGGGGTCGAAGCGCCGCTCGAGGATCACCGGGGAGCCGAAGAGCATGGCGATGTTCAGCTGCGTGAGGCCCCAGGCGTGGAAGGCCGGCGCCACGATGAAGGTGCGGCTGCCTGCCTTCACCGGCATGGCCTCGAGGACGCCGATGACGCTGCGCGGACCGGCGGCGGAGGAGCTGCGGCGCGCGCCTTTGGGCGTGCCCGTGGTGCCGGAGGTGAGGATCGTGACGCCGCCCATCTTCTTCGGCTTCGGGAGGTCGCCGGGCGCGTAGTTGCTCGCCAGGTCGTCGAGGGTGGGGACGTCGCTCGGGCCTTCATGCCAGGCGAGGAAGCGTGGCCGGTCCCCGCCGCCCTCGCGCACGATGTCCGAGAACTCCTCGTCGTAGATCACCGACGTCGCGTCCTCGCGGTCGAGCACTTCGCGGAGCTGTGGCCCGGCGAAGCCGGTGTTCATGAAGAGCGCGTCCGCACCGAGTCGACTCACGGCACAGGTGGCCTGGACGAAGCCGCGGTGGTTGCGACACAGGATCGCGACGTTGGTCCCCGGGCCGACGCCCACCTCGCGCAGGCCTGTGGCGATGCAGTGGATGCTTCGTTGGAGCTGCGACCAGGTCATGTGGCCGCGCTCGTCGATCAGTCCGATCTCCGCTGGATTGCGCAGGGCGGCTGCGGCGACGCCGAGGCCCGTACACGGCCCCTCGCTGACGATCGCCCTTCCCATGCCGAGGATGAACCCCGGCGAGAGCAGGCCTGCCTGGCGCAGGATGCTCAGGGATACCTTGAGCTCGTCGAAGAAGCTGGCTTGCGTGCTGGAGGGCATATGGGCTCCGATCTCCTGGGCCGCGGGTGGGCGGCCAGATTTCACTTGGAGGGCTCGCCGCCGGCGGCATCGCCGGAGGGCCGAGCCGTCGGGACATAGGGGCGGGCGAACGCGATCCTCACGAGCTCGCCTCCCGCGAAGACGTGCTCCGCGTCGAGCCCGTTGGCCACGGCGAACTCCTGGGGCTCCCATACGCTCCGAGTGCGCCTCTGGAGTGCCTCGATGCTCTCGCCTGCGGCCGCTGTGGCGACCCGCAGCTCACGCACCATCACCTCGTCGCGCTCGGCCCGGGTCGGGACGCGAAAGCTGTGCGCCGCCGCCTTCAGCAGCGGCTCGATGCTGGCGGCTTGATCGCTCGGCGTGATGCCGGCTATGCGATAGATGAGCCCGCCGCACGCGATGAAGGTGACGCGCACCAGCGTCCGGTCTCGCCGTCGACCCGTCTCGAAGCTGCCTTCGCGCGCCGAGAGCCCGCCGATGGCAACGGCGCGGGGGGGGCTCGGCATCCGATTCTCGCGGGCGAAGCGGTCAGCGACCCCGGCCGGATCGTCGCCCTCGGCCTCCACGAAGAGCACGACCGCGCTCCTGCCGTCCCTGGTCCTGGATACGACGCGATCCGGCATGTTCGTGTGCTCCCACTCGGCGGGGAAGTCCATGGCGAAGCCCATCTCCGGGTGGATGAAGCGCGACCCGATGAAGACGCCGCCCTTCCCGTCGTCTCCGATGACGAGCCCCACGAGCTTCTCGAGATACGCAGCCCGATCCCCGGCGATGGGTGCCGGGATCGCGACCTCGAGACCCTCTGCGAAGCGTCGGGTGTCGCGGGCCCGGTCGGGACTGGTGGGATGCGAATCGAAGAAGCTGCGGCGTGATGGATCGTGACCGGTCAGCTCCACCTCGCGCGCGAGGGTCTTCATGAAGGTCGACATGCCCATCGGGTCCCAGCCGGCGCTCGCCGCGTACTGCTGGCCCAGCTCGTCGGCCTCTCGCTCCTGCTCGCGGCTGTAGGCCGCGAGGGCGATGGCGCCCGGGAGCTGGCCCGTCCCGGCGATCAGAGTGCCCACCCGCGGCGCGACGATCGAAGCCGCCGCCCCGCCGATGCCGGTGAGGATGCGCAACGGTACCAGCGGCGCGCTCGCCGTCTGTCGACTCACCGAGTGACGGGCGGCGACGTGGCCGATCTCGTGACCGATCACGTTGACGAGCTCGGCCTCGTCGTTGGTCAGCACCAGGAGACCGCGCGTGACATACACGAAGCCACCCGGGAGGGCGAAGGCGTTGGGAACGGGCGAGTCGACCACGTGGAATTCGTGATCGAGCTCGGGGCGCTGGGAGAGGGCAGCGAGGCGTTGCCCGATCTCGTCCACGTAGCGGGCGAGCCCGGCGTCGTCCACGAAGCCCATCTGCCTCTCGACCTCCGCCGCTGCCTTTCGCCCTTGCTCGATCTCGCCTTCCACGGTGGTGAGCACGGCCTCGGGTCGCCCGCTGACGGGGTTGATCGCACAGCCACTGAGGAGAGTTGCGGTCACGATGGCGAAGGCGCCGAGGGGCCTCGCGAGGTTCATCATCTGGACATTCCCAAGCCGTCTGTGCCCGATCGGGCGTGAGTTGCGATGGGGCTGCGCGGTGAGCCCGCGACCGATCGATTCGTCGTGCCCATCGTCGCGCAATCCGAGTCGCCGGGTAAAGTGCGAATGCAAAGACTAGCCCGCCCGAGCCGCCCGCGTCGGGTTGTAGGGCCAACGGGTCGGGTGTACGTTGCGCTGCCCGGCGCTCCCTGCAGCCCGGGATCCCCGACCCGACGCGGGTCGCGAGCGTCGGAGGACCGCGGTGAGCCCCGCTCGGGCCGTATCCGAGGTCATCGCCTCGCCCCTCGCCAGGCGCATCCGAAACCCGAGAGGTTCGATCATGTCCCCCACGCCGTCCAACGCGCCGCTCGCCGGTGTACGCGTCATCGAGAGCTCGCTGCTCGGTCCCGCCGCGATCACGACCCATCTGGCCGACCTCGGCGCAGATGTCATCAAGGTCGAGTCGCCGGCTGGCGATTACGTGCGTGAGATGACCTGGCCGATCATCGAGGGAGTCTCGCTGCTGCACTACCACATCAATCGGGGCAAGAAGGGCATCACTCTCGACCTGCGAACCACCGAGGGTGTCGAGATCTACAAGGAGCTGGTGAAGGATGCCGATGTGGTGGTCGAGGCCATGCGGCCCGGCTCCCTCGAGCGCCGCGGTCTCGGCTACGAGGCTCTGAAGAAGGTCAACCCGAAGATCGTCTTCTGCAACATCTCGGGCTACGGCATGACCGGTCCCTACCAGACCCTGCCCGCGCACGGCATCGCCTTCGACACCTGGGCGGGCATCGTGGGCCCCGCCTACGACGACGAGGGCTTCTGCTACATCCCCGAGCACGCTTCCGTGGGCATGCATGCGGGCCCGATGTTCGGTGCGCTCGGCATCCTCGCCGGCGTGATTCGCGCCCGCTCCACCGGTGAGGGCTGCATGCTCGAGATCGGCCAGTCCGATGCGGCCGCGTACATGGATTGGTATCGCAGTGAGTCCTGGATGGCCTACGAGCGACCCGAGGACGTCGTGACGGGCAACAAGGCCGACGACTACGAGCGCCGCGAGCCGGGGACGAAGGGCATGCGGGAGGGGGTCCGCTATCAGATCTACGAGTCTTCCGATGGCCACATCCTCTTCATGGCCTCGGAGCAGGCGTTCTGGAAGAACTTCTGCGAGTGCGTCGGCCGCACCGATTTGTTCGAGAAGTGGCCGGGCTCCAGATTCGCCGACCACGCGAGACACAACAAGGAGATGCAGCGCGAGCTCCGAGAGATCTTCAAGGGCAAGACATCGGAGGAGTGGATCCGGCTCGGCGACGAGCAGAACTTCCCCGTTGCCCCGTGCAACACGCCGAAGACGCTCGCGGACGATCCTCAGTTCAGGGATCGCTTTCCGCTCTACGGCCACGAGGAGCACGGGGCCGATATGCTGCCCTTCCCCGTCAAGTTCATCGGCGAGGTGCTTCCGGTGCCCAGCAAGGCGCCGACGGTGGGCGAGCACACCCGGGAGACCCTCGAGAGGCTGCTGGGCTACGACGATGCGAAGATCGCCGAGCTGAAGGACAAGGGTGCCTTCGGATAGGAGCGGGCCACTCGCTGTCCATCCGACGAGCGGCCGCAGCATGCGGCGGCCATCTCGCTCCATTCTGCCGAGTCGCAGACGCTCTGGGATCCGCAGACCGGCGCCAAGCGAAGGTTCCGATCCGCGCTCGAGCCCGGAGCGAGTGTTCGGATCGAGATGCCTCCCTTGAAGTATCTGATCCCGACCGTCGCGCGCCCCGGATCCGAGGCTCGGGAATAGGGGCCATCATCGGGTACGGCGATGTGCCGATTCGCGAGCGGAGCGTCTATGCGACGATTGCCGACTCGCACCGGTCCTCGCTTCGAACCGAGCGAGGTGGGGGAGCTCATGAAGCCCGCGCTCAAGTGGTCCCTGATCGCCCTCGTAGCAGCCCTCGTCGTGGCTGCGGCGCTGGTCGTGAACCATCGCCTGTCTCCGAAGCACTTCCGGACCGTGGCCGCGGGTGTCCTCTATCGAAGCGCGACGCTGCCGCCGGAGCAGCTCGCCGAGGTCGTGGCCGACTACGGAATCCGTACGGTGGTGAACGTCCGCGACGTCGGGGAGAACGCCCGCGGCGATTGGCACGCCCGCCAGGCGGCGGTGCTCGAGGCCGCGGGTGTGGGCTTCCACGATCTGCCGATGCACACGGCGCATCCGCCGAGCGACCAGGTGCGGACGGCCTTCCTGCGGCTGATGGCCGATCCCGCCGCGCACCCCGTGCTGGTGCACTGCGAGTACGGCGTGGTTCGATCGGGCATGATGGCCGCCGTCTATCGCATGGAGTTCGACGGCGCGAGCAACGAGCAGGCATGGGACGCCTTCCTCGATCTCGGCGACCGCATGCGCGAGGGGCCCGACCGCGATCGCGTCCGCTCGTTCATCCTCGGCTACCGGCCCGAGGGCGCCGCGAAGGCCGTGGGGGCGCCGCCGCCGCGCCTCGACTGAGCCGGAGGTGCATGGCTCGCATGGGGGCCGTTATCATCCGCCGGTGGTGATCCCGACCCGCTTCCGCCCCTTCCTCTTCGCTCTCACGATGATGGCGCTCGCCCTCTTCGTCGGTCCATACGGGCCGGCCGCCGCGGCGCCCGCCGAGGCTCCGCCCGAGCCCAGGGCCGCGGCGCCGCCCCTGCGCCGCGGCGCGGGGGCCGCGGGCATCCCCTTCGTCGACGACCGGCGGTGCGTTTCGTGTCATCCGGCGGAGGCGGCGAGGTGGTCGGGCTCGCACCATGCGAAGGCCATGATGCGCGCGAGCGCCGACTCGGTCCTGGGCGACTTCGACGACGCCCGCTTCGCCAATGACGACCTCGATGTTCGCTTCTTCCGTCGCGAGGGTGGATACTTCGTGAACGCGCGCGGGCCGGACGGCGAGCGCGCCGACTTCGAGATCACGCATACCTTCGGCATCGAGCCGCTCCAGCAATACCTGGTCCCGCTTCCTGGCGGACGATTGCAGGCCTTCTCGGTGGCCTGGGACGTCGAGGCGAAGCGCTGGTTCGATCTCTACCCCGACGATCGGATCGAGCCGGGGGATTCGCTCCACTGGACGGGTCGGTATCAGCGCTGGAACCTGATGTGCGCGGAATGCCACTCGACGGATCTGCGCAAGCGCTACGACGAGGCGAGCGATACGTACGCGACCACCTGGAGCGAGATGAACGTCGGCTGCCAGGCGTGTCATGGCCCGGGCGGACGCCATGCAGAGTGGGCCAGCTCGAGCGCGGACCGGCCCTCCGGCGGCGACCGCGGCCTCGTGGTCGAGTCAGCGCTGTGGCGCGACTCGCGCCGGCAGGTCGAGGCCTGCGCGAGATGCCATGCGCGTGCGGCTCGAGCCGGGCCACAGCACAGGCACGGTCGTCCGTTGCTCGAGGATCACGTTCCCGCGCTCCTCGATCCCGGCCTCTACGAGGTCGACGGCCAGGTCAGGGAAGAGGTCTTTGTCTACGGCTCGTTCGTGCAGAGCCGGATGCACGCGATGGGCGTCGGATGCCTCGACTGCCACGACCCGCACGGCGCGCAGCTGCTGGCGGAGGGCGACGCCCTCTGCACCCGCTGCCACGGCCCCGAGCCGCCCGCGCGATTCCCGACGCTCAGCGCCCGCCGCTACGACGTGACCGAGCACCATCACCATCCATCCACAGATGCGTCTGCGCGCTGCGTCGCGTGCCACATGCCGGCCCGAACCTACATGGTGGTCGATCCCCGCCGCGACCACAGCCTGCGCGTGCCGAGGCCGGACCTCTCGCATCTGCTCGGTGTACGCAACGCCTGCAACGAGTGTCACGTCGATCGGAGCAGCCGCTGGGCGGCGGATCGTGTCGAGGAGTGGCATGGGAGCACGCGCAGCCGCGGGGCCGAGTTCGCGAAGGCCTTCTTCGCATCGCGGCGCGGCGATGCATCGGCGGGCGGTGCGCTGCGCGAGCTGGCCATGGACGAGACGGCAGCTGGCATCGTTCGGGCCAGCGCGCTGGCGGAGCTGGGCCTGGGCGGTGGGCCGGATGCGGAGACTCTGGCTCGGGCCGCGAGCGACGACGACGGGTTGGTGCGCCTGGGCGCCGCGCGTGCGCTCCGGAGCCAGCCGCCCTCCGATCAGGCGGCGCTCGCCGCTCCGCTGCTCACGGATCCGCTGCGCGCCGTGAGGATCGAGGCCGCGCGAAGCATCGCTCCGCTGCGCACGACGCCCGCCGGCGAGGGGATCGCGGAAGCGCTCGACCGTGCGCTGGCCGAGTATCGAGCCGCGCAGCTCGCCTCGGCCGACAGGGTGGAGAGCCAGCTCAACCTCGCGATCCTGGAGAGCGCGCTCGGGCGCACCGAAGCCGCCGAGCGCCGCTATCGAAAGTCGATCGCCATGGATCCGCTGCAGCTGCCCGGCTATGCCAATCTCGCCCAGCTGCTCAGCGCCGCGGGGCGAAGGGGCGCAGCCGAAGCCGTGCTGCGCGATGGCCTCGCACATCTGCCAGCCGAGGGCGAGCTCCACTACTCGCTGGGCCTGCTGATCGCCGAGCAGGGGCGACTCGCCGACGCGCTGCCCTCCCTCGCCGAGGCCGCGCGCCTGATGCCGGAGCGTGCGCGGGTCCACTACAACCTGGGCCTCGCGCGTATGCAGCTCGGCGGCGGAGACGAGGGGGAGCGACCGCTGCGCCGGGCCCGCGACCTCGAGCCCACGAACCCCGACTTCGTCTACGCCCTCGTGAGCTTCTACGCCGGTCAGCAGCGCTGGCGAGAAGCGCTCGAGCAGGCACGCGCGCTCCAGCGACTCGTCCCGCCTTCTCCGCGGCTGACCGGGCTCGTCCAGCAGCTCGAGGCGAAGGCCACGGGCGGACCGCGCGCGCAGTGAGTCACGGCGCAGCGGAGGGCGGGGTGTCTTCCGCCTCCAGGATGGGCATACTGGGCCACGCTTCGGGATGTAGAGGGGCTTCTCGGGGG
>CAZQMY010000290.1:0-7651 GCA_964594405.1 uncultured Spirochaetaceae bacterium | reverse complement strand
ACATGGACTGCGACCGCATCGTCTGGCTGCTCGAGCGGAGCCCGGGCGTGCGCTGCCTGGATCTCACGGGCGGTGCGCCCGAGCTCCATCCCGAATTCCGCTTCCTGGTCGAGCGCGCGCGGGGCCTCGGGCTCGACGTGATCGATCGCTGCAACCTCACGGTCTTCTTCGAGCCCGGACAGGAGGACACGCCCGACTTCCTCGCCGAGCACGGTGTGCGCGTGATCGCCTCGCTCCCATGCTACGAGGCCGAGAACGTGGAGGGACAGCGCGGACGAGGCGTCTTCGACTCGAGCATCGAGGCTCTGCGGCGCCTCAACGCCCTGGGCTACGGCGCGCACGAGGGACGCGACCATGGAGGTCTGATCCTCGATCTCGTCTACAACCCCACCGGCCCCTTCCTGCCTCCGTCGCAGACCGAGCTCGAGTCGACCTATCGAGCAGAGCTCGCCTCCCGCCATGGCATCCGCTTCGACGCGCTGCTCACCATCACCAACATGCCCATCAAGCGCTTCGCCCGCGCGCTCGAACGCAGCGGGGAGGCTGATGCTTACGCGAAGCTGCTGCGCACGCACTTCAATCCAGCGACCGTGCCCGAGCTGATGTGCAGGACGCAGATCAGCGTGGACCACGCCGGACGGATCTACGACTGCGACTTCAATCAAGCCCTCGATCTCCCTTCGCGCGCAGCGGCGAAGACCATCCATGACGTCGAGCGCCTGGACGAGCTGGCCCCGAGGCCGATCGGCACCGCCGATCACTGCTTCGGCTGCACGGCGGGCGCGGGCTCGAGCTGCGGGGGTGCGCTGCGATGAATCGAGGCCCGCAGCTGCTCAAGTGGGTCGTCGGTCTGCTGGCCCTGGTCGCGCTGGTGGCCCTGGCGCGCAGCGCCGGGGGACTGCTGCCCGAGTTCGCGGAGTGGATCGCCTCGCTCGGCTACTGGGGGCCACTGATCTTCGTGATCGCCTACGTGCTGGCGGCCGTGCTCTTCGTGCCGGGCGCGCTGCTCACGCTGGCGGGCGGCGCCATCTTCGGCCTGGTGGAGGGCACAGTCCTCGTCTTCATCGCGGCGACCCTCGGCTCGGGGCTGGCCTTCCTGATCGCCCGCTATCTCGCGCGTGAATCCATCGAAGCGCGGATCCGGAGCAATCCGCGCTTCTCCGCGGTCGACCGGGCCGTCGCGCGCGATGGCCTCAAGATCACCTTCCTTCTCCGCCTCTCGCCGATCTTCCCCTTCAACTTCATCAACTACGCGCTCGGCCTCACCAAGGTGGGCTTTCGCGACTACATGCTCGCCAGCATCGGGATGCTGCCCGGCACGATCCTCTACGTCTACTACGGGCGCGTGATCGGCGACGTCGCGGCGTTGGCCGCAGGAGCCACGCCTGACGGCGGCCTCGCCCAACAGATCCTCACCGGCGTGGGACTCGTCGCGACCATCGCGGTCACGACTGTTGTGACACGCGTCGCGCGTCGGGCGCTGGCCGAAGCAGGAGCCGGGGATGAAGCCGCCAACGCCGAGCTCGCCCCCGCCTCGCCCTCTGGCAGTGAGAAGCCCTTGAATTCGTAGCCTCAGCCAGGATCCCATCACGATGCTCTCACACGACGAAGCCGATCGAGCGCTCCTCGCGAACGTCTCCCCCGCCGATCACCAGAACCCGACGCCCGAAGGCCGCTACAACCTCGTGGTGATCGGCGCCGGCACGGCCGGGCTCGTGACCGCTGCGGGCGCGGCGGGCCTCGGAGCCCGTGTCGCCCTGATCGAGCGGGCACACCTCGGCGGCGATTGCCTGAACGTCGGCTGCGTGCCCTCGAAGGCGCTGATCAGCTCGGCGCATGCCATCGCGGAGGCCAGGCGCGCCGATGAGATGGGCATCCGGATCGGCGGCGCGATCGAGGCGGACTTCCCCGCCATCATGAGGCGCATGCGCGAGGTCCGCGCCCGCATCAGCCCGATGGACTCCGTGAAGCGCTTTCGCGATGACCTCGGTGTCGACGTCTACCTCGGCTCTGCGCGCTTCACGGGCGAGGGCGGAATCGAGGTCGACGGTCGCCACCTCGAGTACAAGAACGCCGTGGTGGCCACGGGCGCGAGAGCCTACGTCCCGCCGATCCCCGGGATCGAGGAAGTCGAGGTTCTGACCAACGAGAGCATCTTCGATCTCGAGGCGCTGCCCGAGCGGCTGCTCATTCTGGGCGGTGGCCCGATCGGCGCCGAGCTCGCCCAGGCCTTCGCGCGATTCGGCTCGAAGGTGACGGTGGTGGAGAAGGGAGATCAATTCCTCGCCCGCGAAGACGCCGATGCGGCGGCTCTGCTCCGGCAGGCGCTGGCCGAAGACGGCGTCGACATCCGCCTCGGCATGCGAGTCGCCCGCCTACAGCCGGGGGAGGCGACCCTCGAGCCGGCGAGCTCGGACGTCGGTGATGCGATCGAGGCAAGTGCGTTCGAGGGAAACGCGATCGAAAAGGTGCCCTTCGATCGACTGCTCGTCGCCGTCGGCCGGGCTCCCAACGTCGACGGCCTCGGCCTCGAGCAGGTCGGCGTCGAGTACGACCCGCAGAGGGGCATCCGGGTCGACGACCACATGCGCACCACGGGCCGTCGCATCTTCGCGGCCGGCGACGTCTGCATGGCCCACAAGTTCACGCACGCCGCCGAGTTCGCCGCGCGCATCGTGATCCAGAACGCTCTCTTCTTCGGCCGCAAGAAGCTCAGCGCGCTCACCATCCCCTGGTGCACCTACACGGCTCCGGAGATCGCGCACGTCGGTCTCTACCCCCATGAAGCCGAGGCGAGGGGCATCGCCATCGACACCTACACGCACGCCTTCGCCGATGTGGATCGGGCCATCGCCGAGGGACGTGACGGCGGCTTCGTCAAGGTCCACACCGCGACGGGCAAGGACCGCATCCTCGGCGCCACCATCGTGGGGCGCGACGCCGGCGACCTGATCAGCGAGATCAGCGTGGCGATGGCGGGTGGCGTCGGCCTCGGCGGCCTCACCGGCGTCATCCACCCCTACCCCACGCGCGCGGACGCGATCCGCCAGGTGGGCAACGCCTACATGCGGACGCGGCTCTCGCCAGGCGTGGCCAGACTCTTCGAGCGCGTGCTGGCCTGGCGACGCTGAGAGCCCGGGGCGGAGCGAGCCTTCTCGATCCGGGTCCGACCGAGTGGGTCCAGCCCGCGAAGGCCGGCGAAGCGCACGAAGTCGCCATGGCCGGGGGCGAGCTCGAGACCGAGCCCGATGGCCAGCCCCTCACGAAGCGCTTCGTGGATCACCTGCCTGAGCGACTGATCCATGCGCTTCCGGATTCGCACGATCCGCTCCCACAGATCGTCGTCGATGGTGAGAGTCGTGCGCATGCATCGATGCAGACGCCAGTCGAGGCCTCGAGGCCATCACCGCCCGCCTACTCCGCTGCCTTCCTCGCCTCCAGGATCGCGTCGATCAGCGCTCGCGGGACTTCATCCGGGACGGGGCCGGTCGGATCCTGGCATGCGCAGCGCCCGAGCTCGACGGTCTGCTCGTAGGTGCGCAGGTAGGTCATGCAGGGCGGACAGGCTTCTAGGTGGCGCTCGAAGACCTCGCGCGACTCTCCCTGCAGCTCGTCGTCGAGATAGGACATCAGGAACTCGACGAACTCACGACAGTTCATCGGCACCCTCCGAGCTGGCTGGCGTGGGGGCCCCGAAGTGGGCGTCGAGCAGACCGCGTACCGCCAGTCGCGCGCGGTGCAGCCGGGTCTTCACGCCGGCCCGGGTCATGCCCAATGCCTCGGCCGCCTCGGCGGTATCGAAGCCGTCGATGTCGCGCAGCATCAGCACGGTCCGGTACTTCTCGGGCAGGCGATCGATGGCCTCGCGCACGAGCACACGGCTCTCCTCGCGCTCCAGCAGCCGATGCGCGTTCTCGGGCCACGGGCCCTCCGGCGGATCCGCGAGCCGGCCGTCCTCGAGGAAGCCGGGGAGCAGATCGTCGATCTTGCCCTCGGGCCGGCGGCGCCGCGTCCTCAGCTTCATCAGGCACGCATTGACGGTGATCCGGTGCAGCCAGGTCGAGAGCTTCGCGTCTCCCTCGAAGCGATCGATGGCCTTGAAGGCGGACAAGAAGGCGTCCTGCACCGCGTCGCGCGCGTCGTCTTCGTTTCGCATGAAGCGGCGCGCCACCGAGAGCATCTGGCCGGTGTTCTGCTCGACCAGGACGCGGTACGCCTCGTCCTCGCCCGCGCGCAGCCGGGCGAGCAGCTCGGCCTCGCCGCTCGTATCATCGGATGGCCGGGGGGTGCCCAGGGCGCCCGCGCTGGCGGTCATCTGCATCGTGTCAAGATAACACAGCCGGCCCCCGGGGCCGGCGAGCCTCAAGGAGTGACCCGACGTGTCCCTGCTTCGATTCCTTGGCCTCACTGGCGAAGACGACGCCCAGGCGTCCGACAGCCGCGCGCTGCGCGAGATCGAGAAGCGCCTCGAGGGCTTCGAGCCGGCCCGGGCGCGCTTCTTCGCCGCCTTCGCCTATGTGCTCGCCCGAATCGCCGAAGCCGACCTGCGCACCGAGGCCGACGAGCTCGAGGAGGCGGCGCGGCTGCTCACGCTGCAGAGCGGGCTCGGAGCCGACGAGGCGAAGCTCGTCACGGAGATCGCCGCGGCGCAGGTGGATGCCCTGGGTGCCACGCACAACTACAGCGTGACCCGCGAGTTCGGCCGGATCGCGAGCCACGCGGAGCGCCTCGACCTGATCCGCTGCCTCTTTGCCGTCGCGGCGGTCGACGACGTGATCTCCGGCGCCGAGAGCATCGAGATCATGAACGTCGGCCGAGAGCTGGGCTGCAGCCGCGAGGAGGTCATCGCCATCCGCTCGGCGTACCGTGACAAGCTCGCCGAGCTGCGCAAGCTGCCCAGCGAGGCGCGCTGAAGCCAGGTGCCGAGAGACGTGGAGCCGGCCCCGGGGCCGGCGCGCTTTGCCTCAGTGCCTGACGAGGAGCAGCGTCTTCGGATCCAGCGCCACGTGCAGGTTGGCGAGATCGGGGTTGTCGTGATCCTTCAAGGCGCGAAGGGTCACCTCGTCCCCATCCGGCTGCATGGCGAGGATCACGCTCATCAGGTCCTCGAGGTTGGCGACCTCGGTAGGCAGGGCGCTGGCCGACTCGTCGTCCGACTCGAGGGTGAACCAGATCTCCACATCCAGCTCCTGAGCGATTCCCCGGATGTCCTCCAGCTGCTCGCGTGCCAGACGCGTCGGGTCGAGCCCGTCGAGGACGATCAGCGTGGGGCGAGCGCCCGCCTCGCTCTCGAGAGCCACCGCCTCCTTGAGCTTTCCGACACCGAACTCGTCGACCTTGTAGGCGCGGATCCGTCGCCGGCCATCGATCTCTGCGTGCGTCTCCATGGCGTCGTCGAGGTGCGACTGCTTCGCGAGCGCCTCGAAGACCGAGTCGTAGTAGTCGCGCACGTGGGAGACGCTCTGATCCAGCGTGACGTGGAGGACGGTGCCGCCGCGGAGCAGCTCGTCGAGCGAGACACCGACGAGGAACGAACTCTTCCCCACCCCGCGGCCCGCGATCAGCGCACCGAGATTGCCATTCCCGAGCCCGCCGTGCAGGCCCTTCTCCAGCAGCCGCATCGGGCTCCTGGCATTCACGAACTTTCTGTACATCTCGTCCCCTTGAGATCGCAGCTCTGCTGGCTCATTCGTCGTCGTCGTCCGGAATCTTGGAGGCGAACTTCTCCTTGAGTTCCTTCTGGACTTCGGCGGGCGCCGCTGCGTACTTGGCGAATTCCATGGAGAACTCGGCCTTGCCCTGGGTCATGGAGCGCAGGTCCGTGGCGTAGCCGAACATCTCGGCGAGCGGCACTTCGGATTCGACGCGCGAGAAGCCATCTTCTTCGGTGGATCCGATGACCTGACCACGTCGCTGCATGATGGTCTTCAGGATAGCGCCCTGGAACTCTCCAGGGCCCTCGACCTCGAGCTTCATGATGGGCTCGAGGACCTGGGGTTTCGCCTGACCGTAGAATGAGCGGAAAGCCCCCCGCGCGGCGGCCTGGAAGGCCATCTCCGACGAATCGACGCTGTGGGCGGCGCCGTCGTTGATGACGATGCGGATGCCCAGCACCGGGAATCCGATCAGGCGCCCCTTGTCGAGCGAGCTGCGGAAGCCCTTCTCCACCGCGGGGATGTATTCGGTGGGGATCGCTCCGCCCTTGATCTCACTGACGAACTGGAAGTTCGGATCGCCCTCTTCGCCCTCGGCGATCGGCTCGACGTAGCCCGCCACCTTGCCGTACTGGCCCGAGCCACCGGACTGCTTCTTGTGGGTATAGGAGAAGTCGGTCTTCTTGGTGAGCGTCTCGCGGTAGGCCACCTGCGGCTGGCCCGTCTCCACCTCGCAGTTGTACTCGCGCTTCATGCGCTCCACGTACACCTCGAGGTGCAGCTCGCCCATGCCGCTGATCACCG
This sequence comes from uncultured Spirochaetaceae bacterium, assembly GCA_964594405.1. Classification (GTDB taxonomy): domain Bacteria; phylum Myxococcota_A; class UBA9160; order UBA9160; family UBA4427; genus CAZQMY01. The sequence continues at coordinate 1,193 of CAZQMY010000290.1, read as the reverse complement.
TCTCGTTGCTCTCGGGGTCGACGCCCGCTCGGAAGGTCGGATCCTCGCGAACGAAGCGGCCGAGCGCCTTGCCCATGTTGTCCTGGGCCTTCTGGTCCTTGGGCTTGATCGAGAGCGAGATCACGGGATCGGGCACGTGCATCGAGCTCATGGCCACGTCGAGCTTGCCATCGGTGAAGGTATCGCCGGACGCGCAGTCGATTCCGAAGAGGGCGACGATGTCGCCGGCCCCGGAGCGCTCGATCTCCTCCATGTCGTCGGCGTGCATGCGGATCAGGCGGCCCACCTTCACCTTCTTCTTGGTGCGCGAGTTGTAGATGGTGTCACCCTTGCCGACGGTGCCCTGGTAGACGCGCAGGTAGGTGAGCTGCCCGTAGCGGGTGTCCTCGAGCTTGAAGGCGAGCGAGACCATGGGGAGCGTCGGATCGCTCTTCATGACCACCTCGGCCTCGTTGTTCGAGAGATCGACGCCCGTATTGCGGATCTCCGGGGGCGAGGGCAGGTAGGAACAGCCCGCGTCGAGCATCGGCTGGACGCCCTTGTTCTTGTAGGCGCTGCCGAGGAAGACGGGCGTGAGCTCCATGCTCAAGGTGCCCTTGCGCACGGCGTCGTGGATCATCTCTTCGGTGACCGACTCCTCGAGGATGGCCTCCATCAGGTCGTCGGAGAACATCGAGACGGCGTCGAGCATCTCCTCGCGCGCGGTCTCCGCCGCGTCCTGCATGTCCGCGGGGATGTCCTCGTAGACGATCTGCTCGCCGTTGTCCCCCTCGAAGCGGATCGCCTTCATGGTGATCAGATCCACCACCCCCGCGAAGTCCGCCTCGAGACCGATGGGCAGCTGCATCATCACGGCGTTGTGGCCGAGCTTCTCACGCAGCTGGGTCGTCACCTTGTGCGGATCGGCGCCCGAGCGGTCGAGCTTGTTGATGAACGCGATGCGCGGGACGTTGTAGCGCTTCATCTGGCGGTCGACGGTCATGGACTGGGACTGCACGCCGGCCACGCCGCAGAGGATCAGGATCGCGCCGTCGAGCACGCGCAGCGACCGCTCGACCTCGACCGTGAAGTCGACGTGCCCCGGCGTGTCGATGACGTTGACCGAGTAGCCGTCCCACGAGACCGACGTCGCCGCCGACGTGATCGTGATGCCCCGTTCTTTCTCGAGCTCCATGTGATCCATCGTCGCGCCT
>CAZQMY010000289.1:0-7694 GCA_964594405.1 uncultured Spirochaetaceae bacterium | reverse complement strand
CCTCGGGCTTTCTCGAGTTCCAGCTCGTCATCGACCAGGCAGGCACGGTGGAGGCGCTCGGCAAGGACGAAGAAGAGCTGAGCGCGGAGGAGCAGTCGATCGTCACCGAGCGTGATCGCGAGAGCAATCAGGTGGTGGGCGCCTACCTCGTCAAGGAGAAGGCGGACATCACCGGGGACTACCTCGCGGATGCACGCGTCGGGCGCGATCGGCAGGGACGTCCCATCGTGGAGTTCGAGTTCACGCCCGAAGGCGGCGAGATCTTCGGCAAGCTCACCGAGGCCAACCAGGGCCGCCCCATGGCGATCATCCTGGACGACAACGTCTACAGCGCCCCGGTGATCCAGAGCCGGATCTACACCCGCGGTCAGATCACGGGTCGCTTCAGTGCACAGGAATCGGCGGATCTCGCCGTCGTCCTGCGAGCCGGCGCGCTCTCCGTGCCGGTGGTGGTCGAGGAGGAGCGCACGGTGGGCCCCTCACTGGGCGCCGACTCCATCCAGAGCGGACTGCGAGCGTCCGTCCTGGGCCTCTCGATCGTGCTGGTCTTCGTCGTCGCCTACTACCGACAGGCGGGTGCCTACGCCGCGATCGCGCTGGTCAGCAACCTCTTCATGCTCTTCGGAATCATGAGCGCGGCCGGCGCGACATTGACGCTGCCCGGCATCGCGGGGCTCGTGCTCACCGTCGGCATGGCGGTAGACGCCAACGTGATCATCTTCGAGCGCATTCGCGAGGAGCTGCGCACGGGCAAGACGCCGCGGGCGGCCATCGCCACGGGCTTCGACAAGGCGCTGTGGACGGTGCTCGACGCGAACATCACCACGCTCGTGACCGCCATCATCCTCTACGAGTTCGGGACCGGGCCGATCCAGGGCTTCGCGGTCACGCTCTCCATCGGCATCCTCACGAGCGTGTACTCGGCCCTGGTGCTCACGCGGATCCTCTTCCAGATCCATCCGGGCGACCGGACGATTCAGCAGCTGTCCATCTAGGAGGCTCCAAGGTGCCCTTCGAGCTCGTCAGACCCGGAACCCAGATCGACTTCATCGGCAAGCGCCAGCTCTGCGCCCTCATCTCCGCCGGCTTGATCCTGGCCTCCCTGATCGCCATCCCGGTTCGCGGGGTCCGCTTCGGCATCGACTTCGTGGGCGGAAACGAGGTGCAGGTCAGGTACACCGAGGCCGGAATCGCCGACGAGGGGACCATTCGCGACGCGCTGGCGGCGATCCCCGACATCGAGGACCCGAGCGTCGTGCGCTTCGGCGACACCACGCAGAACGAGTTCCTCATCAAGTTCAAGGGCGGCGATCCGTCCGAGGACGCCCAGGCCGATGCGAGCGGCAACACCGCCGCGGGAGACAAGGTCGCGAAGCTCGAAGCGGCGCTGGCGCAGCTCGGAGAGGTCACGATCCAACGCGTGGAGTTCGTGGGCCCCAAGGTGGGCGAGGAGCTCACCCGTGACGGTCTGCTCTCCCTCGGTCTCGCCAGCCTCTTCGTCCTGGCCTACGTGGCCTTCCGCTTCAGCTCGCGCTTCGCTCCCGGTGCCGTCGCGGCGCTCGTCCACGACCTGGCGATCACCGCCGGCATCTTCGTGATCCTCGGGATGGAGTTCGACCTGCGCATCCTCGCGGCCATGCTCGCCATTCTCGGCTACAGCCTCAATGACACGATCATCATCTACGATCGCATCCGCGAGAACATGGAGAGCCGCACGAAGGTGAATCTGCCCGACGTCCTGAACCAGAGCGTGAACCAGACGCTCTCGCGAACGCTGCTGACGTCGGGCACCACCTTCATCACGGTGCTTTCGCTCTACTTCCTGGGCGGTGAGGTCATCCGACCCTTCGCTTTTGCGATGTTGATCGGCGTGATCGTGGGCACCTATTCCTCGATCTACATCGCCTCGCCGCTGCTCCTCGTGCTCGAGGACCAGTCGGGCGGATCCACCCGGCCCGCCTGATCCGGAATCCCGCCGGTGCGCCGCCCTCGAGCGGAGCATCGATGCGCGCCCGACCCATGACACTGCTGATCGTCCTCACGCTGGGCATCCCGATCGCCGTCTCCGCCGACATGGATCCGGAGACTGCCCAGGCTGCGGCCGCGCAGCAGCAGCGGATCGAGACCTTCAAGAAGGCCTTCAGCGCCTGCCTCGACGCGCGCAACTACTCGGTGGAGTAGTCCCCGCGCATCGGGACCGTTCCGAAGGGCACCGGCGCCCGAGCAACGGCTCCGCCGTCGCCCCGCTAGCCCGCTTTGCGCGCGGGCTCCTTGCTGCCGTGCTGGGGCTTGGCCTCGGGCTTGGCGCCTTCGCCCTTCGTCATGCGAATGGCCCCGTTGACGACGGCGCCTTCCTGGATGAGCAGTCGTGGCGCGCTGATGTCGCCCTCGACGGTGCCGCTCGCCTCGACCTCCACGCGCTCGCTGGCCGTGACGTTGCCCTTGACGTGCCCCGTCACCTGAATGCTCTTGGCGTTCACCTCGGCGGTCACCTTGCCGTGCGCGCCGATGGTGAGCTGATGACTGGGCAGCTTCACGTCACCTTCGATGGTGCCGTCGATGACGATGTCCTCGTCGCCGGTGAGCTCGCCCTTGATGATGATCGACTTGCCGATGGTTGCCACTGCATCCCCCTTGCTGGCCAGCGCATCCGCGCCACGGCTCTTGACTGGCTTCCCGGTACTCTGCGACGCGCCGCCGAGCTTCTGCCGGGTGGCGCTGATCAACGACTCGCTGCGCGCGGACTCGGTCGTCTCCCGCTGAGGCGAGCGCGCGGCCTCGCTGTTGGACGGAGCAGCCGTGCCCGAGCCGCCGGGCCGCTCCGGAGACGCCCTGCCGTCGTCTCCCCCCTTCTTCTTGCCTCCGAACAATGCCATCGGATCTCCCCCGACCGGCGAAGCTACCGCAGCTCGCGCACCTGATCGATCATGATGTTCCTGCTTTCGAGAATCGTGCCCTGCTGCCGTTCGAGCTCCACCTGTGAGTTACGGAAGGCCTGAAGCGCGGTGATCTTCTGACTCTCGGCCTCGACGAGATCCCGTTCGCGCTGCAGCACGTCGAAAGGCGTCGACTCGCCGTGCTCGAGCCGGATCTTCTCGGCGCGCAGCTGCTCTGCGGCGGCGAGTCGTCGACGCTCGGCCGCTTCGACGCCCTTCGCGGAGGCCACGAGGCCCCGCGCCGCGGAGCGGACCCGCACGATGATGCTCTGCTTGAGACGCGTCAGCTCACTCCGGGCACGCCGGTTCTCGAGTCGCGCCCTCACGACTTCCTTGCGCCCTCTGATGTTGCCGATCGGGATGGTGAAGACGCCCCGGATCGACGTGTCGCTGGAATCGAAATAGGGATCGAAGGTATCGGTAAAGCGGTTGCCGATGTCGGGGCATACGGGCTGCTGTTGCGATGGCGTGCAATCGCCGGAGTATCCGTAGGTCCTGTAGCTCGCCTGGAGGTCGAGCCTCGGCAGCCGTGCGTTCTTGGCGAATCGCAGCTGGACGTCCGTCTGCTCGATCCCGAGCTCGGCAGACGTGACTTCCGGACGCTTCGCAAAGGCGGTCTCCACCGCTCGTTTGACGTCGACGGAATCGACCGCCTGGTACTCCGGATTGTCCGTCGGATCGAAGCGGAGGATCGTCTCGGCGCGGATCCGATCGCCCAGCACGGCCGCGATCAGCGCGTCCTGGGCGTTCTGGTAGTTGTTCTGCGCCACGATCAGGTTGAACTCGCTGTTCGCGACGCCGGCCTCCGCCTGGACGACCTCGACCTTCGAGACGACGCCCACCTGATACTGGGTCTTCGTCTGGTCGAGCAGCGCCTCGTTGCTCTCGAGGCTCTTCTCCGCCACGCGCTGCTGCTCCTTGGTCGCCACCAGGTCCCAGTAGGAGCCGATGATCGACTGCACCGTATCCATGATCTGTGTCTCGAAGTTCTCGAGCGAGGTCTGGTAGCCGAGCTTCGTCGTCTTGATCTGCGTCCACTCCTGACTCCAGAGCAGCCCCTGCATCAGTGGGACCGACGCGGTCAGGCTCAGACCGGAGTCGTTCTGTGGATTGAGCTGACTGAAGAAGATGGGTGACTCCTGGGTGTTGCCGGTCCACTCGACGCCCACGCGTGCGCCGACGTAGGGGATCAGGCCCGAGATTCCCGCGGTCCCATCGAACTGCTCGACCTCCGTGTCGAAGATCGCAGCGCCAGCGGGCGGCGTGTTGTCCCGCCAGCCGAAGTCTGAATCGAAGAGCGGGTCGTAGGCCCCCCACGCGCCCTCCTTCTCCATCTGCGAGACGTAGGGCGCGTAGCGGTTCACCTCGACGTCGAGGTTGTTCTGCAGGCCGAGGGCGATGGCCTCCGCGAGCGAGAGCGGGGTGCCGGGCTGCGTATCCTCGATCAGCGACTCCGCGGCCATGCCCCCTTCCGTCGACACGGGAAGCTGGTCCTGATACCCCTCGGCGAGAGCGGGGCTGGGAATCGATGCGGCGATCGCGAGCACGAAGATCCAGGCCAGGGGGGCGAAGCGCGTTCGAGAAGAAGAGCAAAGGCGAAGCATGGGGTTCCTCCGGCGGGGACTGTACCCGAAGGCACCTCTAGCTGCCGAGCAGCAGCTTCGCGCCCAAGGCGTGCGATGTCTGTGCGTTTCGTCACGCGTCGGCGCCGCGCTGCAGTGTGTCCGCGGCACGCGTCCAGGCGGCGGCGGGCGCTGGCGCGGCGCTCTATCCTCACGCGTCATGTCGAGAACCGCGATCATCGTGGTGGCCGCCGGCCGGGGGGAACGACTGGGCCATGACCTTCCGAAGGCCTTCGTCCCGCTCGCCGGGCAGACCCTGCTGGAGCGCTCGCTTCACGCCCTGGTCTCAGTGCCCGCCATCGACCTCGTCCAGCCCGTGATCGCGGCGGATGACTTCGAGCGCTACGCCGCGCTCGGCCTCGGCCGCCTGGACAAGGTGGCCAAGCCTGTTCCCGGCGGGGCAGAGCGGCAGGACTCGGTGGCTTCGGGCCTCGCCGCCCTGCCGCCGGATGTCGACCTCGTCGGCGTCCACGATGCCGCGCGCTGTCTGGTGAGCCGAGCGGAGCTGGACGCCGTGCTCGCCTGCGCGGCGCGCACCGGGGCGGCGCTGCTCGCGGTTCCCGCGCGAGACACCATCAAGCGCGCCGTCGCGGGCATCGTCCAGGAGACGCCGGCGCGCGCCGAGTGCTGGGCGGCACAGACACCGCAGGTCTTCCGCCGCACGCTGCTCGCGGAGGCGCTGGAGCGCGCTGGACGCGAGGGCGTCCTGGGCACCGACGATGCGCAGCTGGTCGAGCGTCTCGGGGCCCCGGTCCATCTGGTCGAGGGCAGCCCGCGCAACCTCAAGATCACGCTACCCGAGGATCTGCAGCTCGCCGAAGGCTGGCTGCGCGATGACAGAGCCGACGAAGAGGAGCAGGGGGAACAATGAGGATCGGACAGGGCTTCGACGCCCACCGGCTCGAGGCCGGCCGCCGCCTGGTGCTGGGCGGCGTGGAGGTCCCGCACGATCGCGGCCTCGAAGGGCACTCGGACGGCGACGTGCTGCTGCACGCCGTCGCGAATGCCATCCTCGGGGCACTGGCCGAGCACGACATCGGGCACCTCTTCCCTTCATCGGACCCCACCCTCGAAGGCATCGACAGTCGGGTCATCGTCGCGCGCGTGGTCGAGCTGATGAACGAGCGCGGCTACACCCTCGGCAACCTCGACGCCACGCTGATCGCCCAGGCGCCGCGCCTCTCGCCCCATCAGGCGGCCATCCGCAGCTCGCTCGCGGAGCTGCTCGGGGCGGAGCTGCAGGACATCAGCGTCAAGGTCACGAGCACCGATCATCTCGGTGCGCTCGGTCGCGAGGAGGGGATCGCCAGCCTGGCGACGGTGCTCCTGCGTCCCACTCGAGCCTGATCATCCCGGAAGGAGCCATCAGCCGTGAGTCACGGTGAATCAGCCCCGAGCGAGAGTGCAGCGGTGGGCGCGATCCACTTCTACAACACCCGCAGCCGAAAGAAGGAGCGCTTCGAGTCCATCGAGCCGGGCCGGGTGGGGATGTACACCTGCGGCCCGACGGTCTATGGCCCCCAGCATATCGGCAATGTGCGCTCGCAGCTCGCCGCCGATCTGATCAAGCGCTTCCTCATCAGCGAGGGCTACGCGGTCACCCACGTGATCAACATCACCGACGTCGGTCATCTGGTCAGCGACGGCGACGAGGGCGATGACAAGATGGAGCTGGCGGCTCGCAAGGAGGGCCGCACGGCCGAGGAGATCGCCGATCACTACCATCGGATCTGGCTGGACGAGCGCGAGCAGATCCACTGTCTGCCGCCCGAGGTCAATCCCAAGGCCACCGGGCACATCGAGGAGCAGATCGAGCTCGCCCGCGCGCTCGAGGAGAAGGGCTACCTCTATCGGATCGACGACGGCATCTACTTCGACACCACGAAGTTTCCGCGCTACGCCGAGCTGGCGCACCTCGATCTCGAAGGCCAGGGCGCCGTGCAACGCATCGGCACGGTGGTGGGCAAGCGGCACCCCGCGGACTTCGCGATCTGGAAGTTCGCAGAGGAGGGCGTCAGCCGGCTCCAGGAGTGGGACTCGCCCTGGGGCCGGGGATTCCCGGGCTGGCACCTCGAGTGCTCCGCGATGAGCAGCAAGTACCTGGGGGAGCGCTTCGACATCCACACCGGCGGCATCGACCTGTCGACAGTGCACCACACCAACGAGGTGGCACAGAGCGAGTGCGCATTCGGGTGCCATCCCTGGGTCCGCTTCTGGATGCACAACGAGTTCCTGGACTTCGGCGGCGAGAAGATGAGCAAGTCCAGGGGCAACGTCCGAACGCTGAGCGAACTGGTCGAGAGCGGGGTCCCCGCGCTGGCCTTCCGCTACTTCTTCCTGCAGGCCCACTATCGGCAGCAGCAGACCTACAACGCGGAGGCCATGGAGGCCGCCGCCAGGGGCTACGCGCGCCTGGTCGCGGTGGCGGCGGAGCTGCGCGAGGCGAAGGGCGAGGGCGATCCCGAGGCCCAAGCCCCCTTCCGCCGGCGCTTCCGCGCCGCCATGGCGGACGACCTGAACGCGCCGAAGGCCATGGCGATCGTCTGGGAGGTGGCCCGCAGCGACGCGCTCACCGCGGCCGATCGCCGTGATCTGTTGCTGGCCTTCGACGAGGTGCTGGGTCTCGACCTCGCGCACGCCGAGCCGGAGGCGGAGGAGTGGGCGAGCGATCCGCGCATCGACGGGCTGCTCGTCCAGCGACAGCAGGCGAGGGCGGACAAGGACTTCGCGACCGCGGATCGCATCCGTGACGAGCTCGCCGCCGAGGGGATCACCATCGTCGACACGCCAGAGGGGCCGCGCTGGAAGCGGGAGTAGCGATGGCATCCGGAGCGCGAGGAGAACGAACATGAGCAGCAGAGCCATCATCGAAGAGGGCATCACGCCCTCGGACGAGCGCCCCTTCGAGCTGGTCAGCGACTTCGATCCCGCGGGCGACCAGCCCGAGGCCATTGCACAGCTCCTCGAGGGCGTGCGCCGCGGCGACCCGCACCAGACCCTCCTCGGCGTCACGGGCAGCGGCAAGACCTTCACCATCGCGAAGGTGGTGGAGGCCCTCAACCGCCCGACGCTGGTGATGTCGCCCAACAAGACCCTCGCGGCCCAGCTCTACGCCGAGTTCAAGGGGCTCTTCCCG